>JBEKJZ010000048.1:0-36339 GCA_050010955.1 Xanthobacteraceae bacterium | reverse complement strand
GGCGAGCTGGGACACCGTGCAGTGGATGTACGACAAGCGCCTCACCTATCAGCGCGCGGCGGCGCTGGGCATCGATTACCCGCGGAGCTTTCGCCCGCGCGATTTGCGTGAAGCCGAGCGGCTCGATTGCAGCTTCCCGGTTATTCTCAAGCCGGCCCACCGCCAGGGCTTGAACGAATTCACCCGGGCCAAGGCCTGGAAGGCGGAAGACCGCGACGCCTTGCTCGCGCTTTATCAGCGTGCCGCCGCGCTGGTCGGCGGCGATGCGGTGATCATCCAGGAGTGGATCCCCGGCAGCGGCGAGGCGCAATTCTCCTATGCCGGCTTGTGGAACCGCGGCGAAGCCGTCGTGTCGCTGGTCGCTCGGCGGACGCGGCAGCATCCGATCGAGTTTGGCCGATCGAGCACGTTCGTCGAAACCGTGGAGCAGGATCAGGTCGAGGAGCTCGCCTGCCGGTTCCTGAAATCGCTCGATTACACCGGCGTGGTCGAGGTCGAATTCAAGTACGACCGGCGCGACCGGCAGTACAAGCTTCTGGATGTCAACGGGCGTTTCTGGACCTGGAACGCCATCGGCGCGCTCGCCGGCGCCGATTTTCCTTATTTGGCCTGGCGGCAGGCGCTTGGCCAAACCGTCGCGCCCGGCCGCGCCAGGACCGGCGTGGGCTGGATGCATGCGAGCCGCGATATCGTTGCCGCCTATCAGGAGCTTTCGCGCGGCTCTCTTAAACTGAGCGACTATCTGGCGGGTCTGCACAAACCGATGGCCTTTGCGAGCTTTGCCCTCGATGACCCGTTGCCGGCGATTGTCGAACTTCCCGCCGTGGCCTGGCATCGTTTCGCCAAGGGCAGCGAGCGAAGCTCCGACGTCCATCGCGCCGAAAAACACGCGGATATCTTGCCGGCCGGCCGGTAGATTTTGCCGATGGACGGCTCATTGAGCGTGCGCCCTAAAGGCGCACCTTCCCGTCCTGAATGTGCTGATAGAGCGCGCGGTCGAGCGGCACAAAGGCCCCGCGCGCCGCATCGTCAAAGAAAATCGGATCGCTGGTTGCCGCCGGATCGTAGCCTTCTCGCTTCAGATCGTTCTTGGTGTGCTTGAAGGTGGCCGTCGCCTCGATGCGGTCCGTGATGCGCAGGAAGAGCGGGCGCGCGTAGGGCGGCAGAAACCGCGCGAGATGCTTGCGCAATTCCGCAAGATCCAACGCGCCTTCGCTGACAATCGCGGCCATGCCGGCGGCGCCTTCGGTGCCGGGCACGCGGACGCCGTAGACGTTCGCCTCGAGGATGCCGGGGAACGCCGCGATCGCCGCGGCGACTTCCGTGGTCGACACGTTCTCGCCCTTGCAGCGGAAGGTATCGCCGATCCGATCGACGAAATAGCAGAAGCCGGAAGCGTCCATGCGCATCACGTCGCCGGTGCGGTACCAGGCGTCGCCGCGTTCGAACACGTCGCGCAGGATTTTCCGCTCGGAATCCTCGGCGCTGGTGTAGCCTTCGAAGTCGCCGCCCGAGGCAGACGCGCTGCCGCGGATGCGGCCGAGCGCTTCGCCGACTTCGCCGGTGGCGCAGCGGATGCACAAGCCGTCGGCGTCGCGCGCCGGTTCGCCGGAGATGGCGTCGTTTCGCACCAGCGCCAGCGGGAAGCGATGGGCGAGGAAGGGCGGAACGCGGCCGATGGCGCCGACCTGGCCTTCGACGTTGTAAAGCGAGACATTGCCTTCGGTCGCCGCATAGAATTCCAGGATGCGCGGAACGGCGAATCGTTGCCGGAATTTCTCCCAGACGTCGGCGCGCAGCCCGTTGCCGCAGCAGATGCGCAGGCGATGCGCGCGCTCGCGCGGGTTTTTCGGCGCGTTGACCAGGTAGCGGGCGAGCTCGCCGATATACTGCAACAGCGTGCAATCGCCGTCGACGACATCGTCCCAGAACCGCTGCGCGGAGAATTTCTCGCGGATCAGCACCGAGCCGCCGCGCACCAGCACGGCGCCGGTCGCGACCACACCGCCCACGCTGTGATACAGCGGCAGGCAATCGTACATGCGGTCGTCGGGGCCGGCATTCATCAGGCCGGCGAACCAAAGACTCCATTCCAAGATCCGGCGATGGCTGACATTGACGGCCTTGGACAGTCCGGTCGTGCCGGAGGTGTAGATCAAGAGCGCCCGATCTGCGATGGTCACGTCGCGACATTCCGCTCCGGTCGGCGGATGTCCCGCAAATCGCTCGACGGCGCGGTCGATGCGGTCGAATTCACCGCTGCTGCCGTCGCCATGGGCCCAAATTTTCGGGGCTGCCGCGCGTAGTGGCAGTGCGGAATGGACCTCCGCGGCGAATTCTGCGGCGGCGATGACATGCTTCGGCGCCACGATGTCGATGCAATGGGCGAGTGCGACACCGCGCAGATTGGTGTTGATCAGCGCAACGACGATGCCGACGCGCGTCAAGCCGAGCCAGATCGCCAGGTATTCGGGCCGGTTCGGCATCATCAGACAAACCGTTTCGCCTTTGGCGAGCCCCTGATCGAGCGCCCAGCGCGCGAACACGTTGGCGCGCGCCGCGAGTTCCCGGTAGGTCAGGCTTTCGCCGGCTGAGAGGAGTGCCAGCGCTTCGCCGCTGGTTTGCGCCATCTGCTCGATGATGCCGGGAAGGAGCCGATGCGGATTGGCAACAATCGGCGCGGTGGCTTCGAGCGCGCGCACCCAGTCGCGTAGCGCCGTGTCCTTGCCGCGGCCTGCCCGCGTCGCGCGTTCGGTTTCGATTAAAACCATGGTCGCGATGATCGCCTGATAACGTCAATCTTTCGCTTCAACACTGGCTAAAATTTTAGCTAAAGGCACTGCCGATGTTGGGATTTACCGCACGCGCGGCGAATTAAGGTTATTTGCTTCTAATCCCCCGCCGTTGCGTTGCCTGCCCCATTCGCCACGGATAAGAAACCAAATAGGGGTAGCATCGGCGAGGGTTGAGATTGCGCGGCGGGTGAGTATGAAAAGCGACACGGTTGCCGTTCACGGCGGCTATGAAACCGAGCCGACGACCAAGGCTGTCGCGGTCCCCATCTACCAGACCGTCGCCTACGAGTTCGACAGCGCCGACCACGGCGCCGCTTTGTTCAACCTCGAGGTTCCAGGTTATCGCTACAGCCGCATCAGCAATCCGACGACCGCGGTACTCGAGCGCCGCGTCGCCGAGCTCGAGGGCGGGCTGGAAGCGCTGTGCGTGAGTTCGGGGCAGGCGGCGCTGAACTATGCGGTGCTCAACCTCGCCGAGCTAGGCAGCAATATCGTCTCGATACCGCAGCTCTACGGCACCACGTATACGCTGTTCGGCCATATTCTGCCGAGCCAGGGCATCAATGTCCGCTTTGCCGAATCCGATTCCCCCGACGCGATCGAAAAGCTGATCGATGAAAAAACCTGCGGCATCTTCTGCGAGAGTGTCGGCAATCCGGCGGGAAACATCTGCGATATCGAGGCGCTCGCGGCGGTTGCGAAGCGGCACGGCGTTCCGCTCGTCGTCGACAACACGGTGGCGACGCCGATCCTGCTGCGGCCGATCGATTGCGGCGCCGACATCGTCGTTCATTCGCTGACGAAATTCCTGGGCGGCCACGGCACCACGCTGGGCGGCGCCATCGTCGACTCCGGCCGCTTCCCGTGGCAGCAGCACGCGCGCCGCTTCCCGATGTTCAACGAGCCCGACGCCTCCTATCACGGCCTGATCTACACGCAGCATTTCGGCAAGGCCGCCTATATCGGGCGCTGCCGCAGCGTCTATCTGCGCACCACCGGCGCCGTGCTGGCGCCGTTGTCGGCCTTCCTGCTGCTGCAAGGCATCGAAACGGTGGCGCTGCGCGTCGAGCGCCACGTCGAGAATGCGCGGCGCGTTGCCGAATTCCTGCGCGGCGATCCGCGGGTCGAATGGGTCAATTACGCCGGCTTTGCCGATAGTCCCTATCACGCTTTGGCGCGGAAATATTTCAACGGCCGCGCTTGCTCGCTCTTGACCTTCGGCATCGTCGGCGAGCTCGAGGCGGGCAAGGCGTTCTACGACGCGCTCAAGCTGTTCAAGCGGCTGGTCAATATGGGCGATGCCAAGTCCCTCGCCTGCCACCCGGCCTCGACCACGCATCGGCAGATGTCGGCGCAAGAACAGGAAAAGGCTGGGATACGGCCGGAGATGATCCGGCTTTCCGTCGGCATCGAGCATATCGACGACATTCTGGCCGATCTCGATCAGGCGCTCGCCGCGTCGCAATCGCATCGCGCGTCGCCGCTCATTGCGACCGAATAGGTTTTGGGAGCGCCAGCGCTATGCCGCTTCTCCTTGACACGGCCCGATCCGGTGCAGCCGTCGAGCTGCGCGGCGCCAATTACATGACTATCGGGCTGGTCAACAACATGCCCGATGCGGCCTGCGAAACGACCGAGCGGCAATTCCTCGATCTGCTCCGCGGAGCGACGTCGAACGCCGTGGTCCACCTCAAGCTGTTTTCGATTGCCGATGTTCCGCGCGCCGACCATGTCCGGCAGGAGCTCGCCGCGCGCTATCGCGATATTTCCGAGCTGTGGGACACGCGGCTCGACGGGCTGATCGTAACCGGCACCGAGCCGCGTGCGGCGAATCTCAAGGACGAGCCGTATTGGGCGACGCTGGCCAAATTGGTCGATTGGGCGCGGCAGAATACGGTGTCGACCATCTGGTCGTGCCTCGCGGCGCATGCGGCCGTTCTTCATGCCGACGGCATCGCCCGCCGCCCGCTGCAAGAGAAAAAGTTCGGCGTCTTCGATTGCGAAATTGCGTCAGCCCATCCGCTGACGACCGGCATGAAGCCGCGGCTCTCCGTGCCGCATTCGCGCTACAACGACTTGCCCGAGCGCGCGCTTGCCGCCGGCGGCTATCGCCTTCTTACCCGATCAACCGCGGCCGGCGCCGACGCCTTCGTCAGGGAGGAGCAGGGCGGTTCTTTATTCGTCTTTTTTCAGGGGCATCCGGAATACGAGACCGATACGCTGGCGCGCGAATACCGCCGCGACGTCGGCCGCTTTCTGCGCGGCAAGCAACAGCACTACCCGGCGGCGCCGGAGGGTTATTTCAACGACGCTGGAACCGCGCGGGTCAATGATTTTCGCGCCCGCGCCGTCGGCGACCGCCGCGTGAGCCTGATGGACGATTTCCCGTTTGCCGCGCTCGAACCCGCGCTGGAGAACACCTGGCGCCGCTCCGCTATCGACATCTATGAAAACTGGATCGTCTATCTCAAGAACCGCAAAGCGGAACGGCGGACGGCGATGGTTCCGGCGCGACGCTCCCGTCGCGAGGCGCGGCGGATCGGTGGTCTGCTGCCGGCGGCCGATCGCCGGTCCACTGGATAGGCGTGGAACCATCTGATCCACCGGCTCGGCGGGGTTTTTTGCCCACCGGCGCGCGCTTGCCGAGCTTCCGGACCTGCCGGCCGGGGCGCGCAAGCCGCATCCGCCTAGCCCCGCAACGGCCGCGTGCGGCGTCATTGACAAGCGGGCAGGGCATCCGTAAGCAACCGGCAAAAGCGTGGATATTACCCATGAAAGTCCGCAATTCATTGAAATCGCTCCGCGGCCGCCACCGCGATAACCGTATCGTGCGCCGCAAGGGCCGCGTCTACGTCATCAATAAGACGCATCGGCGCTTCAAGGCCCGGCAAGGCTGAGGACTAGGCCGCTGGCCGGCCGCCGGCACCAGCTATCTGCCGCCTGTTCACGCGCCTGTGAGTATTTTTCGGGCTTGCTGCGTCTCGTGCGGGGCTTAGACTCTATCGTCATGGAGCTACGATTCCTCACCGCTCTGGCTCTCGGTGCCGCCTGTCTCGCGCCGGCTTTCACTGCGGCGGCGGCGCTGGCGCAGACCGGCCCCGCTATCACGCCCGGCCCCGGCTGGGTCACGCCCCCCAGCGATCTGCCCCGCGATACGCGGCGGTCCGAGCGCGGCGAGCGTACATTCAATCTCGATACGCTGTTCGACGCGCTGAAGATTGCGCCGGACGCCGAGAGCGCCAAGGCGATCGAGGATCGCATCTGGGCGGTATGGATGGTGTCCGGCAGCGACACTTGCAATTTGCTGATGGGCCGGGTGAAGGCGGCGGCCGACGCCAAGGATTACGATCTCGCCGTCAAGCTCCTCGACGCCATCATTGCGATCAAGCCCGACTATGTCGAAGCTTGGAATCGCCGCGCCACGATCTATTACATGCAGAACGATTACGGGCGGGCGCTCGCCGACATTCGCGAGGTGCTGACGCGCGAGCCGCGCCATTTCGGCGCCTTGTCCGGCCTCGGGCTCATCCTGCAAGAGATCGGCGACGACAAACATGCGCTCGAAGCCTATCGTAAGGCGCTCGCGATCGATCCCCACCTGGAGCATGTTCCCGACGTCGTGAAGGCGCTGCGCGAGAAGGTCGAGGGGCGCGACATCTGATGTGATCTTCCGGTGACGGCTGCGGACCGGCTGCGCGGATCTTGCGCAACAGCGGTGAGCCGTCGCCAACCTCCACAATAAGGACCGCTGCACGCGACCAAGTTTCGCGTCCGGGGTACGGCTTTGATTGACGACACGTCGTTTCTAAGGATCATGAGAACCCGCACGATGCAGACCAAGCCCGCCATCCAGAGACTTGCCACCGCGCCGATCGTCTTTGCCCACACCGTACCTCCGGCGCCCGGTACGACGATCGAGGTGGCACCCGGTATTCTGTGGGCCCGGCTGGCGCTGCCGTTCCTGCTCGATCACGTCAACATCTATTTCATCGATGACGGCGATGGCTGGGCGCTGCTCGACACCGGCCTCGGCAACAAGGCGACCCAGGCGGCCTGGCAGCCGCTGCTCGACGGCTTGCTCGCCGAGCGCCCGCTGACGCGCATCATCGCCACCCACATGCATCCGGATCACGTCGGCGCGGTCGGCTTTTTGCTGCAGCGGTTTCGCGTGCCGCTGTACATGTCGGCGACCGAATACCTGATCAGTCTGAATCTCCACCTCGATCCCGGCGCGCTCGAAGCCGAGCATTACCGCCGCTTCTACCTCGAGCACGGTCTCGATGCCGCGACCACCGAGCGCGTCGTCACCGGCGGACATGCCTATCTCCGATTGGTGTCGGGGCTGCCGCCGACCTACCGCCGCGTCGTCGCCGGCAATGTATTGCGCATCGGCGGCCGCGACTTCGACGTGCTCACCGGCGGCGGGCACTCGCCGGAGGAAGTCATGCTGCTGTGCCGCGCGGAGAAGCTGTTTTTCTCGGCCGACCAGGTGCTGGCCAAGATTTCCCCCAATGTCAGCGTCGCCGCGGTCGATCCGGAAGGCGATCCGCTCGGCGAATATTTGCGGTCGCTGGCTGCGCTGAAGCAGACCATCGCCGCGGATGTGCTGGTGCTGCCGGGGCACAATCTGCCGTTCAACGGGCTGCACACGCGCATCGACGAGTTGATCGCGCACCACCACGCGCGCTGCGACCTGATCCTCAGCGCCTGCCGCACGGCGCCGCGATCCGCCGCCGAGCTGGTCCCCTTCGTGTTCACACGCCGGCTCGATCCGCACCAGATGGGTTTTGCGTTCAGCGAGGTGCTGGCGCATGTGAACTATATGCTGCGGCGGGGCGCGCTGACTGAGATCGAGTCGGTGGACGGCATCCGCCGGACCGTCGCCGCCTAGCGCGCAAGCCGGCCGGAAGCGTGCCATGGCCGATGTCGCCGCCGAACAGCGAGCCATCCGCGACCTGGTGGAAAACTGGGCGGTGTGGCGCGATGCGCGGCTGTGGGATCGCTTCCGCACCGTCTGGCACGCCGACGGCCGCATGATGGCGACCTGGTTCCAGGGCGGCTTCGAAGACTTCATCAAGGTCAATGATGAGGGCTGGACGCGCGGCGTGCGCATCCTGCATTTTCTCGGCGGCAGTTCGATCGACGTCGCCGGCCAGCGCGCGATCGCGCAGACCAAGATGACGATCTCGCAGCGCGCGCCGGTCGAGGGCGTCATCTGCGACGTGGTCTGCAGCGGCCGCTTTTACGACTTCTTCGAAAAACGCAAGAACCGCTGGGGCCTGGTGCTGCGCCAGCCGATCTACGAGAAGGACCGGCTCGACCCGGTCGATCCGGCGGCCAAGCTCGTGCTCGACCGGGATCTGCTGGCGCGCTTCCCGGAGGGCTACCGCCATCTTGCCTATCTGCAGACCAAGATCGGCTACCAGGTCAAAACCGATATGCCCGGCATCGAAGGCCCGGAGCTGGAGCGCCTCTATGCCCGCGGCGCGCGCTGGCTCAAGGGCGAATCGCTCTGAGCTGATGCTGCGTGATGCGTGATGGCAAACGGCACGTTGTCCGCGCCCTCGGGCAGAAGCGGCCAACCGCGGCCGGACCGGCGTGCCAGTGCTCGGAAACGTTAGCAGCGTCCCGCCAAATTGTGATAAGAAATGCGGTGAATGCCACCGGAGCCCTCGCTGAGGCTGGAGCCAACTTCGTGAACGCGATGAAGACCCCCGCCCTTGCCATTAAATCGGTTCGCAACTTTAAGAACGCGGTCACCATCAATATCAATCGGGCGCGCGGAAGAGAGTTCATTCCCAAAGGTGTTCCTACTCTCTCCATCGAGACCTCGAGCCTATGTAATCTCGAATGCCGATTTTGCGCTTATGTCAAGAAAAGCAGCGCAAAAGTGACGATGAAGGACGAGTTCTTCCGGAGCTGTGTCGGCCAGGCTATCGACATGGGCTATCGGCACTTCGATCTCACGCCCTGCACCGGCGACGTTTTCATGGATCGCGGCATCTTCAGGGCTGGAACATCTCGAGAGTATGCCGGCCGTCGAGAGCTACGGCTTTCACACCAATTTCACCATTTCCGCGGGCGCGGGACATTAAACGCCTGTTTGATCTGCGCAAGCTCTCCGGCTTCGCGATCAGCATCTACGGACATGACGCGAAGACATTCGTCGACATAACCCAGTCGACTGAAAAGGTGTATAGAAGACTCGTCTACAATCTTGAAACCCTTCTGCCGCCGCAAGATTCCTGTGGACTTTTTTTACCGTACATCCGGGAGTGGCGTCGCTACGCGGCCGCGACAGCGAAATCACCCGTCTGCTCGACCGTGCGCGGACGGCAGGAATTACCGTGAAGGTGCAAAAAGGCGTCTATAACAACTGGGCGGATTCGTTACCAACGAGGATGTGCGCGGTTTGCCGATCGAGATCGCCGGACCCAACCTTTTCTTTAAGAACGGAGCCTGCGTGAGACTGTTCACGACGGTGCAGATCATGGCGACCGGCATTGTCAACGGTTGCGCCTGTCGTGACGCGAATGCAACCTTGCGGCTCGGCGACCTTAACGAGACGCCGCTCCGGGGTCTCATCTCGAGCCGAAATCCGCGCTACATGGCCTTGATCGAACAGCAGCAGAAGGGCGTTTTTCCGGCGGTCTGCCAGAGCTGCGACATGTACGCGAGCATCTACCACGAGAGCTCGGGTCACCGGAAGAACGGCGTGGAACTGGATAGCCTTGAAGCGTTCAAACAGCGCATTCGCTGAGCGGAGATCGCTTCGATGGTTGCTCGCGAATGCCGCCTGTGATCACGCTTCGCCGGCCGCCAGCGATCCGACGAAGGCGATGCGGATCATGTTGGTGGCGCCGGGCGTGCCGAGCGGCACCCCGGCAACGACGATGACGCGCTCACCGGCCTTGGCGAAGCCTTCCTTGAAAGCGATCTGACAGGCGCGCTCGATCATGTCGTCCTGATCGCGGGCATCCTCGGCGACCACGCAGTGCACGCCCCAGACCAGCGACAATTTCCGCCCCGTGGCGACGATCGGCGAAATGGCGACGATCGGCGGCTTCGGCCGCCCGCGCGAGACGCGCATACCGGTCGCGCCGGACGAGGTCCAGCAAACGATGGCCGCGAGGTCGAGCGTTTCCGCCACCTGCCGCGCCGCCGCGGCGATGGCGTCGGGGCCGGTCGCTTCGGGCTCTGTGTGCAAGACGTGGAGCGACGGCAGGTACATCGCCTCGTTACTCTCGACCTCCTCGGCGATGCGGTTCATGGTCGCCACCGCTTCGACCGGGTAGCGGCCGGCCGCCGATTCCGCCGACAGCATGACCGCGTCGGCGCCGTCGAAGATGGCGGTGGCGACGTCGGAGACTTCGGCGCGCGTCGGCACCGGGCTCGCGATCATCGATTCCAGCATCTGCGTGGCGACGATGACCGGCTTGCCGGCTTGGCGGCAGGCGCGCGTCATTTCCTTCTGCACGCCGGGCACCTTTTCCAGCGGCATCTCGACGCCGAGATCGCCGCGCGCCACCATCAGTCCGTCGGCGAGATCGAGGATGTCGGCGAGCCGCGCCACCGCCTGCGGCTTCTCGATCTTGGCCATCACCGCGGCGCGTCCGCGGGTGATCTTTTTCGCCTCGGCGACGTCTTCCGGGCGCTGGATGAACGACAGCGCCACCCAGTCGACGCCGGCATCCAGCGCCGCTTCCAGGTCGGCGATATCCTTCGGCGCCAGCGCGGCGAGCGGCACCACGGTGTCCGGCAGGCTGACGCCTTTGCGGTTCGACACTTTGCCGCCGACCTCGACGCGGGCGACGATGCGCTGCGGCCCGGCTTCGGTCGTAACGAGGCGGAGCTTGCCGTCGTCGATCAGGAGCGTATCGCCCGGCTTGATGGCGGCGAAGATTTCCACATGCGGCAGCTGCACGCGCGTCGCGTCGCCCGGCGCCGGCTCGGTGTCGAGGATGAAGTCGGCGCCGGTGACGATCTCGGCGGAGTCGTTCTTGAAGCTGCCAAGCCGCAGCTTCGGTCCCTGCAGATCCACCAGGATGCCGATCGGCCGATTGCACTCGGCTTCCACCGCGCGGATCGTCGTCACCAGCTCGCGCATCTTGTCGTGCGCGGTATGACTCATGTTGATGCGGAAGACGTCGGCGCCGGCGGCGAACAGGCGGCCGATCACGGCGTGCTCGGAAGAGGCCGGCCCCAGCGTCGCCACCACCTTGGTGCGCCGCTGTCGCCTCATCGGCTTTGATTTCCGGACGGGTTGAGCGGGGTCGGGGCGGCGGGCGCAGTGCGGGCGCCGGCCGGCGGGTGCTGGGTGAGCGGATTGCCCGCCGGCAACGGGTGCTGCGGCGACTGCTCGCTCGATTCGGTGAGCTGCACGGTCCAGGCCGCCTGCTCGCCGGTATCCACCTCGAAAAAGCCGGTGCGATCGTAGCCGCGCGCAAGACATTCGCCGACGCCGCGGATGGTAAATTCCCTGTCGCGGGTGCACATAAACGCCTGTCCCATCCATTCGCCGCCGTGATCGTAGTCGATGGCGTAGACATAATAATAACGGGCGACGAGATTGCCCTTGAGCACGGTCTCGCAGGTGCGCGACGGCAAATTCCACCAGCCTTCCGTGGTCCAGCCGTCGGCGTCCTTGTAGCCGACGGCGACGCCCACGCGGCTACCGGTATTGTTGCACAGCCGGAAATCGGCCGCGGCCGGACCGGCTGATGCGAAGAGCACCATCCCGCACAGGATCGCGACCAGCGCGCTTGCGGCAATCCTTGAGTAAATCGCGTCGCTCATTTCCGGTTCAGATTCCGGTCAAGATCGAGGGCCTGTCAACGATAATGGCGCGGAAGTCGGTGACGTTGGTGAACGTCGGGCCGGGCCCGAACAAATCGCCGATGCCATTGAAAAACCCCGTGGAATTGTTGTCGGCAAGAAACGCGGCGGGATCGAGGCCTGCGGCGCGGGCGCGCGGGAGCGTGGTCGGATCGATAAAGGCGCCGGCCGGGTCATCGGGCCGTCCGCCACCGCCGTCGGTGCCGTCGGTATCGGCCGCCAGCGCGGCAATGCCGGGGGCGCCGTCGAGATGGATAGCCAAGGCCAGCGCGTATTCCTGGTTGGGCCCGCCGCGGCCTTGGCCGCGCAGCGTCACGGTCAGCTCGCCCCCGGACAGGATCGCGGCGCGGCGGCCTTGCGCGCTGATCTCGCATGCGAGCCGGGCATGCGCCGCGGCGACCTCGCGCGCCTCGCCCTGCAACCGGTCGCCGAGCATGACGCATTCATAGCCCGCCGCGCCGGCGCGCTCGGCGGCGGCGCGCAAGGCATCGGCCGGCCGCGCCAGGATCCGATAGTCCGAGCCGGCGAAGATCTTATCGCCCGGCTTCGGCGTCTCGTTGGCCGGGTCGGTGAGCGCGCGGGTTACGCTGTCGGGGAGTTCGAGCCGGTGGCGGCGCACGATCTCGCGGGCGTCGGAAAGCGTCGTCGGATCGGGCACCGTCGGCCCCGAGCCGATGACGGCCGGGTCGTCGCCGGGCACGTCGGAGATCGCCAGCGTCACGAGTTTGGCGGGATAGGCGCGCTGCGCGAGCCGGCCGCCCTTGATGCGCGAGAGATGCTTGCGCAGCGCGTTCATCTCGCCGATGGCGGCGCCGCTGCGCAGGAGCGCGCGGGTCACCGCCTGTTTCTCTGCCAGCGTGATGCCTGCGGCCGGCGCGATCCAGTTCGCCGACGCGCCGCCCGAGAGCAGCACGAGCACGAGATCGTCGGCTGCCGCCGCACCGGCCAGCGCCAGCGCGCGTTGCGTGGCGTTCAGACCCGCCGCGTCGGGCACCGGGTGCCCGGCCTCGATCACCGGGATGTGCCGGGTCGGCCGGCCGTAACCGTGGCGGGTCACGGCGATGCCGGCGAGCCGGTCCGGCGGCCGATGCGCCAGATAATGCCGTTCGGCGACTTCGGTCATCGAGCCCGCCGCTTTGCCGGCGGCGAGGATGACAAGCCGGCCGTGCGGCGGTGGTGCCGGCAAGTTCGGCGGCAGGATACCCGCCGGATGAGCTGCGGCGACCGCGCTGCGAAACAGCGATTCCAGCAGTTCGCGAACCGCAGCGTCCATCGTGTTCCACATTGTTCAGCCGGCCGAGTATGGCAAGACGCCGGCCGCGCCTCTATGTGTATTATATGAAGTGAGGCATGATGTTATCGGAAAACCGGGTGCCATCCCGGATCAAGTACTTTTTCCGGATCATGCTGTGATGAGATGCGGAGGAAAGCATGGCTACCGATGAGAAGAGCCGGGTGGAACTCGAAGCCGCCGTCTATCGCCGCCTGGTCGAGCATTTACGTACGCGGACGGACGTCCAAAACATCGACCTGATGAATCTGGCCGGCTTTTGCCGCAACTGCTTGTCCAATTGGATGAAGGAGGCCGCCGACGCCCAAGACGTGGCGATGACCAAGGAGCAAAGCCGCGAAATCGTCTACGGCATGCCGTACGACGAATGGCGCGCCAAGTATCAGAAGGAAGCGTCGCTAGGCCAAAAGGCGGCGTTCGAAAAAGCAAGCCCAAACCATTGATGCCGGTCTTTTCGGCGCAATCGTCCTGTGCAGTGCTGTGGATGATCGCGTTGGCGCCTTGACCTGAAGCCGCGCGCTTTCGAATGCTCTCCGCCGCCGCCGCCAAAGACGAACAGACTGCCCACCGCTTCGCCAAGGATCACCTCAAGGCCTTCGTCGAGCGCGTCGAGCGGCTCGAAGAGGAAAAGAAGGCGATCGCCGACGACATCCGCGACGTCTACGCCGAAGCCAAGGGCAACGGCTTCGACGTCAAGGCGCTGCGCACCGTCATCCGGCTGCGCAAGGTGGACGTCAACGAGCGCAAAGAGCAGGAGGCGGTCCTGGAAACCTACCTGCACGCGCTAGGCATGTTGGGGTAAAGGAACTACTCCAGCGCGGCGGTGTGCAGCGGGTAAGTCACCGTCGATACGAAAACGATGGCGCTGCCGCTGAAATGATCCTGCGTCAGCCCGGGCTGCGGGTCGGCGGCGAACGTCATCAGCACCGAACTGGCAGGTTTTTGCATCAGCGGCGCCAAGGTGAGGAAGTCGGGAGCGCCGAGCGCGGTGATGCAGAGGAAGCGGGTCACGCTCGGCGACACCACGATGGCGCGCAGCCACGGACTGTCGAGGCGCCCGCTCCCCGCTGGCGGCGCCGTTTTGTTGGCGACCGTGAGAATGGCGGAGGCCGGCCGGCCCTCGATCCGCTTCATGGCGATGGTCACCGCGGTGTCGTCGGTGCGCACGGCGACGGCGCGCGTCACCGCGGCGCGCGGCGTGGCCGCGGTCGGGATCGCTGCGGCCGCCACGGCCGAAGCCGCAGACGACCGCGCGTCGCGGTCGGTCGGTTCCGCGTAGGCGAGCGCCAGCTCCGCCGGGACGCGATCCTCGGCGGCGGCGAACGGGCTGACGGAGCCGGTGGCATCCGGCGCCGCGCTGGCGACCTCGGCGTGCTGCGGGCCCCGGAGGCCAAGCGCATTCGCGGCCGCCGCCGGCCGCGCCGCATTCACGCCGTCCGGCACGCCCTGCCAGAAGCCGCGGGCGAGGATGATCTGGTTCGGCGTCACCGCCGCGAGCGGCGACGCTTCGGCGCGCGAGATCACGTGGATCTTGGAGGCGGCGCGGACGAACTTGGTCTTCTCTGCCGCGAGTTTGCCCTCGGCGTTCGACGCGATCTGCACGAGCTTGGTCTTCTCCGCCGCGAGCTTGTCCTCGGCGCGCTCGATCGCCGCCGTCATGGCGGCCTTCGCCCGCGTGCGCAGCGGCACCGCCGCCGCGCCGGCGTCGTCGTCCTCGTCGTTGTTGCGGCCGAGACCGAACAGCCTGGCGAACGGATTGCCGCTGTGCGGAGTGACGCCGGCGTCGGCGACCTGGATGCCGGCGCTGCGCGCGGCGTCAATGGACATTTCAGAGGGGCTGCCGCCGTGCTTGCGGATATCGGCCAGCGCCAGCGCATAGCCGGGCAGCGGCCGGCCGTCGGAGGGGATGTGCACGGTGCGGCCGTCGGGGAACACGCGGACCAATTGCTCGCGGGTCATGCGCGGCCAGTGCCGCACGCCGCCGGTGTCCATGTGCACGAACGGCGAGCCGGAGGTCGGATAGAAGCCGACGCCGCCGCGTTGCAGCCGCAAGCCGATGACGCGAAGCTGTTCCAGCGCCACGCCGGGGATGTAGAAGTCCATGGCGTGGCCGAGCATGTGCTGGCTGAAGCGGGCGACGCCGTTGCTGCGCCGCCGCAGCATGGCGTTGGTTTCCGGCGAGCGATAGCCGCACACGACCCAGACCGGCTCTTGCGATCCGGTCTCGCGCTGCACCTCCCAGATCAGGTCGATCAGATGCGGATCGATGCGCGTCTGTTGTTCGCGCCGCCAATCGCGCAGGAACCAGTTGAGCTTTTCCAGCGCCGCCTCGTCGTAACGGCCGTCGCGCTTGAACGTGATGGTGATGTTTTCGTCGGTGTGCATGTGATGCAGCGACAGCGTGCGGGTGTCGCCCTCGGCGACGGCGTTCTGCAGCACGCGCGAGCCGAAGAGCAGCACCAGCGCGGCGACAGCGCACGCGTAACCGGCGCGAGTCGCGGAGAAACGACAGCCTTGCAGGCGCGCGTAACCGACGGGCACTGGCGATCTCGCGTTGACGTTGACTGAACGCCACCCGCCGCGGCCCCAACCGCGGCGAATAACCCTAACGCAGTGTTAATTTGGGAAGGGTTAACGCGAAGTTTCGGCTACCCCACCCCCGACCCGACTATGGCTAACGGCGCAGTGTGGCGAAAAATGGCCCTAATTTGGCCGCCTGTAGGTTACGGGTTAGGGTGATGAGTACGAAGCCGGAACATGGTTAATGGTTGTGGGGGGATTTTGCTTTTGCGCGTGCGTGGCGTGATCCGAATGGAGTGGCGTTCTCTCTCTGATCTTGAACGAAAGGTTGGTGCTGGCCCGTTTCGACCTACCCCTTGGCGGATGGGTCCCTTTTGAATTTTGAGGGTGGTCCCCTTTGGGGCCGGCACCAATGGTACTGGCGTATGTAAGGACAATTCCTGAGTTGAAATTTCTACTGCATACAACTAACGAACATCAATGACGAAAGATCGCGCTGGCTACCAATGCAGCCGATTTTGTTTTGGGCAAGCGTACTCCTGTTTGAAGCTCAGTCCCTTGCATCATAGCACGTTTACTCGGATGGCAGCCCATTGGAAGCACCTTGCCGAATGGTGCGGCGGTCGGAGCGTTTTGTGGCCGTCGTGTGTAAGAACGTCTGATCCTGCGGAGTAGACGTCCAGGCCGCCTCAGTTTGCGCCCTCTCCGTCGCTTTCTTCTGCGCTAAGTATTTATACTGACCTATGTAGTTGAGGAAAATCAAAGACCGACTTTGCCCGCCTACAGTATTCCGCACGCATGGAAAATTTTGCCCTCCTGAGAGCCCTTGCTTGCGAAGATCGAGCCGGCGTCGCTTGCGACATTGCCGCTAAGAAGGAATGGGAAGCCTTGGCGATCCAATGGCATCTCGTGGCGACTAGAACCGCAAAGACCAGCAATACGATTCCTCAAGTTAGATATGCGTGAGGCCGCCTCAGTTGGCGGCCTCGTTGCGGCATAGATTATAGAATGCGACAAACTGACGGCGGTGCAATGCGGCTCTAGCTTCCTGCTAAAAGCGGCCAGCATCGACGGGGTGGGTACTGGCCGGTTTCCGCGCTAGTTGGCTGGTTTTGAAGGCCGTCAATGGCGGGATTTGGGTCGGCGCTACCGCAGTTTTTTTAACCGCTTCTCAACCATTAGAGGCCCCTTGCGTCGCGCGCCTACGTAAAATTGCGGAATTGATTCCAAGGAAAATTCCCCGGTATGAACGAGCTGGATGGGTACAATCTGGCAGTGATCCCCGCGCAGAAATTGTTGGAGCGGTTCGCGGAAGATGAGACCGGCGCAACTGCGGTTGAGTATGCGCTGATCGTCGCGGCTCTGTCGGTTGTGATAGGCGCCGTCTTGCAGCGCATCGGGGTTACATTGGACAGCGTATTCAGGACGCTTCAGCAAGACACTATTATCATAATTGATGGCGCCTAGGGCCGCCTCGGTAGGATGGGTCGAGCTTTTGCGAAACCCATCACTCGTCCTCGCTGGCCTATGATGCTGCCGTTCAGCATAGGCGGACTCGCAGCAAAACTCTCACGTGCCTGGACTGAGGACGTCGCGAATAACGAGACGCCTCTTGAAAATCGTCCCCCATTCCATTACATAATTGCGAATCTTGCCCACCAAAGGACGTCGGCCGGGTGACGCCGGTTAATGGGGCAAGAGCGGTTCCCGCGGGCAGGGGCTCGTCACCTTCGCTCCCGGGCGGCTAACGGGAAGACGCCCGGCCGGCATGATGACCGGTCTGCGACTTTGTCGCTGGACTGGGATAGGTCGCCTTCAAGTAACGCTTGGAGGATGCCGCGTCCCAGGAAGCGCGTTCTGGAGCTGAGTTGCGGCGTTGGGTCGCTGCAACAAGTGCCGCGGTGGAACGCCGTCAGGCGAGCGCGCCACGTTAAGGCGCGCGCCGCATCCGCCGATGCGGCTCATTGAGAGACAAAATGCGCCTGGCGGCGTTCCGCTTCCTTTTCATTTGTCGTTGTAACCGCAGAGCATGATCGAGCCGAAGCCGGTCCCACCGCCGGCTCAGGCGTGACGCGATGGTGCTCGGTGACGTGGTTGTCACGTTGTACGGCAAACCTCGGGCGCGCACCGCGCCGCGAGAACGAATTTCTATTATCCGCCCCCGCGAAAGCGGGGGAGGGGAACCATGCGAAGCATGGTGGAGGGGGCGTCAGCATTGAGGCAAGCGTCGCGGTCCACGCCCCTCCCACCGCGCAAGGGCCGTAGCCGACGCCTTGCGTCGGCGTTCATTAAGTCAAGCACGGCGGCCGAAGGCCGCCTATGCCCCCCTCCCCGCTATCGCGGGGCGGGATGAAAAGCGCAGCGGTGCAGTGAAATTTGGCCTAAACTGGCCGAAAGGGCCGTTGCGACCCGCCGAGGATTGAAGCCATGGCACTTGACGTGGAAAGCCCGCGGGTGCCGCCCGCGGCCGGTGCCGCCGGCACGACGGAGCCGATCTGGTTCGCCTCTTATCCGCCCGGCATGCCCCACAGCATCGACCCGGACGCCTATCCGTCGCTGCCGGCCATGCTGTGCGATGCCTGCGCGCAGTACGCCGAACGTCCGGCCTTCGAATGTCTCGGCGTACGCATGAGCTATGCCGCGTGGGACTCTTTGAGCCGGGCCTTTGCCGCCTTCCTGGTCGAGCAGGCCAACTGCCGGGCGGGCGACCGCGTCGCCATCATGCTGCCGAACCTGCTCGCCTATCCGGTGGCATTCTTCGGCGCGCTGCGCGCCGGCCTGATCGTGGTCAACGTCAATCCGCTGTACACGCCGCGCGAACTGAAAGAGCAGCTAAAGGATTCCGGCGCCGTATCCATCGTGATCATGGAAAACTTCGCCCACAAGCTCGAACCGGTGCTGGCGCAGACGCAGATCCGCCACGTGGTGGTGGCCCGCCTCGGCGATTTCATGCCGGCGCTCAAGCGCGGCATTTTCAATTTCGCCAACAGCTATATCCGCCGCGCGGTACCGCGCTGGCGCTTCCACACTTTCACGATGCTGCAGGCGGCCTGCACGCGCCGCCCGAGCGCGCGCTATGCCGACGCGCCGGTGGCGGCGACTGCGCCGGCTTTGCTGCAATATACCGGCGGCACGACCGGGGTGCCGAAGGCCGCGATCCTGACGCATCGCAATCTGGTCGCCAACACGCTGCAGTGCCGGGCCTGGATCGCGCCGAACCTCGAGGAAGGCCACCGCTCGGTGCTCACCCCGCTGCCGCTCTATCACATCTTCTCGCTGACGGCGAACCTGTTGGCCTTCGTGCTGATGGGCGGCATGAGCGTGCTCGTTCCCGACCCGCGCGACATCAAGGGGCTCATCCGCACCATGCGCCGCGCCCAGGTCACGACCATGACCGGCGTCAACACGCTGTTCAACGCGCTGCTCAACGCGCCGGATTTTGCCGCGCTCGATTTCAGCAAGCTCGCGTTTGCCATCGGCGGCGGCGCCGCGGTGCAAAGCGCGGTAGCGCTGCGCTGGCGCGAGATCACCGGCACCGACCTGGTCGAAGGCTACGGTCTCACCGAAGCCTCGCCGGTGGTGTGCATCAATCCGGTGCGCGCGTCGAAGCTCGGTACGGTCGGGCTGCCGGTCTCCTCCACCGAAGTCGCCATCCGCGGCGATGCCGGCAACGATCTCGGCGTCGGCGAAACCGGCGAGATTTGCGTGCGCGGCCCGCAGGTCATGCAGGGCTATTGGCAGCGGCCCGACGAGACCAAGCTCGTGCTCGGCGCCGACGGCTGGCTGCACACCGGCGATATCGGCGCGCTCGACGCGCAGGGATTTTTGAAAATCCTCGACCGCAAGAAGGACATGATCAACGTCTCCGGCTTCAAGGTGTTTCCCAACGAGGTGGAAGACGTGGTCGCCCAGCATCCCGGCGTGCTCGAAGCTGCCGTCATCGGCGTCGCCGATCCGCATACCGGGCAGGGCGTGAAGCTGTTCGTCGTCAAGCGCGATCCGGCGGTCAGCGAGGCCGAACTGACCGCGTTCGCCCGCGAACGGCTCGCCGCCTACAAGGTCCCCAAGATGATCGTGTTCGTCGACAGCCTGCCGAAGAGTAATGTCGGCAAGATCATCCGCAAGGATTTGCGGTGAAGCAATGCCTCGTCATTGCGAGGCAAAGGGGCGTTTACGCCCGTCTTCGACGAGCTATGGCGACGAAGCAATCCAGATTTCGCGTCACAAAGCTGGATTGCTTCGCGGAGCCTGTCATCGGGCCGGCCACTTCGGGCCGGACCCGTTGGCTCGCAATGACGAATGTGCTGCGCTCAATGCGCCATCAGCACCGGCAGCTTGGCGTGCGCGAGGATGTCTCGCGTCGTGCCGCCGAAGATCATCTGCCGCAGGCGGCTTTGCGTATAGGCGCCTTTGACGATGAGGTCGCAGCCGAGCTCAGCGGCCTTGGCCAGGATGACTTCTCCAGCGTTGCGTTTGCCGGCCGTGAGCGTCATCGGTTCGGCGGCGATGCCGTTCATCCTGAGCGAGCGTGCCATCTCAACTCCGCTCGGCCCGGCGACGGTCGAGCCTTCGACGGTGAGGATGGTGATGCGCTGGGCGAGACGGAGCAGCGGCATGGCGAACGCCGTGGCGCGCGCCTGCTCGGTTGAGCGGTTCCAGGCGATCAGGATGTTGGTTGCCAGCGAGCGCGGCGAATCGGGCGGCGAGATCAGCACCGGACGTCCGCTTTCGAACAGCGCGGATTCGAGCGTCACCATGGACGGGCTCTGCCATTCCTCGCCCGGCCGCGCCAGCACGATAATGTCGAACACGCGACCGTAGCTGCCGACAAAATCCTGGCCGCTCGGCGCCGAGGCATTCCAGGCCCAGGACGGCGCCGCCGGCGGCGCCTCGCCGGCGTACGGCTTGACGCCGTGCCGCTCCATGAAGGCGCGGAACAGGTCCTCGGCCTGCCGCACCATGTCCGCGTCGTTTTCCTTGATCGCGACCATGGTCAATCCGGCGTCGGGGTCCATGGCCACCATGTCGGCGACCGCCGGACGCAGCGGAAAGCCCTCGATGCAGCCGCCGAACTTTTGCGCCAGCAAGAGCGCCGCGTCCAAGGCCGACGCCATCACGGCGTTGTGCTCGGTGGGAACAAGAATGGTCTTCATGTGCGCGTCCCGATGGCCCGCGATGTCACCGAGCGATCATACTGCCGCGCCGCCGCCGCCGATAGTGTCGCGGCGGTCATCAATGCTGCCGGCCCGGTCCGGCTGCGCCGCCGGCTGCTGGCTTGAACTCCGCCAGCAACTCGGCGAGCGCCTGCGGTTGCACCTTCACCGTTCCGGAGAACGGCCGGTTGATGGCGACGATGATCAAGAGTTCAGAAAAGATGAGGATCGAAAGAAACGCCGTCATGGCCGTCTGCACGCGCAAGCTGTGCGCGCCGAAGAAGAAGGTGAACGTTATCGTCAAAACGGCGCCGCCGAACAGAACCAGCCAGATGACGCCGGGAACGGTGCCTTCCGAGGCGACGAGCCTGACGCGGCGTGATTGGGTAATGACGTCGAGCTGACGCAGAATTTCGGACACCAGCGGTGCGTTGTCCCGCTGAGCGGATTCCACGCTCAACAGCGCCGCGTACAATTCGTTGAGCGCATGCCGCGCCGGCCGTTTGGCGGCCATCGTTCCGCGATCCATGGCCGGCCAGTCGTCGGCGATCGCAACGGTCAGATAGTTGGTGAGCGCGCTGCGAAGCTCGCCGCCGGATTTTTCGCCGATGCCGTACGACAGCCGATAGATGGTGTCGGCGGCGCCGGCTTCCTGTGCCACGGTCGTCTCGGCATCGGCGTACCTTTGCCAGACCACGAAGATGGCGAAAGCGAGCAAGACCGCGTACAGCACACCGACGGTTGCGAACTTGAAGCCCGCGACCTCGTTGTTCGTGGTCAGTCTCTCAAGCGCCACGTGACGGCGGACCACGTAGGGGCCAAGCATGGCCAGGACCGTGGTCAGTCCGATCAGGATCGTTCCCGACACCCAAATCGGTTGGGTGGTGAGAAAGAACAGCATGCCCTTACCCCTTGCTGCGGTCCCGTACCCGCGATCATATGGCCCGGCGGCCCGCTCGCCAAACCCTCGCCCGCATCTGCTTGCGAAATAATTGGAGCTTTCGTGATACCTCGTCGGCCGGCCACCTTGACGGCGGCACGCATGGCAGGTTAGCCGCCACAGACAGGAGATCTTCATGGCGGTCTATACCGATGTCGCGGCGGAAGATCTTGCGCCCTTCCTTGCCGGTTACGACATCGGCGAGCTGCTGGCCTATAAGGGCATCGCCGAGGGCGTCGAGAACTCTAACTTCTTGGTTCACACCAGCGGCGGTTATTTCATCCTCACGTTGTACGAACGGCGCGTTGTCGAGCGCGACCTGCCGTTCTTCCTCGGCTTGATGGAGCATCTGGCGAGCCGCGGCATCACCTGCCCGCAGCCGGTCACGAACCGGGCGGGCAAGACGCTGGGCCGGCTGGCCGGGCGGCCGGCGGCGATGGTGACGTTCCTCGACGGCATGTGGATTCGCCGCCCCAGCGCCGCCCACTGCGCCGCTTTGGGCGAGGCGCTGGCGCGGCTGCATCTTGCCGGCGCCGACTTTGCCATGCGCCGCGACAACGCGCTCTCGGTCGCCGGCTGGCGGCAGCTCTACGCCGCCTGCGGCGGCCGCGCCAACGCGGTGCAGCCCGATCTGACCACCGTGCTCGCCGCCGAGCTCGATGTGCTCGAACGCGAATGGCCGCGCGGCTTGCCGCAGGGCGTCATCCACGCCGACCTGTTTCCCGACAATGTCTTTTTCCTCGGCGACCAGCTCTCGGGGCTGATCGATTTCTACTTCGCCTGCACCGACACGCTCGCGTATGACGTCGCCATCTGTCTCAACGCCTGGTGCTTCGAGCAGGATCATTCCTACAACGTCACCAAGGGCCGGGCGCTGCTGGCGAGCTATGCGAAGACGCGGCCGCTGTCGGCGCAGGAATGGGACAAGCTGCCGCTGTTGGCGCGCGGCGCCGCGCTGCGCTTCCTGCTGACGCGGCTGGTCGATTGGCTCGATGTGCCGCCCGGCGCGCTGGTGCGGCCCAAGGATCCGATCGAATATCTGCGCAAGCTCCGATTCCATCAGAAAGTCACGAGCGCGCACGATTACGGAGTGACAGCGCCGTGACTTCGTCGCTGCCGCACGTCGTCATTCATACCGATGGCGCCTGCTCCGGCAATCCGGGCCCCGGCGGCTGGGCCGCGATCCTGACCTTCGGCGACCACGAGAAGGAGCTCAAAGGCGGCGAGGCGTTGACCACCAACAACCGCATGGAACTGATGGCCGCCATCGCCGCCCTGGAAGCGCTGAAGCGGCCCTGCCGTGTCGATCTGCATACCGACAGCCAATACCTGCGCAACGGCATCATGTCCTGGATCGACAACTGGAAGCGCAACGGCTGGCGCACCGCCGACAAGAAACCGGTGAAGAACGTCGATCTGTGGAAACGGCTCGATGCCGCGCTCGGCCCGCATCAGGTGCGCTGGCACTGGGTGCGCGGCCATGCCGGCCACAGCGTCAACGAGCGCGCCGACGTCTTGGCGCGCGATGCGATTGCCGAAATCCGCAAGTCCGGGCGCGCGGTCAGCTGAAAAATATCGCGTTCATCGTTAACGGCGGTGTTCGTTTATTTACCTTCATCGGCCTGATAAGCATGGCGGCTATGCATGGCGGCTCCGCCGCATGGAAGTTCGATTTTGCCGTCTGATCATGCCGTATCCGCACAGCTCTCTGAAGGTCGCGTTCCAAGTGGGCGCCCGATGATCGAATCGCTCATGTTGTGCGGCATCGGCGTCTTGGCGGGATGCCTGCTGATGCTGATGTTTATTCCGCTCGTGCATCAGCGCGCGGTGCGCCTCGTCAAGCAGCAGATCGTCGACGCCACGCCGCTGACGGTCAACGAGATTCAGGCGGACAAGGATCACTTGCGCGCTGAATTCGCCATGTCGGTGCGGCGGCTCGAGATCAGCCTGGAAGAAATGCGGGCCAAAGCCGCGAGCCGCTACGGCGACATCCATAAACAGAACGCCGAGATCAGCCGTCTGCAGGTCGAGCTCGACAGGAAAACGGCGCTGATCTTCGCGCTGCGCACGCGGGAGGAGGTGCGCAAAGGTGCCGTCAGACGGGTCCTGAAAATCCTGCTGTATTTTTACATGCGCGCGCGTCGTCTGCGGCCGCCGGCGATCGAGCCGGCGCAGGAGGTTGTCCATCAACACAATGCTGAGGTCAGCCGTCTGCAGCTCGAGCTCGACAAGAGAATGGCTGCGATCTTTGCGCTGCGGGCGCGGGAACAGGTGCGCAAAGGTGTCGCCAGACGGGTGGTGAAAATCCTGCTGTACCGCTATGTCCGCGCGCGCCGTCGGCCTGAGCCGCCGCTCTTCGAGCCGGCGCAACGCCCGAGCCTGCGCTACGGTCAGCAGGCCGAGCGGAACGAGCTTGCGGCCGCTGCCGCGGCCATCGCGGCGCTGAACCTGAAACGGCGCCGGGCGGCGGCAAGCAAATTCTGACGCGGCGCTCCGCGCGGCTTGTCAACGCCGCGAGCTGGGAAAGAAATTCATCCCATCTGCTTCAGCAGATTCTCGGCGCCGGAGTTTTCCGCCTTGCCAGGCGCGTCCTCGATGTTGAGCTTGGTCACCACGCCGTCTTCGACCAGCATCGCGTAACGCTTGGAGCGGATGCCGAGACCGGCACCCGAGCCGTCCAGCGCGAGATCGAGCGCCTTGGCGAATTCGCCGTTGCCGTCAGCCAGAAACTCGATTTTGCTGCCGGCTCCGGTTGCCTTTTTCCAGGCGTCGAACACGAACACGTCATTGACGCCGGTGACCGCGATGGTGTCGACGCCCTTGGCCTTGATGGCGTCGGCGTTCTTTAAAAAGCCGGGCAGATGATTGTTGCTGCAGGTCGGTGTGAACGCGCCGGGAACGGCGAACAGCACGACCTTCTTACCCTTGAATACCTCGGCGGTGGTCTTCGAGGCCGGGCCGTCCGGCCCCATGACGCGGAATTTAGCTTCGGGCAGGTGATCGCCAACCTTGATCGGCATGGTCGTGTCCTCTTGGAGCTGCGTTGGGGTTTCTCAAGTCCGGCGTAAATTACCGTGCCTGGCGAATTAGTCGAGATGGACTTTGACCTCGATAGCGTCGGCCGGCGAAATAGCGGTGAAAGTGAAAATCGCGCCGTCGGGTTTTGCGCCGGGCGGCAGACCGTCAAGGTCGAACGTGAATTGCCGCGTTCCCGGCGCGCTGCCGGGCGCCGGAACGCTCGGCTCGGGCAGCGGCAGCGCCCATTCGGGAGTCGGTCCTTCGACGAAAAGGTCGAGCGGCACGCCTTCCGGCGCGGCGACCTCGACCACGACGCGCTGCTGCGCACCGGCCGGCTCCCGATGCACCGAGCGCACGGCGAGACCGCCGCCAATCCCTTTGGCCGCGCCGGGCGGCACGCGCCGCGGCACGCGCGCCTCTGCGGCCACGAGCGCCGGTTCCTCGGCGCCAGCCTTGCCGGACAGCACGAGGTCGAGATCGGCTTCAGCCGGTACGCAGAGCGTGCCGCAAACGGCGTAGCCGAGCTTGACGTGCAGCGTCGAAGGTTTTGTCGCGTCATCGGCGATGATCCGCAGCGGCAACACGACATCGCCAAGATAACCGATCGAGTGGCCGCTAGCGCCGTCGGCAAATCGCTGCGGTGCCGGCCACAGCGCAGTCACCGATTTGACGTTCTTGGAGCCGGCGAAATCGAGCGTCGGCGGCACCCCGGAATCGCCCGGATAACGCCAAAAGGTCTTCCAGCCGGGGTCGAGCCGAATCTCGATACCAGCGCGCAGCACCCTCGCGTCGGCGGATTGAACCGCGGCGCCGGCGATCAGCCGCGCGGCGGCATGGGCTTCCCCGTTCCACTCGGAAGTATCCTGCGCCTGGGCCATCGGCATGGCGCCGACGCAGACGACGGCAAGGGCCGCAGTGGTCACTCCAAGAGCCGCCGCATGACGCATCATCGCCGCTGTGTAAGGCGAAGCCGCCCACACGCGCCACTGACATGATTGTGACCGCGCGCGATCATACCGTGCGGCCATCGGTGCAGCCGGGGAATTGTCACAATCTGAGCCGGCAATACGACGCAGCAAATGATGAACTTTTGCGCCGGCCGTTCGTTTGCAAAAGCGGATCGATCGGTTAACCTTCCGGCTATGAAATTGCCGCACGGCACGTCGGGAAAGAGCAAGGCTCGCGGGCGAGGCTATCTGGATGGCCAGATGCTGATCGCCATGCCGGCGATGCTGGACGATCGCTTCGCCCGTTCGCTCATTTTTGTCTGCGCGCATTCCGCCGAGGGCGCCATGGGCATCGTCGTCAACCATCCGGCGCCGAACATCAATTTTTCCGACCTGTTGGTCAAACTCGACGTCATCCCGGCCGCCGATGTGATCCAACTGCCGTCGCGCGCCGGAGTGGTGAAAGTCATGCGCGGCGGGCCGGTTGAGACCGAGCGCGGCTTCGTGCTGCACAGCGCCGACTTCTTCATCGAGAACTCGACGCTGCCGATCGACGACGGCATCTGTCTCACCGCCACGATCGATATTCTCAAAGCGATCGCCCGCGGCGACGGACCGGCGAGCGCGATCCTGGCGCTCGGCTATGCCGGTTGGGCGCCCGGCCAGCTCGAGAGCGAAATTCAAGGCAATGGCTGGCTGCACTGCGCCCCCGATTCCGAGCTCATCTTCGGTCCCGATATCAGCGGCAAATACGACAAGGCGCTGAAGAAGATCGGCATCGATCTCGGCATGCTGTCGAGCGAAGCTGGGCACGCGTGACGCTACCGCGCCATCGCCACCTTACCGCGCGGCTGCAGCAAGTCGCGGGCGCGCTCCGGCGCCATCGGTTCGCCGAATACGAAGCCCTGCGCGTATTCGCAGCCGAGCTGATAAAGCTCGACGGCATCGGAATCCGTCTCGGCACCTTCGGCCACCACGTCCATCCCGAGATCGTGCGCCAGCGTGATGATCGAGCGCAGGATCACCGGGCGCGTACCGTTTGACGTCATCCGCACGAAGGACTGGTCGATCTTGATCGTGTCGAACGGAAAGCGCTGCAGATAGGCGAGCGACGAATAGCCGGTGCCGAAATCGTCGAGCGCCAGCCCCGCGCCGAGCTCGCGAATTCGATGCAGCATCTGCGCAGCGTGTTCCGGATTCTCCATCACCACCGATTCGGTGAGCTCGAGTTTGAGCGACCCGCGCGTCAACGGGGCGCGTGCCAGCACCGTGCGCAGGTCCTGGATCAGGTCGTGGCGCAGTTGGCGCGAGGAAATGTTGACGCTGGCGAACAGCGGATCGCGCGACCGCAGCGTGCGCTGCCAGGTGCTGAGTTGCCGCGCGGTGCGCTCGAGGACGAACAGGCCAAGCTCGACGATGAGCCCGGTCTCTTCGGCGATGGTGATGAATTCATTGGGCGACATCCGCCCCAGTCGCGGGTGGTCCCAGCGCGCCAGCGCCTCGAAGCCGGCGACCGCGCGGTCCTCAAGCCGCACGATCGGTTGATAGAGGATCGATATCTCTTCGCGCTCGAGCGCCCGCCGCAGATCGGATTCGATCGACAGCCGATCCGATTTGCGCGCCCGCATCGGCGGCTTGAACACTTCGATCCGATCGCCACCCATGCGCTTGGCGTGATACATGGCGAGCTCGGCGTCCTTCAGTCTTTCCTCGGCGCTTTGCGGCTCGGAATCGCCGAGCGTCAATCCGATCGAGCCGGTCAGAAAGATCTCGCGATCGTTGAAGGTGATCGGGGCGCGCAGCGTGCGCCGGATAGTTTCGGCCAGCGTCGTGATCCGTGCGGCGTCGCGCTCGGACAGGACGATGAGACCGAACTGATCGCCCGACAGCCGGGCCAGCGTGTCATGCGGCTTGATCAGCCGCCCGAGCCGGCGCGCCAGCGTCAGCAGGATCGAGTCGGCGAGCGCCATGCCGACCGAGTCGTTGACCTGCTTGAAGCGATCGACGTCGATCACCATCACCGTCGGACGGATCGTGCTGTCGGCTTTGGCGAGCCCGAGTACCGCTTCGAGCCGATCGAGAAACAGTTCGCGGTTCGGCAAGCCAGTGAGGTTGTCGTGCACGGCGTCGTGCAGCAGCCGCTCCTCGACCGTCTTGAAGTCGGTGACGTCGGTCAGCGTGCCGACGAGGCGGATGACCTCGCCGTCAGAACCGACGACCGGCCGCGCCCGCAGCGCGAACCAAAGATAGTGGCCGCCCGACGTGCGCATGCGGAAGTCCTGCGCGACACGGCCGCGGCGTTGCTCGACCACGCTGTCAAGCGTGGCGCGGAAGCGGTCGCGGTCGAGCGGATGCAGGACTTCGAGCCAAGTCGCAGCCGCTCCGTCGAGCGATCCGGTTTTGAGCCCGAGCATGGTTTCAGTTTCCGGGCTGGTGAAGACCCGGTCGGCAGCGACGTCCCAGTCCCAGATCATATCGCCGGCGCCGGTCAACGCCAGCGCGCGGCGCTCGACGTCGGACACGATCCCCTGCGCCATGCCGCCGGCAAAGGCATGCTGCATCACCGTGAAGCCGATCAGCATGACGATGAGAACGAGGCCGCCAAGCAACGCCGGGCCGACGATATCGTTGGTGAGGTAGCCCAACACCGTCAGCGCGGCGCCGAACACCCAGACCACCAGCAGAAGCCAGGTCGGGATCAGCATCACCGCGCGGTCAAAGCCGTGGGTCGAGAGATAAACGACCAGGCCGAAGCCGAGCACGGCGATGAAAAACAGCGACATACGGGCGATGCCGGAGGCGACCGCCGGCGAGAATAGGGCGACCGCGACCAGCGCGCCGAGAAAGGCGAGCCAGCCGACGGTGATATGCGCATAGCGCACGTGCCAGCGGTTAAGGTTGAGATAAGCGAACAGGAATACCAGGAGCGTCGCGGCGAGGATGGCTTCACCGGAGGCGCGCCAGATGCGCTCGGCGCCCGACGACATGTCGAAGACCTTGCCCCAAAATCCGAAATCGACGCCGATATAAACCAGGACCGCCCAGCCTAAAGCCGCAGCGGCGGGGAACATGACGCTGCCCTTGACCACGAACAGGATGGTCAGGAACAGCGCCAGCAATCCGGCGATGCCGATGACGATGCCCTGATAGAGCGTGAGCGAGTTGACCTTGTCCTTGAAGGCGTCCGGCTCCCATAGATAGAGCTGCGGCAGATTTGGCGTGCGCAATTCGGCGACGAAGGTAATGACGGTACCGGGATCGAGCGTGACGCGGAACACATCGGCGTTGGGATTATCCAGCCGTTCCGGCGGATCGCCGGACGACGGCGTAATATAGACGATGCGTGAAAGCCCGAGATCGGGCCAGAGGAGTCCGGAGCCAACCATCCGGTAGTGCGGAGCGACAATCAGGCGGTCGATTTGTTCGTCGCCGTTGTTGGCGAGTGCAAACACCGCCCAATTGCTTCCCGCCTCGCGCGCGCGCACCTCGATGCGGCGAATGATGCCGTCGGCGCCGGGCGCGGTCGAAACCTGCAGGCGGTCGCCGTCGGTATGTTGGAAGTCGACGGCGTCGGTGAGGTCGATGGCGGCGGCGTCGACGCGGATATTGACGGCCTCGACTGCGGCAGCGGAGGAGACCCCGAGCACAGCGACGAACGCAAAGGCCGCGAGCGCCGTGGCGGCGCGAAAAAATGCCAAGAAACGACCTCCGAGCTCGGCAGCCGGCGCAGCTCGTGCCCCGACGATGACAAGTTCCCCGCAAGCAAAACTAGCCGGCTTTGCGCCGAATTCGCGGCCCGGTGTCCTGTCGGCGCGCATCGCGCTAGGACCGCGGACGATGAGTAGCCGTTGCGCAGCGTGAGCGCAAGGATTTTCCCGTGTCTTTTCAAAGGGTCAGGACAATCTTGCCGATATGCTGGCTGCTTTCCATGCGGGCATGGGCGGCGGCAGCGTCGCGCAACGGAAAAGTCGAGTCGATCACCGGTTTGACACGTCCGGCGGCGATCAGCGGCAGCACTTTGGCTTCTACGGCGCGGGCAATGGCGCCCTTGTCCGCCACCGAGCGGGCGCGCAGCGTCGAGCCGGTGTGGGTCAGCCGCTTGAACATCAGCCGCCGGAAATCGACGGTGGCGCGCGACGAGCTCTGGAAGGCGATCTGCACGATACGGCCTTCGACGGCGGCGGCCTCATAATTGCGATCGATATAGTCGCCGCCGACGATGTCGAGCACAAGATCGGCGCCGCGGTCGCCGGTCGCCTGTTTGGTCACGGCGACGAAATCGTCGGTCTTGTAGTTGATGGCGACGTCGGCGCCGAGCTTGCGGCAGACCTCGCACTTTTCCGCCGTTCCCGCGGTGGTGATGACGCGGGCGCCAAAAGCGGCGGCGAGCTGAATGGCGGTGGTGCCGATGCCTGATGAGCCGCCATGGACGAGCAACGTCTCTCGCGCTGCGAGCCGCCCGCGCTCGAATGCATTGTACCAGACCGTGAAGAAGGTTTCGGGGATGGCGGCGGCTTCGGTCAGCGACAGGCCGGCCGGCACCGGCAGCGCGTGGCTTTCGTGCGCGATGCAAAATTCGGCATAGCCGCCGCCGACGACCAGCGCCATGACCCTGTCGCCTTCCTTCCAGCGCGTCACGCCGGTTCCGCAGGCGACGACTTCGCCGGCGATTTCCAGGCCGGGAATATCGGGCGCGCCCGGTGGCGGCGGATAAAGGCCCATGCGCTGCATGACGTCAGGCCGGTTCACACCGGCGGCGGCGACCTTGATCAGGGTCTCGCCGTCGTCCGGCTTGGGCACCGGGCGCAGCTCCGCCGTCAAGACTTCCGGTCCGCCGGGGCTGCGGATCGCAATAGCAGTCATTTGGGCGGGGAGCGCGGCCATCGGATACCTCTGTCCAGCGAGTCTCCGTCTCTCTTAGAGGCATGCTGGGGATGTGACAATCGCCGCCGCCGTCGATAAAATTTTAAGGTTGAAGGAGGCCAAAATGCCTGCAATCGACCCCGACGACCTGCCGAAGAAAAAAATCACGCACGAGATGGGGCAGGAATTGTCGCTGCTCTCGGTGGGAGAGCTCGCCGACCGGGTCGGGTTGCTCAAGGACGAGATCGCGCGGCTTGAAGCCGAGATGGCGAGAAAACGCGCTTCGCAAACGGCAGCGGACAGGTTTTTTAAGAAATAGGCGGCTTTTCAAGAAATAAGCAGCCCGGCTTTTCATTTTGGGCTTGCACGGAACCGTCAGGGGCCGGCCAAATCGCGGCCAGACCGGTTGGCCGCGGCCTCGCCATGACAACCTCGAGTGAAACTGCAAGAAGATTTGGCAACTTTCGGCGATTTGTTAACCTTTGGTTAAGCTTTCTCCTTCATTACGGTTATCGTCCATCTTCTGGACATCGAGTGGCTCCTGTCCACTCTGTTTGACGCCTCCCTGTTATCACTTTGAGCCGCCGGCGACGGCGGCTCTTTTTTTGTTGTTCAGCCGCTTTACCCCTTATTCGCGCCATCCAAGGACCGCGCCGGCAACTATGTCGGACGCTTGACTGCTGCGACCGCTGGACTCACGGGCCGTGCCGAGCGATGCTATCCCGGTGTGAGGCGTACCCATGTCCGAGAAGCGTGCGAGTGAAGCCGGCGCGGTATCTTTCAGCGAGCGGCTTGCGAATTCCCAGGTTTTTGCGACCCTGTTTCGCGACGGCATGGCTTTGGTCGAGGAAACGGCGAGCTATCTCGACGGTTCGGGCCGGCTGGAATCCAAGAAACTCGAGCGCGCCGCCGCACTGGTCTATGCAACCGAGAGCATGCGGCTGACCACGCGTTTGATGCAACTCGCCTCCTGGCTGCTGCTGCACCGCGCCGTCAAGGAAGGCGAAATGACGCTGGCGCAAGCCAACAAGGAAAAGAGCAAGGTCAGGCTCGCGGCCTGCGATCCGGGCGATCCAAAATCCATCGCCCTGCTGCCGGCCAAGCTTCAGGAACTCATCGCGCGCTCCACCAGGCTGCAGGCCGAGGTGCGCCGGCTCGACGCGACGATGCACGCGCCGCCGCCGCTCAAGGTGGCAATGAGCAACCCGGTCGAGCGCCAGCTCGGTCTGTTAAAGGCTGCGTTCGAGCAGGACGGGCTCTGAGCGCCGTTCCAGCGCTTCGGCTTCGAACTTCAGCGCCGTCTCCGACGCCGTCGTCGCAATAGGTCAAATACCGGAGGCCACAATGTCGGGCAGGGCCGTCATTGAGCGGGAACGTCGTGCATTCGACGATTTCTTCAAGATCGACGAATTTCTGGTCTCACATGAGCAGATCGACGGCACGATGAGCGCCGGCCAAAGGCGGCTGGTGTTCGAACGAGGCGATGCGGTTGCGGTCCTGCTGCTGAATGTGGACATGAAATCGGTCGTGGCGGTCGAGCAGTTCAGGGTGGCGGTCTTTGTGGGCCGCCGCCGCGACGATCGATCGACGACCGACGGCTGGATCATCGAAACAGTTGCCGGAGCGATCGATGCCAATGAGACGCCGGAAGCGGCCGCAATTCGCGAGACCTTTGAGGAGACCGGATATCAAATCCGAGAGCCGCGATTGATCAGCAAGTTTTTCACGTCGCCGGGAGGCGTATCCGAGCGCGTGTTCCTGTATTTTGCCGAAGTCACCGATACGGACCGGATCGGAAAAGGCGGCGGCATCGACGACGAAGACATCAAGGTCGTGCAGCTCGCGATCGACGAGCTGTTCGATCGGCTTGCTCAAGGGTCAATCGAAGACCCGAAGCTTCTGATCGGAGCTTATTGGCTGCAGGACCACTTGAAGTGGCGACGTCCGGCTACTTCTTGAGGAAGCCTTCAAACTTCTTCTGGAAGCGCGACACGCGGCCGCCGCGGTCGACAAGGTGCTGCTGACCGCCGGTCCACGCCGGATGCGACTTCGGGTCGACATCGAGATGGAGCGTATCGCCGGGCTTGCCCCAGGTGGAGCGCGTGGTGAATTCGGTGCCGTCGGTCATGACCACCTTGACGAGGTGGTAGTCGGGATGAGTGTCGGGCTTCATGTCCTGGTTCCGTCGGGGCGAGAGGTTCGCCCGAATTTCCGTTGAATTTGGCGGCTCTATAGCAGGAGCCGGGCGCGGGCGGCAAGCCGCCGCAATTGACCCGCATCAATGCCGCAGGGCATTGTTTCGGCCCAATCGCTATTCAGTTTGGCGGGCAATCCGGGCGCCAACGAGCTTGGGGCGTTCAGGAAGGCGTCGCAAAGGCTGGCGATATGGACCCATAGGCCGTCGACCGAACGGTAGGCGGCCTTCGCAATAGTTCTCGACCTCGGCGAACGGCTACCGACGTCGCCATACGGGCAGCCAGCCTCTTCATTCTGGGAATAGAGACGATGGAAAGACAGGAATTCCGGGCGGCCGGATCTCTCGCGGCGGTGTTCTCCGTCAGGCTTCTCGGCCTGTTCATGATCTATCCGGTGTTTGCCGCCTATGCCAGCAACCTTTCGGGCGCAAATCCCTACCTGATCGGGGAGGCGCTGGGCATCTATGGACTGAGCCAGGGGCTCCTTCAGATTCCCTTCGGCCTCTTGTCCGACAGGGTGGGGCGCAAAGTCATGATCGTCATCGGGCTGATCCTGTTCGGGATCGGCAGTGCGGTGGCGGCTGTCTCCACCTCGATTAGCGGCGTCATCATCGGTCGCGCGCTTCAAGGCTCAGGGGCCATCGGCTCCGTGATCCTGGCGCTGGTCGCCGATCTGACGACAGAGGAAAACCGAACCAAGGCGATGGCGCTGGTCGGGATCACCATCGGCGCGTCATTCATGATCGCGCTCGTGACCGGGCCGCTTATCGCGGATTTCGTCGGCGTCAGCGGCATCTTCTGGCTGATGGTGGGGCTGGCACTGGTCGGCATCGCGATCACGGAGTTTGTCGTCCCCAACCCAGGCCGCGTGCGCGTGCATCGCGATGCCGAGGCCGTGCCGGCATTGATCGGATCGGTGCTGCGGAACAAGGAGCTTCTGCGGCTCGATTTCGGGGTATTCGCGCTGCACGCCATGCTGACGGCGAACTTCCTGGTGGTACCCGGCCTCATGCTCGGCACGCTGGGCGTAGCGGTCCACGATCAGTGGATCGTCTATCTATTGGTGCTTCTGGTTTCGGTTGCCGTGATGGTGCCGGCGATCATCATCGCCGAGAAGTATCGTCGCATGAAGGGCGTATTCGTGAGTTCGGTTGCCGCCCTCGTGGTCAGCTCGATTATGCTCTACCTCGGTGCCGGCAATTTATTTGTCTTGCTGGCTGCGCTCGTCGTCTTCTTCTCGGCATTCAACGTGATGGAGGCGAGCCTGCCGTCGCTCATCACCAAGGCGGCGCCGCCCGATACCAAGGGCACCGCCATGGGCCTTTATTCGAGCGCGCAGTTCCTCGGCATCTTTGTCGGCGGCGTCGTCGGCGGCTGGGCGCATCAGCACGGCGGCAACCCCGCGGTTTTTGCGCTGACGGCGGCGATTGCGCTGTTCTGGCTGCTCGCGGCAGCTACCATGGCGCAACCAAGCTATCTGACGACGCGGCTGGTCTCGATAGGTAACGGCCAAGCCGGCGACGCCGAGAGCCTCGCCGCCAAGCTGCGGCAGGTGCCGGGCGTGGCCGAGGCCGTGGTGATTGCCGAGGAGAAGCTCGCCTATCTGAAGGTGGATTCCAAATACTTTGACGCCGCCATGGCGGAGTCTTTGGCCAACGCGCCTTGATCCTGGTCATAACAACGTTTTGCAGCACGTGCCGCAGGATGGCCAAGGCGGCAGCAGGGCGGTAAACAGGTTCCCCTGATTTTGGTTTTCGTCGCCGCGTTCAGCAGCTTTGATGTGGTGGTTCTCAACGGGCTTGCGGCGGTCAACCCGGCAGACGCGATTGCGGCCAGAGCGCTTGGCCTCGTAAAGCGCGATACCGGCCTGCTTCAGGAGTTCATCAACGCCGCTCATGTCAGCGTCGCCGGCGCTGGCGCCGATGCTGATCGTGACCGATAGGCGATGTCCTTCAACGTTGATCGCGCCGTCGGCAACCAGCTGCCTGAGCCGTTCGGCGGCGGCGAGCGCGCGGTCGAGCGTCGATTCCGGTAGTATTAGGGCGAACTCTTCTCCGCCCAGGCGGCCGGCGATATCGGACGTGCGCTTGTTCTTCTGCAGGATGTCGGCGACCGCCTTGATGACGTCATCGCCGACATCGTGACCGTATGTGTCGTTGATCGACTTGAACAGATCGATGTCGATCATCAAGAGTGCCAGCGGCCGGCCGTAGCGGCGGAAGCGCGACCACTCGCTCTCGGCAAGCACCAGGAAATGCCGCCGATTGTTGAGGCCGGTCATGCCGTCGACCGACGCGAGTCGCTCGAGCGCCTCGGCCTGGCGGGCGAGCTCGCTGACATTGCCGTAAGTCAAGAGCCGGCCGCCGCCGGGGAGCTTGCATCTGAACTGAATGACCTCGCCATTGCGCAGCTCGATGTTCAGCGGCCGGTCGTCGGCGGTTCGGATCAAATCCATTTGCTTGGCGACATATTCGCCCAGTCGATCGTGCGACACCGCATAAGCCGCCGCGCCGCGGCCGTGATACATGAGCCTGACGAAGCTCTGCCGACTGTCGGCCAGCTCGTCCGGCAACCGCCAAAAACGACGGAACGCGCGGTTGATGAACTGGACCCGGTGTTCCTGATCGAGCACGACAATGCCGTAGTCCAGATCGTCGACGATCGCGCGCAGCGCGCCGACTTGTCCCGCCATATCCGCATTCTCGGGGCTGCGGTCTTGTCCGGGACTTGTTGAACGGAGCGCGATCTTCATGGAGCGATCATGCCAGGAACTCTGTTAAGTGACTTGCATCGGTCATTTAGAACGTAACTCCGCACCAAATGATTGCGCCGATCGGCACACTTCTAACGGCCGGGTCCTCCGTAAAACTACTGATGTCGCTGGCAGCGCCGGCAAGCGGCAAGCAGCACAAGCCGCTTTACGGCCGCCAAGTCATGCGATGCAGCGGCTTGCCGGAGACCGGATTGACGCCTTTGCCGCTGACGACAAAGCCTTCCTTGCCGTAGAAGCGGATGGCGCGGGCATTGTCGGTGTTGACGTCGAGATCGAGGCCCGTCGGCGACAGGCGCTTGGCCGCGGCGATCAGCACCGCAGCGACGCCCGATCCCCAGCGCGGCGGCGCCACGACGAGCTGGTCGAGATAAAGCGTACGCGGATCGACGGTGACGAAGCCGATCACTTCGCCGTCGGTCTCGGCAATGACGATCTCCGCCGACGGCACCAGTTCGTTGCGCCAGCGCTCGCGCCACCAATCGAGCCGCGCGACAAAATCGAGCTGCGGATAGGCCGCCTGCCAGCTCCGCAGCCAGAGCGCGATCGCGGCGGCCTCATCGCCTGCATCGTAGCGGCGCAGCCGCACGCCTCAGCGCTCCGTCAATTTCAGCTCGATGCGGCGATTGCGGCTGAACGCCTCCTCGGTGGTGCCGGGATCGATCGGCTGGAACTCGCCGAAGCCGGCGGCGACGAGGCGCTGCGGTGAGACGCCCTTGCCGATCAGATATTGCACCACCGAAATGGCGCGGGCGGCGGACAGCTCCCAGTTGGTCTTGAACGGCGAGGTGGCGGAGAGCTGCCGGGTGTCGGTGTGGCCGTCGACCCGCAGCACCCAATTGATCTCCGACGGAATCTGTTTTTCCAGATCGAGCAGCGCAGCGGCGAGCTTGTCGAGCTCGGCGCGGCCTTCCGGCCGCAGCAATGCCGCGCCCGAGTCGAAGAAGACTTCCGATTGGAACACGAAGCGGTCGCCGACGATGCGGATGTCCGGGCGATTGCCGAGGATCTC
>JBEKJZ010000047.1:0-23414 GCA_050010955.1 Xanthobacteraceae bacterium | reverse complement strand
TCCGTTGCGCTCGCCCGCAGGGCCACCGGAGCCTTTGGCGCCACCGTGCATACGACACCTGCGACTACCCCTTACGGCCGCCTGTCGGCAGGGGCGACCGGCGCGGGTCTTTGCCCCACATCTGCGGGCTCTGGCCATATTCGACAGTCGTCGCGCAATGTCCGCCTGACGCATGGGGTCGTGTGTCATTTCTCGCCATCCCCCTCGCGCTCTTTTCCGGCAGTGTTGACGATACCAACCACCCCCTGGGCGCCGGGATGAATGTGGAGGTGCCGAACCTCTACCGTCTGCTTGTTCCCCCGCCGATGCCGGTCGAGGGCTTGGATCATTTCAAGCTAAAGTCGAAGAAGCTTAACGGCGTAGTTCCCATAGACGCTGATATAGATCTCATCGAGGTGATGCTGGGACTGGCGCAAAAATTTAGGGCCCGCGAACCCGATAGCCGCAATTTCGACCGCGAGCAGAGCTTCGAGCTCGGTCTGAGGCTGCATTGAGGCTACCAAGGCTATAGCGGCGTTTAGCGTTGCCTCATCGAGCTGCTCGAAAGGGTTTGGGCGAAGGGCTGCAACGAGCTTCCCGAACATCGTCTGCGAATGATCTTCCGACAGAGTACCAAAGACGCGCCGCAAAGCCGCTCGATGACCCTCCAGGTCCGGCGTCGGCGCACGGACCTGGTCGTTTGAGCGTGACGGTTTTAGCACTCGTGGTGGAGCAGTCCGAGACTCCGCGGTGACTTTAACAGGGACCTGCGATGCAGAGACTGGATCGACCGAGCCGTCGGGGGACGGGTCAATGGCGATTGGCCGACGTTTATCGTTCTCGACGGCCATATAGGTAGCCTCGCGTCCGCTAATGTGCTTCTTCTTCTTTTCCTTTTCTTCCGTCATTATCGTACGACCTCGTTCGTTGCCTGTGCGCGATGCTCATTCTTTCTTGCGCGACCTCTTTGCGAACGGGATCGTGCCATCGCCATCCGTTGCGCACTTGCCGGCGTTGCCGAATTTCGCCTCGCGATATCGTCTCAATTCGTCGGCCTCCTGCATGTGCCGCTCAGCGCTCCAACGCAACGCCGATCCGTCCCATACGCTCGGCGGCCAGTAGCTTTTTCCCGCGCGGCGTCCATGCCTTTACATATTGCGTCCAAGCTATTGATCTTGAACCCCACGAAATCATTCCCTTTACAGCCAGCCCATTGTTTTCTCGGCAAAAACAGCAGTCTCTTAATCAGCGGGTCCAAGGTTCGAGTCCTTGTGCGCCCACCATTCACTCCGTCATTTGTGGAGATTTCCCGACTGTCGACGAATAATCCCGGTTCGGCGGGGTTTCGAACCAGCAGGTCGTCTTCGTTCGGTGTCGCGGTTTCGGTCGCAAGCTCCTTGAGTAGGCGCCCGATCTTTCAACGTCTCTCGTCAAGGAGTTTCCAGGACTTGCCTTCAAATCTGGCCATTCAATAGGATTTGGGAAGATCGAGCACCTTCTCGGCGATGAAGGAAAGAATGAGCTGCTCGGTGATGGGGGCGATGCGCGTGAGTATCACTTCGCGCAGCAACCGCTCTACATGATACTCCTTCGCATAGCCAAAGCCGCCATGCGTCAGCACGGCCTGCAGGCAGGCGTCATAGCCGGCGCGGGCGCCGAGGAATTTTGCCGCGTTCGCTTCCGCGCCGCACGGCTCGCCGCGGTCATAAAGGTCGGCCGCCCGCGCCGCCATGAGGTACGCCGATTCCAGATACATCCAGCACTCGGCGAGCGGGTGTTGGATGCCCTGGTTCTTACCGATCGGCCGGTCGAACACGACACGCTCCCGAGCATACTTGGCCGCCCTTTGCAGCGCGTCCTGGCCGATCCCGATCCCCTCCATCGCGACCAGAATGCGCTCCGGATTGAGACTGTCCAGGATGTAGCCGAACCCTTTGCCTTCCTCGCCGATCCGATGTGATTCAGGAATGAACAGCCCGTCGATGAAGATGGCGTTGGAGTCGACCGCCTGGCGGCCCATCTTCGGGATTCTGCGCACCTCGATCTTGGAGCGATCGAGATCGGTGTAGAAAATCGTGATTCCGTCCGTGGGCCGCTTGACGTCCTCATAACGCGTGGTGCGCGTCAGCAGCATGATCTTGTTGGCGACCTGCGCCGTCGACGTCCACACCTTCTGGCCGTGCACGATGTAGCCGCCCGGTGCCCTCGCGGCGAAGGTCTTGATGCGCGTGGTGTTGAGCCCCGCGTCGGGCTCGGTGAAGCCGAAGCAACATTGGTCCTCGCCCGCGACCAGGCCGGGTATCCACTCGGATTTCTGTTCGCGCGTGCCGTGAACCACGATCGGGTGCGGTCCAAACAGATTGATGTGCACCGACGAAGCCGCCGCCATGCCGCCGCCATGGCTCGAAACCTCGTGCATCATGATGGCCGCCTCGGACACGCCGAGACCCGAGCCGCCGTATTCTTCGGGCATCGTGATGCCGAGCCATCCATTGTCGGCCATGGCTCGGTGAAACTCTCTCGGAAACTCTCCGTCTTCGTCGCGCTCAAGCCAATACTCGTCGTCGAAGCGCGTCACCACCGCGCGAACGCCCTGCTTGATGGCGTCGAGATGGGTCTGGCGATTATGGTCGACGGGAGTGTGCGGCTTTGTTTTCATGGCTCACCTACATCAAATCGATATAAGGACTCTCCAGCAAGGGGCGATCGAGCGGTGCCGCAAAGCCGCGCTTGCGATCGATCGATTTTACACGAAAGCGCATATCTGCATATTTACAGAGCGGCAATGAGGACACGGCATGAAGTTCGGCATCGGTCAACCTATACGGCGTCATGAGGATCTGCGTCTTATCACCGGGCGCGGCCGCTACACCGACGACATCGCCCTGCCGCGGATGACCTACGCCTTCGTCCTGCGCGCGCCGGTTGCGCACGCGCATATCAAGCGCATCGACGCGACGGCGGCGCGGCGCATGCCCGAGGTGCTGCTTGTGGCCACCGGCGAGGACGTTCGGGCCGACGGCCTCGGTGAGGTGCCCTGCATGGTGCCCCTGGTCAATCGCGACGGTACACCCCGGCACAACACCCCTCGGCCCGTGCTTGCTCTCGGCAAGGTTCGACACGTCGGTCAGCCGGTGGCGTTGGTCGTGGCCGAGACTTTCAACGCCGCACGCGATGCCGCTGAAGCAATCGAGGTCGAATATGATCAACTATCGGCGGTCACCGAGGCCAAGGATGCGATCGCCGCGGGTGCGCCGCAGCTGTTCGACCACGTTCCCGGCAACATCATCTTCGATTGGGACAATGACATGGGCGACGCCAAGGCGACCGAAGCCGCCTTCGCCAAGGCATCGCGCGTCGTCGTGCTCGAACTCGTCAACAACCGTCTCGTGGTCAACTCGATGGAACCGCGCAATGCTATTGCCGATTACGATCGGGAAGGCGGCCGCTCGACGCTCTACACAGCGACGCAAGGTCCGCATTTCCTGCGTGACCCGCTTGCCGAGGCAGTGCTCAAGATCCCGAAAGACCGGCTCCGCGTGATCACACCTAATGTCGGCGGCGCTTTCGGCATGAAGGCCTTCGTCTACCCCGAGCACGCGCTCGTCGTCTGGGCAAGCCGCAAGCTGGAGCGGCCGGTGAAGTGGCAGGAGGACCGTTCCGAAGGATTCGTCTCCGATAATCAAGGCCGCGATCACACAACGCGCGCGGAGCTGGCGCTCGATGCTGCCGGCCGCTTTCTCGGCTTGCGTGTTTCGATCCTGGCGAATCTTGGCGCCTATCTGTCGCCGTTCGGCTGCTTCGTGCCAACCCGCTCGACGGATCTCGTCTCCGGACTCTATGCGATCGGGGCGATTCACGTGAACGTCAAAGGCGTCTGTACTAACACCGTACCGGTTTGCGCCTATCGCGGCGCCGGACGACCCGAGGCCGCATACCTGCTCGAGCGCCTGGTCGACGCCGCCGCGCGCGAGCTCGACATGAGCCCCGACGCCATCCGCCGCGTCAATTTCGTGCCGCCGTCGGCGATGCCCTACACATCGGCGACCAAGCTCCTGCTCGACTCCGGTGAATTCGAGGAGGTGATGAACCGCTGCATGGCGGCGGCGGAATGGTCCTCGTTTCCGCAGCGCCGCGCGCGAAGCGAACGCAACGACAAACTGCGGGGCATCGGCATGGCGACCTATACCGAGCGCTGCGGCGGCGGCTTTCCCGAGACCGCCTCAATCGAATTCAAAGACGAGCGCGTCGAGCTGGTGATGGGCAACCAGGAATATGGCACCGGTCTCGTCACCTCGTACAAGCAACTTGTCTCCGACCAGCTGGGCGTCGATGCTGACCGCATCGACGTCATCATGGGCGACACCGACCGCACGCCGGCCGGGCTGACCGGAGGTTCGCGCGCCATTGCTGTCGCCGGTGTCGCGCTCTACGAGGCGGGGCGCACGATCATCGGCAAAGGCTCACAGCTCGCGGCGCACCTGCTGGAAGTCTCGGCGCAGGACATCGCTTTCGCCGACGGGGTATTTTCCGTGCCGGGTACCGATCTCCGGATCGATCTTCTGGAGGTCGCCAAGGCGGCGCGCGATCCCGCGAAACTGCCGGCGGGCATGGAGCCCGGGCTCGACACGACGCATCACCGCGTGCCGCCGGCACAGACCTTCCCCAACGGCTGTCACATCGTCGAGGTCGAGATCGATCCCGAGACCGGTGTCGTCAGCATCGAACGCTATACCGTCGTCGACGACTTCGGCCGCACCATCAACCCGCTGCTGCTCGAGGGCCAGGTCCATGGCGGGATCGTACAGGGCATCGGCCAGGCGCTGCTTGAGCAGGCGGTCTATGATCCTGAGAGCGGGCAACTGCTCTCGGGCTCGTTCATGGACTATGCCATGCCGCGCGCCGGCGATATCCCGAGCTTCGCTTTCTCGACGCATAACGTGCCGTCTACGGCCAATCCGCTGGGCGTTAAGGGTGCCGGCGAAGCGGGCGCCGTCGGCGCGCCGCCAGCGGTTATCAACGCGATCGTGGACGTTCTGCATCGGCGTGTTGGCTTGCGCCACATCGACATGCCCGCGACGCCGCGTCGCGTGTGGGAAGCGCTCAACGGAATACACTAAAATTAGCGGCGCGCCTGACGAACGCAATTCGTCGAATACCAGGCAACCATTTACCGCTTGATTTGCTTCTGGTCGCTGGTCAGTTGAACGCCCGCATATTCATGGGCGAGGGCCTTGAGGCGGTGGCAGTTTTCGTCACTGAAGGCCGGGTTCGGGCTAAAAGCCAGGAGGACTCCAGCGGAAAGCGCGGCACCAAAGTACTGACCGAGGGAGAGAGGGATAGGTTTCATTCGTGCGCCCCTTGCTGTTGCGGTTGGTGCAGCCGCGTCTGGTATGACTGCGCAGGCGGGACGGCATGACCGGACGGAGGGATGGCTCTCCGCGGAAGTGCTGAGGAATAAACCTTCAGGACCCGGTGTGATTCCGTATAAAAACCCGCCAAAGACCAAGCGGTGGCGTAGAATGATGATAGGCACCGGGGGAATAGCCAGATGCCCTATGACGCCGACGCGATCATCGTCGGAGCCGGACTTGCCGGCCTCGTCGCCGCGGCGGAGCTTGCCGAAGCCGGCAGGAAGATCATCGTGCTCGATCAGGAGCCCGAGCAATCGCTGGGCGGTCAGGCATTCTGGTCGTTCGGCGGCATTTTCCTGGTCGATTCGCCCGAACAGCGGCGCATGGGCATTCATGACTCGCACGCGCTGGCGCTCGAAGATTGGATGGGCACCGCCGCGTTCGACCGTGACGAGGATTTCTGGCCGCGAAAATGGGCCGAGGCTTATGTCGCCTTCGCCGCCGGCGAAAAGCGATCGTACCTGTACGAGCGCGGCGTCCGCTTCTTTCCGGTGGTCGGCTGGGCCGAGCGCGGCGGCGGCAACGCAACCGGGCACGGCAATTCCGTGCCCCGATTTCATATCACCTGGGGAACCGGGCCGGGGATTATCGCGTCCTTTGTCCAACGCGCGCGCGAGGCCGCAAACCGCGGGCTACTGACCTTCAGGTTTCGGCATCGCGTCAACGAACTGACCAAATCGGGCGCAGCGGTTGACGGGGTGGCCGGCGATATCCTCGAGCCGTCGGGCGTCGCGCGCGGCCAAAAAAGTTCGCGCGAGGTCGTCGGCGCTTTTGCGCTGAAGGCGCAGGCGGTGATCGTCACCTCCGGCGGCATCGGCGCCGATCATGAGCTGGTGCGAAAATACTGGCCCCAGCGGCTGGGACCGCCGCCGCAGCGGATGATCACCGGCGTCCCCGACCATGTCGACGGCCGCATGTTGGCGATCACGGAGGCCGCCGGCGGCACCATCATCAATCGCGATCGCATGTGGCATTACCCGGAGGGGGTCAAGAACTGGAACCCGATCTGGACCGGGCACGCCATTCGCGTCATCCCCGGTCCATCCGCGCTGTGGCTCGATGCGCGCGGCAAACGGCTTCCAGTGCCGCTTTACCCCGGCTTCGATACGCTCGGGACGCTCCAGCACATCATGGCGGCCGGATACGATTACTCCTGGCTCATCCTGACCCGGAAAATCATCGAGAAGGAGTTCTCGCTGTCCGGCTCGGAGCAGAACCCCGATTTTACCGGGAAAAGCTGGCGCCAGGTTTTGGGCCGCGCGACCAAGGGCATTCCCGCACCGGTCAAGGCGTTCATGAACAAGGGCGAGGATTTCATCGTCGAGCGCGATCTGGCGCGGCTGGTCGAGCGCATGAATGCGCTCATCGGCGGCAAGCCGCTGCTGACGCTCGCGGGCATCGAGCATGAAATGACCGCCCGCGATCGCCAGCTCGATAATCGGTTTTGCAAGGACATGCAGATCAACGCCGTTCGGGCGGCGCGCCGCTACGTTGGCGATAGGCTGGTTCGCACGGCGCGGCTGCATAAACTACTCGATCCGGCCGCCGGCCCATTGATCGCGGTTCGCCTCAACATTTTGACCCGCAAGACTCTGGGCGGCCTGCAAACCGACCTCGACAGCCGCGTGCTCGGCGCCGACGGCCAGCCGGTCCCGGGGCTTTACGCCGCCGGCGAAGCGGCCGGATTCGGCGGCGGCGGCGTTCACGGATACGCCGCACTCGAGGGCACGTTCCTCGGCGGCTGTATTTTTTCCGGGCGCGCGGCCGGCCGCGCCGCAGCGCGAGCGGTGGCGTGAGCCCCGCTCCGCGTGGACGTTGCGCGAATTGATTTAAAGAACAGTCTTCAGAGCGCGCCGAGCGGCGTCCACAATGCCGATTTCGCCGGTTGCGGCGGCTTGGATGAGGCCTTCCAGTTCGCCGCCGGCGGCATCCCGAATGCGATCGTGAACCATTCGCCCGGCGGATTGGGCGATCAGGCGGCGCATGCGCCGCTCGCGGGTTTTTTGCTTGTCGCCGGTCGCTGTCCTCTGCAGGCCGACGATCGCCTCGTGAAGGGACTCGATTCCGGTCTCCTTGGTCGCCACCGTCTCGATGACCGGCACATCGAGCTTCTCTCGCCGCAGCTTCAACATGCTCTTGAGCTGCTCGGTGGTGCGCCGCGCCAGCGGCAAGTCGGCCTTGTTCACCACCAGCACGTCGGCGATTTCCAGAACGCCGGCTTTCATCGCTTGAATGTCGTCGCCCATGTTGGGTGCGTTGACCACCACGCAGAGATCGGCGATCTCGGCCACCTCGACTTCCGATTGGCCAGTGCCGACGGTCTCGATGATGATGAAATCGCGGCCGGCGGCGTCCATGACATCGACGATGCGGTGGATGCTCTCCGACAGACCGCCGAGGTGGCCGCGCGACGCCACGGAGCGAATAAAGACATCGGAATCTTCGGCGTGCCGCCGCATCCGCACGCGGTCGCCGAGAATGGCGCCGCCGGAGATCGGGCTTGACGGATCGACGGCGGCGACGGCGACCTTAAGCCCGCGGGCGCGCAGCACGCCGATATAGGCGTCGATCAATGTCGATTTGCCGGCGCCGGGCGCCCCGGTAAAACCGATGATCGCCGCGCGCCCGACGTGGCGACAGATGCGCTGATGGACAAGATCGGCGGTCGGCCCGCCGGTTTCCATCAGCGTGATGCACCGGGCCAGCGTCGGCGCGTCCCCGGCGATGAGCTTGTCGACGACATCGTCATGCATCGGCGGCGGTTCGTGCGCGTGCGCGGGCTCACACTACGACAAGGGGATGGCCAAAGCCAAGCTCCTTGCGAAGCAGGCTGACGATCTCGCCGTGGGTGACGCCTGCTCCGGCCGCTTCGACGATCCGCTCGTAAACGTTCTCGCGCGGGCTATTGGCGGCGCGCGCCAACGCATCGAGAGCATGGCGCACGTCAGTTTGGCTGCGCACCGCCTTGTAGGCCTTGAAGCGCGCCACATGCTCCTTCATGCGTTCGGGGTCCGGGCGCTCGGTCGGCCTGCCGCGGCGGTCGGTTTCGTCGATTTGATAGGAATTGACGCCGATCACCTTCTCGTCGCCAGCTTCCACCCGCTCCTGGAAGGCCAGCGCGGATTCGCCGATCATCGATTGGATGGTACCGGCTTCGGCGGCCTTATACATGCCGCCGGCCTCGTCGATCTTGCCGATCAGCGCCACCATCTCCTGCTCCATCTGATCGGTCAGCGTCTCGACATAATAAGAGCCGCCGAGCGGGTCGATGACGTCGCACAGATGCGCTTCTTCGCGCAGGATATTCTGGGTGGCGACGGCGATGCGTGCGGTCTCCTCGGTCGGCGTGGTGATCGCCTCGTCGTAGGCGTCGGTGTGTAACGACTGCAGCCCGCTCATGATGCCGGCCATCGCCTGCACCGCGACCCGTGCGATGTTGTTGAGCGACTGCTGCTCGGTGAGATCGACGCCGGATGTCTGGCCATGGAATTTGAACCGCCACGAGCCCGGATCCTTGGCGCCGAGGCGCTCCCGCGCCAGGCGCGCCCAGATCCGCCGACCGGCGCGGAACTTGGCGACTTCCTCGAAGAAGCTGATCGAGATGTCGAAGAAAAAGGTAAAGCGCCGCAGCACGAAGTCGATATCCATGCCGCGCTCGATACAGTCCTGCGCGTATTGGAGCGCCGTTGAGATCGTAAAAGCCATGGTTTCAACCGGCGTGGCGCCGGCCTGCTGCATGTGCTGACCGACGACCGATACCGGATTCCAGTTCGGCACATGCTTGCGGCAGAATTCGATGTGATCGAGCAGAACCCGGCGCGAGCCGGGCAGCGACAGCCGATAGAACATGTGATTGGCGATAAAATGCGAGAGATAATCGCTCTGGTTCGAGGTGCCGCTGATCGAGGTCCACGGGATGCCGCGCTTCTTGGCGACCCCGAGGGTGAAGGCCAGCAGCGTGAACGGCGAAGGATCGTTCATCGCGGTGGAGATTCTGCCGAGCGGCACGCCCTCGAGCGCGCGATCCATATGGTCGGTGGTGTTGATGACCGTGCCGCAGGTGCCGAGCAGGACAGGGTCGACTTCATCGCAGTCGACGCCGCGGAAGCCGGAATTGCACGGCAACAGGCTGATCGCGGTGGCGCCGGCATCGAGAATGATGCGCACGCGCTTGTTATAATCCTCGGGCGTGCCGAGCCCGATCAATTGCCGCTGCGTCCAGGTGCGGCCGCGATGCATGGTCGGATAGATGCCGCGTGTATAGGGATATTGGCCGGGAAAGCCCAGATTTTCCAGGAAGGCGTCGCCGTTCCAGTCGCGCGGCGTGTAGAGCGGCTTGATCTCGATGCGCGAGCGGTTCTTGATGATGCGTTCGGTGCCGATCTGCTGGCCATATTCGACGCGCCAGCGGCCGTGCGCCTGCTCGAAACCAGGCAGCGAAAGTTGAATGGCTTCTTGGGTCATTGGGCGATCTCCGTGAACTCGGCGTTGCGTCTCTCGCGCGCTTTGACGGCCAGCGCGCCGACATGCGCGATGATGTCATCGCGCGCGGCGCCCGGTCCGAAAATCGCGCTGACGCCCGCCTGGATGAGCGCCGGGCGCTCGTCTTCGGGAATGATGCCGCCAACCACCAGGCCGATATGACCGAGGCCGGCTTGGCGCAACGCATCCATGAGCTTCGGCACAATGAGATGGTCGGTTGCCAGCGAGCTGACGCCGATGACATCGACGTCTTCTTCCATCGCCAGCTTGACGACGCCGGGGACCGATTGCCACGGCGGCGTGTAGATGACCTCCATGCCGGCATCGCGCAGATAGGCGGCGACGATGCGGCTGCCGCGATCATGCGCGTCGAGTCCGATCTTGGTGACCAGAATGCGAGCCGGCGGGGATAATGTGCTCGCCGTCATTTGCGCCCCCGCAAGGATTTGACGCCGGCCAGCGCGCGCAGCGGCGCCAGAAATTCCCGGGCAATGGTCTGGGCGGATTTGCCGCCTTCCTGGTACCAGACGGGAGTCCAGTTCATGGCGCCGAGCAGCGACAGCCGCGCGATCGCGGCGTCGCGGTCCCGCGGCAAGGTAATCGCGGAAAAGTAGCGCCGGAACCGCGACTCGTATCGATCGCGCAACTCCTTGAGCTGCGCAGCGATCTCCGGGGCATCGGTTGGCAGGATGCGAATGACGACGCGCGCGAAAGCGCTGGCGTCGAGAATGGATTCCAGATGCGCGGCGACGGCCTTTTCCAGGCGCGCCCAGGGCTCTCGTTCGGCCGCGACCGCCGCTTCGACCCGGTCGAGAATGCGCTGCACGCCTTCCTCGTAGACGGCGAGCAGCAGCGCCTGCTTGCTGGCGACGTGAAAATAGATCGCGCCGGGCGTCATGGCGATCGCGGCGCCGAGGTCGCGCATGCTGGTGGCGTGGTAACCGCGCTCGGCGAATTGCGCTGCGGCGGCATCCAAGAGCGCCGGCCACCGATTCGATTGACGTTTCGCGACGGTCGCTGCCACGGCCGGTTTCTCACGAATTCACCAATCGGTCGTTTAGCACGGAAAGGGCTCTTGTAAAAGCCTGCAGGCGGCAGGGGCTTTGGTTTATCGCTGGTATTCTCTCATAGCCGCCATCGCCAACAAAACGACCGTTTTGTTACCGCTGGAAGGCAATGCTCTTCATCCGGCGGCGATACGAAGCCCAACATAGGGCAAGCAGGCGCTCAGAGCTGCAAGCACGGTCAGCGCAGCACAGCGGCCATCGACCAAGCGGTCGGGGAACCACTTGCAGCACAAGCCGCGCCGGGAGGGTGGATAATCCGCGGCGGATGAATTGCCGCATAACTGGGGATCAGCGGCGACGTGAAGCAGGCCAAATGGACGTCTGCGACCCTCACGCGGCCTGGTGCCGCGCAAGCTCGGCCCTGTACAGTGCAAATTCTTCCTGAAACGCCTTGGCGACGCTCGGTCGTTTTTGCAGCCGCTCGTGGTAGGCTTTGATGGCCGACCAAGGCGTGAGATCGACCCGCGTCGGCACCGTCCAGTTCAATATGGTGTACAGATAAGCGTCGGCGACGCTGAAGCGGTCGAGCAGGAATTCGCGGCCGGTAAGGTGGTTATCGAGGTAGTTCAGGCGTGACTCATATTTCTTCAGCGTGTGCGCGCGCGTTCCATCGGGTGCTTTTTGGTCGAACAGCGGGATGAACAGACCCTTGTGCAGTTCGGTGCCGATAAAACATAGCCATTGCTGCAGGCGCGCTCGTTCGATGTCGTCGCGCGGCGCAAGCTCTGCCTGAGGATATCGAGCGGCAATGTATTGCAGGATCGCGGCATTCTCGCTCAGCAGCGAACCATCATCGAGCCGGACTAAAGGAACGAGTCCGAGTGGATAAATTTGCAGATAGTCTTTGTCACTCAGCGTGCGCTTGGTCTTGGGGTCGACTTCGATGAACCGGGTATCGTCGGCGCCAGCTTCGTAAAGCGAAATCCGGCTCGCCAGCGAACAAGCCATCGGTGAAAAATACAGCTCCATGGGGCTACCTCCTTGATTTGTACTATTTGCGGTCATCGCTCGCGCGAGAGTCCGACCGCTGCCCAGAACGGTTCCCCGCATTCGGCCGCGATCTGCGCAGACGTCAGGCCAACATCTTTGACGAACCGGGAGTCGAGCATTTGGCAGCTCAGCAGTCTGCGCCGCGTCAGGTAATTCTCGGTCCAGGTGCTCGGTGTGATGTACCGCGCGGCAAGCACCCGCCATGCGCGTGAGTGCCGCCTGCGGCTTGCGGGTAAGACGTCAACAGCCGGGACAGCAGTCAACTGGGTCGTCAACGCGCGGAGCGGCATGCGCATGCCGTTACTCCTTAAGGGCATCTGATCGATGCCAGCTTGATTTATGTACCATCTTGCATATAATAGCTCGTGTCAAGGATTTTTTGCGAAATGGTACATAAAAATTCCAAGCTGTCGGAGGCACGCCGGCGCGGCCGACCGCGGCAATACGACCCGGATAAGGCCCTTGAGAAGGCAGCCGAATCTTTTTGGAAGAGCGGCTACGCCGCCACGTCGCTGGACGATTTGGTTGCAGCGACCGGGATGAACCGGCCTAGCCTTTATGCCGCATTCGGCGACAAGAGCGCACTATATCTCAAGACGCTTCAGCGCTATCTGCGGCAATCGCGCGCCAAGTCCCTCGAAATCCTCGCCGACAGCCCGAGCTTGCGGATGTTCCTCAAGCGTTTCTATGAAGCCGCCCTGGATATTTATCAGGCCGGCGGCGACGAAGCGCGCGGCTGCTATTCGATTTCGACAGCGCCGGCGCAGGCCGTTACTGATGCCGCCGTCCGTGAATTTTTGGCGGCGAGCATTAGCGGCACCGATGCTTTCTTGTCCGCCGTCATCAGCAAAGCACGCGCGCGGGGTGAGGTCCCTTCGACCGCCGACCCGATGGCGTTGGCCCAACTCGCGACCGCAACCTTGCACACGATCGCCGTCCGTTCTCGCGTCGGCGTGTCGCGCAAGCAACTTATGGCGCTCGCGGCCACCGCCATCGATTTGATCTGTGGGCCGGAAAAGTAGCGACCCGCGAATGTAGGCGGCTAGCTAAAGAGGCTCGTCTGGGTTAACAGCGTCGCCGTCATGATCGAAACAAAACGGATCGACGGCAAGGCGCGCGCCGACCGCTTGGTTGCCGGCATCGCGGCCGTCGCGGCGAAATTGAAGGCTGCGTCGGGAGTCGTACCCGGGCTTTGCGCGGTACTCGTGGGCGACGATCCAGCAAGCCAGATGTACGTGCGCGCCAAGGGCAAAGCCGCAGCCGCGGCCGGCATTGCGAGCTTCCAGCGGAACCTCCCGGACACCACCAGCGAAGCCGAGCTCCTGGCGCTGATCGCCAAGCTTAATGCTGACGACACGATCGATGGTATTTTGGTGCAACTGCCGCTGCCGAAACACATCGATCCGCAACGCGTCATCGATGCGATCGATCCAGGCAAGGACGTCGACGGATTTCACGCCCAGAACGTCGGACGTTTGTGGAGCGGCGGTCAGGCTCGAGCACTCATGGCCTGCACGCCCTACGGTTGCCTGCTGCTGCTGCGGGACGTTGTGCCCGATCTGAGCGGCGCCGCGGCGGTCGTGCTCGGGCGCTCCAATATCGTCGGCAAGCCGATGGCGGCGCTGCTTCTATCCGAGAACTGCACGGTGACGCTGGCTCATTCCAAGAGCCGCGATATCCCGGCCATCGTGCGCCGGTCCGATATTCTGGTCGCGGCGGTGGGACGGCCGGAATTCGTGCGCGGCGACTGGATCAAGCCGGGCGCCGTCGTCATCGATGTCGGCATCAATAGAATCGCGGCGCCGGGCGGAAAATCGAGGCTGGTCGGCGATGTCGCTTTTGCCGAGGCGCAAGGCATCGCCGGCGCCATCACGCCGGTCCCGGGCGGCGTCGGTCCGATGACCATCGCCTGCGTCTTGCGCAACACGCTGATCGCCGCTTGCCGGCGCCGCGGACTAACGGGACCGGAAGTCTGAACGGAGTGAAGTTTGTCGACCATGGCAGGACTGGTTTCGCCGCGCGCGTGATCGTAGACTCATGCGAACCCGCGAGGAACCGGCATGAACGTGATCGCTGCCGAAAAAGTCGAGACTTTGAACGTCTGTCTCGGGACTTACCCGCACACCAGGGCGCTGAAACAAGGCGATATCAAATCCGAGCGGGTTGTCTTGAACTTCACCGAAATCGATCCGATCAACAGGGCGTTCCGCATGATGGCACGCGAGCAGAAGTTCGACGTGAGCGAAATGGCGATCGTCAGCTATCTGCAGGCCAAGGCTTACGGCAAGCCGCTCGTGCTGCTGCCGGCCACGATGCTTGGGCGCTTTCAGCACGGTGCCATGCTGTACAATTCCGAACGCGGCACGGTGCGGCCGCAAGACCTGCCCGGCCGCAGAGTAGGCGTGCGCGCCTTTACCCAGACCACGGGCGTATGGTTGCGCGGCATTCTTTCGAAAGACTACGGCCTCGATCTCGGCAAAGTGCAATGGGTGACGTTCGAGGACGCCCATTTGGTCGAGTACAGCGATCCACCGGGCGTAGAGCGCGTCGCCGGCAAGGACATGACCAAGATGCTGCTCGAGGGTGAGCTCGACGCCGCGATCTACGGCGGCGTCATGCCGACCGACCCGCGGCTCAAGAGCGTGATTGCCGATCCCGAAGCGGTGGCGGAAGACTGGCACGCGCGGCACGGCATCGTGCCGGTCAATCACATGGTCGTGTTCAAGGAAGACCTGTCAAAGTCGAATCCGGGCGCAGTGCGCGAGCTGTTCCGCATGCTGCTCGCCAGCAAGAAGGCCGCCGGCCTGCCGAAGGCGGGCGCCATCGACTTAATCCCGTTCGGCTTCGACGCGGTCAAACCGGCGCTCGATCTCATGAGCAGCTACGCGCTCGAGATGAGGATTATTCCGCGTCGCCTTTCGGTCGAGGAATTGTTCGACGACACGACACGGGCGCTGCGCGTGTGAGAAGCGCGGGCGCGCTTCGCCGATAATGTGGCCTGGTCGCGCCCCGACTTCGCCTCCGGCGAGGGCTAATCCGGTTAATAATCCGCGGTCGGCCGCCGCACGGCGGTCCATTGGCCGGCGCACTGGCCCGTCGATGTCCGCCACTCTCCCTTGCCGTTATTGCCGGACAGCTTGCCGCTACCGCTAGCAGAGCGGCCGCCTTCGGCGACCACCACGCGGATGACCCCGTTGGCGGCTACCAGCCCGGCGACCTGGTAGCTTTGCTCGTTTGCCAGAACCTGGCCGTCCTCGACGCGCAGCGAATAACGCAGCGCCCGGTCGCAATCGCCTTGGAGCGTGTAGATCACCACGCTCCACACCCCGTCAAAGGCGCGCGTACGCGCCGCCCGGGACGCGGCATGGGACGGAATGCTGGCGCTCGCCACCAGCAAGCCGGCAATCGTCGCAACCAAGATTGAGCGCAAGACATTTTTCATCGGTTGGCTCCGGTTTTCTCGATGTGACTCGATGGCGGGGCAGGGCCGCGCGGATAGGGCGGCGGTTCGGCGCTGAAAGGATTGGCGCTTTGGCCCAGCGCGTAGCCGGTTTGGAACAATGCCCCCATGTATTTGGGATCGAAAGAACCCTGACTCGGCACATTGAAGCTTGCGGGAATGGTGGCGACGTTGAACTCGACGCCGCTGCGCTTCGCCACGACAAGGGCGCGGTCAATCATCATGCGGGTGTCGACCTTCACCGCCATGCCGACCGATTGGGTCAGGATGGAGGGCGCGAAACGTTCGACCACCTTGAAATCGGGTTCGAGTCCGGTATTCACGACGATATAGAGTTGCGTCGCCGGCAGCCGATAATCGCTGGTGGCGGCCATTAACGCCGCCGGCGCGACGAAGAATTGTCCGCAGATGCCGCCGTCGACGTGCATTTCCTGAAAATGTTTTCCATTCGCCTCGACGTCGATCATCACCGGCGGAAAACCGCCGGGGACGCTCGCCGAGGCGAGCAGCACGCTGCGGAACAGCTTGAGCGCAGCATCGCCGCCATGAGCGGCGATTGCTCCGAGATTCCAGACCACGCAGCGTTCGGCATCGAGGTCGGTGGAGACGACGAATAGACGCCGGCCGTTGCGGTGCTCGGCGGCAACATCGGCCAGCAGCTGCGGCGTAATCTCCTTGGCGATCAGGTCCCGCAGCGGCCATGAATCAACAAAGCTCTCGCCGGTCTTGCCGGCTTCGAAAATATCCGCCGCGGTGACGTTGGTATATTCCTTGCGCAGCGCCTCATCATAGTGCGGGCCGGCAAAGACAAAGGGCGCCATAAGCGCGCCCGTGCTGACGCCGGTGATCACCGCGTAGTCCGGTCGTTTACCGGCGGCAGCCAGGCCGCTGAGGAACCCGGCGCCAAAGGCACCATCCTCGCCGCCGCTGGACAGAGCGAGCCACGGGCCCGGCTGTGGCGGCAACGCATTGTTGAAGTCCGTATCGGAATCGATCCAAAAGCGCGCAGTCGGAATTCCAGGGATGCTGGCGGCAGCGTCCTCCGCGGCCGTGAACGGCACGCGCGGCGGCAATTCCGGCTGTGTGGGTGGCGGCGGTGGGGCCGACTTCCGACCGACTTTTCCGGAGGCCGACGGCTTGACCGGGGCCTGTGCGACCCATTGCGGATGAGATTGCGTTGTTGCCGCAGCGGCTCGGTCCTGCGCCAGCACGTGTGGAGGCGCTAGAAACGGGGTGGAGACCAGGGCGGCAGCTGCGCAGATGGTCCATCGCGTATGCATGGTCATGGCGGATGAGGGTCCCGAAATCCACAAAAGGCCCGGGCCGGGTTTCGTTGCCGTCAATCGCGCACGACTGCGCGACAAAGGGCAGATAAGGCCCGTCCGCGCGAACTTCAATCGGGCGGTATGGGGAAACTCCGTCGAGTGTGGAAAATGAACGGCAGCGCAGAGTAGTCGCTCTGTAGTACGTATCAACCCTCATCAGCGCGCTTCATGCATGCCGCTCGGCGACGAATCTCGCGCCCAAGATAAGCACCGCGGCACTGGGCCCGAACGGCGCCAGCGCCTGTTCGGCCTCGGCGACCAGCTGCTTGAGCCGGGCCTTTGCCCCCGCCCCGCCGAGCACACCGACCATGGTCGCTTTGCCAGCCACGGCGTCCTTGCCGGTCGATTTGCCGACCAGCGCCGGGTCGCCTTCGAGATCGAGAAGATCGTCGGCGATCTGGAAGGCCTGGCCGACCGCCGAACCGTAGCGCTCGAGCGCTCGACGCTGCACGCGCGTCGCCGATCCGAGGATGCCGCCGGCCTGGCAGGCGAAGCGCAGCAGCGCGCCGGTCTTCATTGCCTGCAGCGTGCGCACCTCGTCCTCGCCCAGACGTTGCGGACCGTTGCCGGCAAAGCGGCCCTCGGCGGCGAGATCCAGCATCTGGCCGCCCACCATGCCGCCTAATCCGGCGGCGCGGGCGAGCGCGTTGACGAGCTCGATCCGGACAGCGGGGTCGGGGTGCGCCTGGGGTCGCGACAGGATATCGAAGGCGAAGGTGAGCAGACCGTCGCCGGCGAGGATCGCGGTCGCCTCGTCGAAAGCCTTGTGCGCGGTCGGCTGTCCGCGCCGCAAATCGTCGTTGTCCATGGCGGGCAGGTCGTCATGGACCAACGAGTAGCAATGCACGCATTCCAGCGCCGCGCCCGCCATCAACGCGTGCTGCCGCGGGACCTCGAACAAAGCCGCACACTCGACCACCAGAAAGGGCCGGAACCGCTTGCCGCCGCCGAGGCTGGCATAGCGCATGGCTTCGACCAAACGCGGCGGCCGAGCCAGCTCGTCTTCGGCCGGCGCTGCCGACAGAAGCCGACCAAGCACCTCGTCAATGTCTTTAGCCGTGGCGTCAAGATGTGAGACGAAAGGGTTATCCTGGGTGTTCATAGTTTCGTTGCCCGGCCTTACGGTGTCCCCAATGGGTGCTATCTGACCCTATAGTTACAGGAAGGAGCCGCCCCCGGCTGGGGCGATTCCGCTTTGAATCGGGGAATGGCAGCCCCCAATCAGCCGCTACAGGACTATCTGTGACCAACGACCTCATAGCGTCAATGGTGCTCGCGATCTGGCTTTACCTTCTGGCCGGGCGCGGAGGGTTCTGGCTGGCAAGGCAGCGTGACGACGGGATTCCGGCGGGGACGGGGTCGTGGCCTGCGATGACCGCAATTATTCCTGCGCGTGATGAGGCCGAATGCGTGGGTGAGACCGTCTCTTCGCTGCTGCGGCAGAATTATCCGGGCGAATTCGCGGTAATCCTGGTCGACGACCAGAGCCGCGACGCCACTGCGCAGGTCGCCCGCGATGCCGCAGCGGCGCTCGGCGCCGCCGACCGCCTCACCGTATTGTCCGGGCAGTCGCTGCCGGGGGGTTGGACGGGCAAGCTCTGGGCGCAGCACCAGGGCGTGGAGGCGGCCACGGCTGTGCCGCATCCGCCGACTTACCTCCTCCTCACCGACGCCGATATCGCCTACGCGCCTGGTGCGCTCAGAAGGCTCGTGGCCCGGGCGCAATCGGGCGATTTGGTCCTGACCTCGCTGATGGCGAAGCTCCGCTGTGAAAGTCAGGCCGAGCGCATGTTCATCCCGGCGTTCATCTTCTTTTTCCAGATGCTCTATCCGTTCTCCTGGGCCAACGACCCGCGTCGCGGCACCGCCGCCGCGGCCGGCGGCTGCATGCTGGTGCGCCGCGATGCGCTCGCCCAAGCCGGCGGCATGGCTGCGATCCGCAGCGCCTTGATCGACGACTGCGCGCTGGCGAAGGCCCTCAAAGCCCAAGGCCCGATTTGGATCGGATTGACCGACAATGTGCGCAGCACCCGCGCCTACCCGGCCATTGAAGATATTCGCCGCATGGTCTCGCGCACCGCTTATGCACAATTGCGCTATTCGCCGCTGCTGCTGGTGGGAACCGTCTTCGGTCTGGCCGTCACGTATCTCGCCCCTGTGGCGCTTGCCGTCTTTGCCGGCGGCCTGGCACGCCTCCTCGGAATCCTGGCATGGCTCGCCATGGCGTTGGCCTTCCAGCCGACGCTCCGATTCTATCGCCTGTCGCCGCTGTGGGGGCTGGCGTTGCCCGCGATTGCCGCGATCTATATGGCGTTCACGGTTGATTCCGCCTATCAGCATGCGCGCGGGCGCGGCGGTATGTGGAAAGGCCGCGCCCAAGGCAATATTCAAGATAACGTCTCGGAATTGCGATGAACGATACGAGCATAAGCGACGCCAAACATTGGCGGTCGGGAAAGGGCTACCGGGACGAGAACTTCCCGGTCGCCTCCTGGCTCGTTCATCCGCGGCACCGCAAGGTGATCCTGGCGTTCTACAATTTCGTCCGCACCGCCGATGACATCGCCGACCATGCCGCGCTCCCGGCACAGGAGAAACTTGGTTTGCTCGACCGCCTCGAGGCCGGTCTCATCGGCAACAGCGATGACGATGCGGCCGCTGTCGAGCTGCGCGCCGCTCTTGCTGAACGGGCGCTGTCGCCGCGCCACGCGCAGGATTTGCTCGCCGCGTTCAAGCTCGACGTGACCAAGCTCCGTTATCGCGACTGGGACGATCTGTTGCACTATTGCGCCTATTCGGCGATGCCGGTCGGCCGCTTCGTGCTCGACGTGCACGGCGAGAGCCGCAGCACCTGGCCGGCCAACGATGCGCTGTGCGCGGCGTTGCAGATCATCAATCATTTGCAGGACTGCAAGGACGATTACCGCAATCTCGACCGGGTCTACATTCCGCTCGACACGCTGGCTGCGCATAACGCCGGCGTGGAAGCGCTTGGCGAGCCGCGCGCATCGCCGGCGCTGCTCGCCGCGCTGCACAGCCTGGCCGAACGCACCGAGCAATTGCTCTGCGACAGCGATGTCTTCCCGCTCTCGATCAACGACTTGCGCCTGTCGCTTGAAGTCGCCGTCATCAACACGCTGGCGCATCGCCTGACGCGCATCCTCAAGACGCGCGATCCGCTCAGCGAGCGCGTCCATCTTTCCGTGCCCGCCATTGCCGGCCTGACGCTGGTCGGCATTTTGGCCGGCGCCTCCCGGCGGCTCGGTCGGCGTCTCTTGGCCACGTCGCAGAAGCCGCGGGGTGCGTGAGTGAACAAACCCACTCCGGCGGCCGAGCGCGCCTCCCGCAGCTCGTTTTATTTGGGCATGCGCATTCTGCCGCGCGCGCAGCGCGAGGCGATGTTCGAAATCTATTCGTTCTGTCGCGCCGTCGACGACATTGCTGACGACACCGGCCCGCGGGAGCTGCGTCGCGGGCAATTGGCCCGCTGGCGGTCCGACATCGACGCGGTCTATCGCGGCGCGCCACCGCCGCGGCTCGCCGGCTTGGCGCAGGCGGTGCGCGGGTTTGATCTGCAACGCCAAGACTTCATCGCTATCATCGACGGCATGGAGATGGACGTCGTCGCCGACATTCGCGCTCCTGATCGCGCAACGCTCGACCTCTATTGCGATCGCGTGGCCTGTGCGGTCGGACGTCTCTCAGTGCGCGTTTTTAGCATGCAGCCCGACGCCGGCATCGCGCTTGCCGATCACCTGGGCCGCGCGCTCCAGCTCACCAACATTTTGCGTGACCTCGACGAGGACGCGGAGCTTGGCCGCCTCTACTTGCCGCGGGAGGCGCTGCAAGCGGCGGGAATCGCTGCAACCGAGCCGCGCGAGGTTCTGGCGCATCCGGCGATCGGCAAGGTCTGCGCCGGCATCGTCGAGCGGGCGCAAGAGCACTTCCGCAAAGCAAAGGCGATCATGGCGCAAAGCCCGCGCCGCGTCGTGCGGGCGCCGCGGATCATGGGCGAGGCCTATCGCATCATCCTCGCGGCACTGGTGGCGCGCGGCTTTGCGCCGCCGCGGGCGCCCATTCGGCTGCCGCGCGTCAAACTCTTGTTCATCGTGCTGCGCAATCTCCTGTGATGTCATTCTGCCGATGACTGCAACGGTGCACATTATCGGTGCCGGCCTCGCCGGCTTGTCGGCCGCGCTCAAGCTTTCCGCGCGCGGTCGGCGCCTCATCGTGCACGAGGCCACGGCGTTCGCCGGCGGCCGCTGCCGTTCCTATTACGACGCGTCGGTCGGCATGACGATCGATAACGGCAATCACCTTTTGCTCTCGGGCAATCGCGCCGCGCTGGACTATCTGCGCAGCATCGGCGCCGTGGATCGGCTGGTCGGTCCGCCGACCGCGGAATTCCCCTTCGTCGATCTCGCCGGCGGCGAACGCTGGACGCTGCGCTTCAACGACGGCCGGCTGCCGTTCTGGGTGTTCGATGCCAACCGGCGCGTGCCGGGCACGCGCGCGCTCGACTATCTGCCGCTGGCGCAGCTTCTGTGGGCGCCGGCTGGCAAAGCGGTCGGCGAGGTCATCGCTTGCGATGGGGTACTGTATCGCCGGCTGGTCGAACCGCTGCTGCTCGCGGCGCTCAATATCGATCCGCCGCAGGGATCGGCGCGGCTTGCGGCCGCGATCATCCGCGAGACGCTCGCCGCCGGAGGGCGCGCTTGCCGGCCGCTGATTGCGCGTGACGGACTAGGTTCGACGCTGATCGAGCCGGCGCTGGCCCATTTACAGCAGCGCGGCGCCACGGTGCGCATGGAGCATCAACTGCTCGCGCTGCGCTTTGGTGCCGAGCGGGTCGAGACGCTCGATTTCGGCAGCGAGACCATCACGATCGGCGCCGACGACACCATCGTCCTCACGGTGCCGCCCTATGTGGCGACGTCACTGGTGCCCGGCCTCGGCGCGCCGACCGAGTTTCGCGCCATCGTCAACGCGCATTTCCGCATCGAACCGCCTGCGCAGCAACCGCCGATCCTCGGCGTGCTCAACGGCACGGTACAATGGCTATTCGCTTTTCCTGGCAGGCTGTCCGTCACCATCAGCGCTGGCGACCGGCTCATCGACGGACCGCGGGAGGAGCTCGCTAAGACGATCTGGAACGAGGTCGCGCGCATCACCGGATTGACGGCCGAGCTGCCGCCCTGGCAGATCGTGCGCGAACGGCGCGCCACCTTCTCGGCCACACCCGCGCAAGACGCCAAACGTCCAGGACCGGCCACCGGGTGGCGCAATCTCGTGCTGGCCGGCGATTGGACAGATACCGGCCTGCCAGCTACGATTGAGGGCGCGATCCGATCCGGCAACCGCGCCGCCGAAATGATCGCGAAATTACAATGATGGAAGACACTCTCGAACAGCCTTTCCAAACGGCGAAACAACAAACGTTCGCTCGTCCGCTCGGCGATAGTCTCGAACGGCACATCCAAAACGCAACGCAGGCGCTGCTCGCGCAGCAGCGTCCAGACGGCCATTGGGTGTTCGAGCTCGAGGCCGATGCCACCATTCCCGCCGAATACGTGCTGCTGCGGCATTACCTCGGCGAGTCGGTGGACGCGGCGCTTGAGGCCAAGATTGCCGTCTATCTGCGCCGCATCCAAGGCGACCACGGCGGCTGGCCGCTGTTCCGCGACGGCGACCTCGACGTGAGCGCGACCGTGAAGGCTTATTTCGCGCTGAAGATGATCGGCGATTCGGTTGACGCCGATCATATGCGCCGCGCCCGTGAGGCGGTTCTTGACCGCGGCGGCGCCGCCCGCGCCAACGTGTTCACGCGGATCATGCTGGCGCTGTTCGGATTTGTTTCCTGGCGTGCGGTGCCGGCGATGCCGGTCGAGATCATGCTGCTGCCGAAATGGTTTCCCTTCCATCTCAACAAGATCTCGTACTGGAGCCGGACCGTCATCGTTCCCTTGCTAGTGCTGATGGCGAAGAAACCGCAGGCGCGCAACGCCAAGGGCGTGCGTATCGACGAGCTGTTCCTCGAAGCGCCGGAGACGCTCGGGCCGGTGCCGAAGGCGCCGCAGCAGAAGGCGTCGTGGTTCTGGTTCTTCCGCGGCGTCGACAACGTGTTGCGCGCGGCGGAGCCGTACTTTCCCAAAAACACCCGGCAGCGCGCCATCGATCGCGCGGTCGCCTGGGTGGGCGAGCGATTGAATGGCGAAGACGGACTCGGCGCCATTTTCCCGGCGATGGCGAACAGCGTGATGATGTTCGACGCGCTCGGCTTCCCCGACAATCATCCGCAGCGCGCCATTGCGCGGAAGTCGGTCGAGAAGCTGTTGGTGGTGCACAAGGATGAGGCCTATTGCCAGCCCTGCGTGTCGCCGATCTGGGACACAGCGCTCACTTGCCATGCTTTGTTGGAAACCGGCGATGCCCGCGCGGCCGCCGAGGTCAAGCGTGGCCTCGATTGGCTCACCCCGAAACAAATCCTCGACGTGCGCGGCGATTGGATCGCGCGGCGCTCCGATCTTCGTCCCGGCGGCTGGGCTTTTCAGTACGCCAACCCGCACTATCCGGACGTCGACGACACCGCAGTCGTCGCCATGGCGATGGATCGGCTGCAAAATCTGTCCGGGCGGCGGGACTTCGACGGCGCGCTGGCGCGCGCCCGCGAATGGATTTTGGGGATGCAGAGCGAGAA
>JBEKJZ010000046.1:0-31479 GCA_050010955.1 Xanthobacteraceae bacterium | reverse complement strand
TTCATAAAGTTGAAATCAAGACCGAAAACGTCAGCCGCACGCTTGATCTCCTCAAGGGGCGTTCCAACCGGGATATCCCTTACCGAGTCGAGAATTGTATCTGCCGGCTTTTGGTCAGGCGGCAGCTCGGCAAAAACATAGTAAACGAGATACGAGAGATCTGGCTTTGCCGGACCAGCATCGAGGGAATAATTGCCCGGGGCGACGTCGTCTTCTTTTTCTTCTTCTATGCGTGACTGATCTTTTCCCTGCGCCGCACGGGAGGCCGCTACCTCGGTCGAGAGCAAAGGCTCACGCCGCGAAAGCGCGTCCGGCATCGAAGGGGCCGCAAGTGAATCCGGAGCGGACGCAAAGCCGTCAACCGCAGCCACGCCGTTTGGCAGCGGGCCGGTCAGCGTCCAAACGATAACGATCAAGCAAGTGCCTATAATTGCAGTCGAAACTACAATCCAGGCAGACTGCAAGTTCTTCAACTGTGCCCCAACTCCCCGAAATTTGTTCCCCTAACGCTGCTAACGATGATCGGCAGATTTCGTTCAAAATGTGACGAGGGTATGGAAACCACCCTTGGCCAGCGAAAGAGAAAGGCTTCGGCTCACCAATCCCGACCAACGAACGGCGCTCGCCGATAAAACAAACGGTCGCCCGGAAAATCGTAGCGGTCTCCGTTCCGGGGTTGGTGTCGCCTGAAATTGACACCGCCTTGTGGTTCGTCGCTCATGAGGACTACAAACTCTGTGCCGCGGCCTGTTTCCGGGCTAAGCGCTTCATCCGAGATAATCAGCGAAGATCGCGGCGACACCATTGCTGCGATCTGATCGAATGTGTCCTGGGGGATAACGAGTCGATCGAGCGCTGCTTTGGCGTTTGGCGGATCAGTCAACACCTGCTCGGCGTGTCCGTCACGCAATCTCTGCTCCGGTCTTAGCACGCCCGCTGTGCGACCTTCTGGATGTCCGCCCACTAGCGAGACCACACTCCATTTCACGTCGCCGTAACCGGCGGTGCGTTCCAGCGCAGTGAAGACGTGCGTGCCTACCGGAACATCGAGATCTCGGATTGTGACAGGAATCTCAAGAACGGGCCGAAATGTCCGCCGGACGTAGAGACGCTGAGCTTTGCGGCTAATAAAGATCGACACCGGCTCAAGGTCGAGCGCCGTCTTCCGCGCCTCCTCAGCCGCGGCCGCTCGAGCGGCCTCGGCCGCGACAGCGGCTTCGCGCGCGAGCGCGACTTTACTGAGCTTGGCTTGTAGCTCGGATTCGGCACCGGACAATTGCGCCTCGAGTTCGGCGAACCGCGCGGCCGCCTTCGCCTTAGCATCCTCGGCCTGCTCCTTGGCTTCGGCCGACGCTACGTAAGCGACAGCAAGTTGGGCCGTCGCCAGCTGAGCTTCCGCACTCAGTTTCAAATTCCGCGCCGCACGCACCGACGCCGTAGTCCGCGCAACTTCCCGAGAGGCGGCCGCGGCGGCGAGTCTCGCCTCATCTGCCTTGCGCGCCGCGCTGTCAGCTTCCGCGGCCCGAGCGGCAGCGATAACGGCCTTATCTGTCTTCGACGGGAAGAGAAGCGGATGCATGATCGGAACGGGCGCCACGTCAGTTGGAGCCACGATCACGCGCATGCCTACCTTGGTTGCATCGAAGAGCCGTTCGGCAAAATCGTATGGCAATCGAATACAACCGTGCGACGCTGGATGCCCCGGAAGACGGCCACCGTGCAGTGCGATGCCCGACCACGTAAGCCGCATCATGTTGGGCATGTAGGCGTCGTCATAAAGGTTCGAGTAATGCTCGGCTTCTTTCTCGATGACGCTGAAGATACCGGCTGGCGTTTCGCGCCCCCTCTGACCGCTTGAGACCGGAGCTCGAAGGATCAAGCCATGAGAATCGTAGACGGCAATCCGCTGGCTGCTCAGCGAAATGATTGCCATAATCGGTTCACCGCCGGTGTTTGACTCGATGGACGCCACCGTTGCTTCGTCCCGACTGCTTGCGGCCAAGACAAAACTGCTCGCCGTGATAAACGCTGCCAAACCCATGGTCGCAAGGTGGGTGGGCGCAAAGGACATCTGATTGCGCTTCGGGTTAAACCAAGGCGTCATGCGCTTCCCATGCGACCGGGCTGCCGCAGCGCGGCAAGAATGGCAGCAAGTTTGCTGTCTCGGGCCATGTCGCGCTGTCAGACCCTTTCATATAACGCGAAGGCGACCAAAAAATCGTTTTTTCCGGGTCCGTTTCGCGACAATTGCGTAGCGCGCCACTTCGGGCCAAGTCCGCGCATATAATTCAATCCCAGCCGGCAGGGGTCGAACATCGTCCACCACAGCTCTTCTACGGCTTTCGCGAATTGGCGGGACACGGCATTTGAGTACTTTTTCTTGCTGTTTCTTCTGCAACGCAGACGTGCTCTGAATCGCCTATAAACTCCAGACGGTTCGGGGAGAAACCGGAATGTCTAGGGCTAGCGACGTGTCCTAGTGAACGACATCGAGTTTGACCTTCGCGATACCCTTGTCGGTGATCCCTAGCGTTTCGGCCGCAATATATGACACGTCGACAACTCGTCCGGGTACGAACGGACCACGGTCATTGATCCGAACTGTCACAGACCGCCCATTGGTGAGGTTCGTAACGCGTACCCGCGTACCGAATGGCAGCGTACGGTGCGCGGCGGTCAATTTGTGCCCGTCCAACTTTTCGCCGCTCGCCGTCTCTGACCCCTCCACGTAGAAGCTGGCGAGTCCATGCAACGCATTCGGTGCCCTGGACGCATGTTTGTTGGTGGCAAATGGAGTATGCCTTTTTGCAGCAACCTGCGTTCGCTTATTCGCCACGAATGAATCCGTCCGGTTGGGACCCAGCGGCACCTGTCGGCTGCTGGCAAGTGATGCGGATCTGTTCGTAACGACAGAGGACTGAGCGCACGCCGCAAGCGTCGCCGCTGTCAGACCGACGACAAACAGCTGAGCGGCTTTCCGACCACCGTACAAACTTCTCTCACAGCTGACGGAAAACATGACGCTACCCCCCACCAGGCGAAATCCGACAGGCGAGGAGGGCAGAACCGTGGCAAGATGAAAGCGAAAGCCCGGCTTCTCATACATTTCAATTTAGTGTGCTTATTTTGCCACAGCTGGAGATCAAGCCTGGGCGCGCCCCACGAAGGTCGCTCGACGGCGAAGCTGCTCGTCAGCAATGGAGCGGCCGCACTGCTGTCAACTTCACGACACTTAAATGATCTGCTCACCAAGAGTGGGGAAATTGAAACAGCGCAGAAAAGCGTGGATCACGCTCGAACTGGTATTGGCGTCGATGGATCGCTATTCGTTTATGAATTCCCCCGTCTCGCGCAATAGGAAGCTGCTCTTTCTCGTTGGGCGTCGCGGCACCGCTGGCATCGCTAAACCTGTTGAGGGGCCCAAGAGGGCTCTCGCTAAAAATCGATGGAACTTGCATTCCTTCTTCCGGCTGAGCTGCGGTTGGCGTGATGCTCACAGCCGAGCAACTATCGGCTCAGCATTGGTTAGAGCGATGTTCCCAGCCGCAACGGGGGCTTTCGCCGAAATCGACCAGGCATCCAACGCGCCCGCCTGATAATCGACAAGCGACAAGACGACCGCGGCACTCGCGGTGGCGCCAATCGTGGTTGCCACGGACACTGCCGTGAGGATAGCACGATAATTCGGCGAAGGTACGAACCGGCCCCAATCAGGATCAAAGTTTCTGCTCGAGAGCATCACCCGATTCTCCTAAGCGCGGAGCCGTGTTTCATAAATCCGTCTCATTATGGCTTTCGACGCCACCGGCGAGCAAGGTCAAATGCCGGTCAGCGCACGGCAGTCAGCTTAGCTCGGGACGCTACCGACCGATTGGCTGTGGTCAACTTGGGCTGCACCAACGCTAGCGGCTGATTGGCTTTGGTCAACTTGGCTCGTGACGCTGCTCGCTGATCGACCTCGCTCAATTTGGCTCGCGACGCTACTGGCGAACTGACCCTGGTCACATTGGCTGGCGAAGCCGCTCGCCGATCAAAATACAACAGTGCGGTGCGGCATGCCTCCGAGATGAGGGTGGGATTGGAGATCAAGCAGCTCGCGACGCGCTCACGGTCAGGTATGAATTGTGAGCAAACTGTCAAAGCATCGTTCATGCAGGCTGCGTGATCCTCTTGCTCCCCGGCGGTCGCAGTAAGCGGCGTAAATGTTATGCAAAGCGCCACGATCGCGAGCGCGGAACCGGCTTTCATAGGCCCCTCCCTGTATTCGACATCGGGGAGGCTAGGAAAAGAGAAGACAACGCTCAACTGCACCTTGGTCACAGCGAAATATCCAAAGGGATCGGAAAACAATACGAAGGTATCAGGTCCGGTACGGAGAACGTGATGTAAAAGAGATGCCGTGTGTGTGGTGCGATCGCAAGGCGATGTGAAAACTCCGCTACACGCCGATAAAAGGTCGTTCTCTTCCAAGTTCCTTAAGGCCAGCCAACACAATGGAGCAATGAATGAAAAATCCATTTCGTCGGATCGTTGTCATGACAATTGCCAGCCTGGTCTTGATTGCGGCCAACGTGCCTTCGGATGCCGCCAATGGCGGTGTCAAGAGATCGCCCTATGACGGCAGATGGAGCGTGGTGATTAACACGACACGAGGGCCCTGCGGTTCTATTCGTGCGGCCTTACAGATCACGGGCGGTCGCGTATATTCTCAGGATCCGAACTACCAAGCCGATGGTGCTGTCGGTTCCGGGGGCGTAATCAGCGTAACCCTCGTGAGTCGCGACGGGTCCGCTTCGGGCGCGGGCCAGCTGTCGCATAGTTCCGGTGCTGGTTGGTGGCAATCATCACAAGGTGAGTGCTACGGTACTTGGTCGGCCGCGCCGCACGAAGCGTAAATACTGAATTGACCTTCGTGGAGTGAACGCGCAGATCTAACTTTTTGCATGCAATACGCCCGATCGGCACGGCAGACTTGGCAAACGCTCGGCTAATCATGGCTCGCGCACTCAATAACCTAGCAGCAGGTCGCGACCGACCTGCTGCACGTCGACCGGCTTGCCCTTGTAGGTAAAGCTCGAGTTGCGTGCGATCATATTTTTGACAGATTAAACTTACGTTCATTCGCTTTACTTTTATGTCGGTTACTCACTCAATAATTGAAAGGCAGAGCGCCATGAAGAAATTGTTGAGTGCAATCGCCGCGGCAACGGCACTGTTTGCGACCTTCATCTCTGCCCAAGCTGTTGCAGGAGACTGTTCCCCGCATTGTGCCTGGTACCATGACTATGGACCGTATAACTTTTCTTATATTCGTCCGGGATTGTTTGGCTTTCCAATCTGCGATCGGCACGGTGATTGTTCCCCCTACCTCGTCTACGTCCTTAACGGTCATAAAATTGGATCGATCGCCATCCGATCTGCATCAAGGCACAGTGCTCAACACCCCTTCGGAGAGCCAAAGAACAAGGGATTGGTCGGTAGTTTTAGATAACTGAATTGGCCGAGGAAGGCGATTCTTTAGACGATTTGCGGCGTCAAAAAAGCTTGCGGAACATTCTGCAGGCCGAGAGGAAGCTTCGACAATTTCCGCGGCCATACTTTTTCCGAATGAATGCAGACTCGCCTTGTTCGAGCCCTGCTCTCCGGCTCACACATCGTTCCTCGTCAAACGCGCATCCACAACTACTACGACGTAATCGACTTTCATCATTGGTCAGCGTCGTGCTTAAGTTGCTGCGACACGGTACCACTCTCGTCCCCCAGTGAACGAGCGTGCGGCCGTCGCTTCTAGGAGCTAACCAGGTCGATGTCCTCGCCTTTATTTCGTAACCATCGCGGATCGCGGATTAACGGGCGCGCTCGGTGAAAGCGACAACGTCAGCCATGCATTCCAGCCCGACGGCCGGTCATGCGCATCGAACTCATAATACGCTTTCGCGTTTACGTAGGCTTGCATCGATCCCAGCGGAATGATGTACCCGATTTGCGGACCCACACCGATGACGCCAGATTCGAAGGGGCACAATTGGGGGACGCAACCGCTGTCGGGGGTAAGCTGCTCATAAAAGCAGCCGACTGCGCCCACGAGAAGTTGCTTTGATAAGAATTGCGAAGCCTCGCACGTGCTGCTCCAGCTTGCGGCGCAGATCGAGAAGGCCGAGCCCTGGAACAAGAAGCGGCCGGCGGTCTACGGCTGATGTAATGCCCTTCCATCATGCCCCACGCGGATGGGGCGGCGAGGCCGAGAACGCCCGCTGCCAATGCTGTTGCCGCTACGTAGCGTTGCCTACGCTATGGCCGCATGAAACTTCTCTCGTGACCAAGCAGGCGCCGCTGGGGCGAAGGCGTTCCAAACGGTGCGCTTGGATACATTAAGGCGGTCCGCTACGACGGCGGCGGCGAGGTGTTTCTTGCCGCGCTCTGTCACCATCTCGTCGGCGAAACACCCCCGAATCCAGTGGCGTAGAAACTCTGCTTGAAGGCGCCGCGACCGCCGCACCTTTTCCTCTGTCGCAGCGAGCGCTGCGGCCATTACCTCATGGCTGCAGTTGTTTGCCTTCGCCCACTCGAAAAAATTCGGGTCAGGATCGTCGTCCATGTCGCCAGTATGTTGCATGGAGCCGCCGTGTGCCAGTGCCGACCATTGTAAATCCACGGGAATATTTTGCAACACATGCAACATAAAAACGGCCCCGTTCAAGGCGGAGTCGTTCTTAATTTCTCAGCTATATCAGATACTTGATGTTGGCTGGGGAACTAGGATTCGAACCTAGATTCTCGGAGTCAGAGTCCGATGTTCTACCGTTGAACTATTCCCCAAAATACCAACCTTTACAACATATTGCGACATTCGGCCGGCTGGCGTTAGGCACAGGCACTATTGCATTGGTAAGCGTCGCGAGATTTATGCGGGCTCCCAGGCCAAGGCAAGCGCAAGGTCCGGAGCACTCCGTCATGTAGCAGAGCTGCCCTTGGGGGCATACTCCCGGATGACCAGAGGCTAGGTCCTCGCTCTAAGTCTCCAGCGCTTTTCTCCTCCTGGGCGCGCGAAGTCCCCGATGCCGACGCCCGTGGCCCCGTGGCGGACAGTGGGCTACAGCTCGCCGTTCGGGCCGCAGCCCCTAGTCGACGTGACGTAGCTTTCCGATAGCTGGAAAAACGGCCTGCATTCCGCGCTCGAATTTTGAATCCACTTCGGAATGGGCGCAGGCGGTAATAGACGAAATCAATTCGGTGCTGATACCCAACTCTGTGATTGATAAACAGCAAGGAGGGCATCTAGTGGCGTTATCGCGGTCTGCGGCGACTTTTTCAGACGACGTGTTTAACCAGGAAATTGCGTTGGATCAACGCATCGACGCGATGATAGACCGAGCGGTCAAGCGCCTAATCCAAATCAAGGCGATGAAACAAATGCTTGGTCAATCGGGCGTAGGGCGAGTGGACGTTGAACCAAGAACCATTGTCGAGCGGGAGGACCGCACATGATCGGCACAATTAAGCGGCAAGTTACTGAGCGAGTTTTGCTTGACTACACGTAATAGTAGTATAACTTACAAAATGAAATCGATTTATTATTGTTTTCTCAGTGGCTTAGTCGAGAGCAAAAAAGGGAGATCATAGCGAGCAGTCGAGCGACCGGGCGTCGAGTTCATCGACGAGAACGGGAGGGGGCCTGGAGTGCGCCTCCGGAAACCGGTAAAAAACCACAAATAGACGCTCGTGCACGACCGCCGCACGGCGTGCCTCCGGAATCGGCGGCGAGCCTAAAGCGGCGTTTAACGTGTCAACCAGCCGGCAAGCGGCACGCTTAGGAAGCCGCAAATAACCTCATTCGCCAACTGTGATCAAACCAGGGCGACGAAAAAACGGTAGCGCGGTAAAACGATGACGTTGAGTTGTCCGCAAAACGAACCCAAAGTGTTTCCGATTAGGGTGATTGCCGACTTGCTGGGGGGCGGATACGACGATTGCCGATGCGGCCACGGGGCGCGCCACGGCTATTGAATCCAATGAACCAATACCGAATAGATCTCGAGTTGGGGTGCGGGACTTGGCGCTTCGACGGCAAGCCGGAATTTTTCCTCGGCCGAACTTTCCAGCGAAAGATCGCGCGAAGTTTGAACGAAGTCGGCCATTTCCCCGCAGTCCGTGGCGTGTCAATCTTGCGGCACGACACGGAATATTCGGTTAAAAGAGGACGCATCCCAAACAAAAAAACAGTTACGTACAAATATCTAAGCAGAAGAGCTTACCCCTCATATTACCTAAAAGACCTTCGATGCTTACCGCGATACCAAAGACAGCTGCGAGCGGCGCCGGTTCAGCGCTTGCCTCGGCCAGCGAATCCGACGGTCACCGTGGCGATGCAGAGAATGCTGCAGGCGGCTGAAAACAGAAACACGGCGCGCGGCTCACCGCGGTCCATGAACATACCGTAGATCATCGGCGCGATCATGGAGCCGATGTTGAATCCGGAGGACACGAAACCGAAGACGCGTCCGAACGCACCGTGCGGTGTCACCGCACGCACCAGCATGTCTCGCGACGGGGAGGCAATGCCGACGAACAGCCCGGCAAGCGAGGCCATCAGCACAAGCGCAAAGGAGGAAAAACCGACGACGCCGACGAGCGCGGTGGCGGTTCCAGCGAATGCCAGCGCGAGGCCGGCGACGGCGGCGTGGCGGGCGGTGCGTGAGGCGAGGATGCCGCCGACGAGGACGCCGAGCGCGTTCATCAACAGCAGCCCCGTCAGTGCCACGTTGGCGAGCGAATCGGAGGTACCGTAAAGCGCGCCCAGCGCCACCACGAGAAACGTATTGAGCCCTCCCATGACCGATATCAGGACGAAAAAGCAAAGACTAAGAATAATCGGCGGGGAGAGCAGGAGCCGCCAGCTGCCGTCATCGCGCGGCGAGGCACGGAGGCCGCCGCCGGCTGATGCCGCGGGGTGGGGCTTTTCCGCCAATCGGTCGGCGGCGGTTGGCCGCTGCGCGACCAGGACCAAAAGCACCGCGAAGCCGAGTATCGCAGCGCCGATATAGGCGCCGCGCCAACCGAAGTGGCTCTGCATCACGAGCATCGTGGCCGGGGCGACGGCAGAGCCCAAAATCCCGGCAAAGGTGTGGAATGAGAAGACCTGGCCCATCCGCGCCGGCGGGCTGTGGTGGGACAAAAGCGAATAATCGGCGGGGTGATAGGCGGTATTGCCGAGGCCGGCCAGGGCATACATGGCGATAAAGACGACAAACGAGTGGACGATCCCGGCGACCGCGAAGGCGACGGTACCGATCGCGACGCCGGCAATCAGCACGAAGCGTGCGCCAATTCGATCGACCAGAAATCCGGCCGGCGTCTGCAATACCGCCGACACCACATTGAAGGCGGTGAGCGCGAGCGCGAGGTCAGTATAGCTCACGCCGTAATCCGCGCGCACGAACGCGAACACCGGCGCAAGCATGATCATGTAGTAGTGACTCAGGAAGTGTGCCGCGCACACCGGCGCGACCACTCTCATTTCGCCAAAACGGCCTACCGGGACGGAAACTACTTGAGTCATCAAACGTGCCTAGGCGCCGCGCGGAGCGCCTGCCAAATATGAAACGGCGTTAGCGGCATGTCGACGTGGCGGATGCCATGGTCGGCGAGCGCATCGATGACCGCATTCATCACCGATGTGAGCGCGCCGGCGCAACCGGCTTCGCCGCAGCCCTTGACGCCAAGCGGGTTGGTTTTGGCCGGTACCGGATGCTCAGCAAGAACGAACGGCGGCGCGTCCGCCGCGCGCGGCATGGCGTAGTCCATGAACGAGCCGGTGAGCAATTGCCCCTCGCCGTCGTAAACGGTCATTTCCATGAGCGCCTGGCCGATACCCTGCACGACGCCACCATGAAGCTGGCCGGCGACGATCATCGGGTTGACGACAGTGCCGAAGTCATTGACGCAAGTGTACTTCACCACTTCGGCGACGCCGGTCTCGGGATCAATCTCGACCTCGGCGATATGGCAACCGTTGGGGAAGGTCGCGGCGCCGGGTCCGTTGCTGACGTGAGTGACGTCGAGCGATTGTGGTGCCTCCGGCGGTAGCTTGGCACTGCCACTGCGCAGCATCTGCGCCAGCTCGAGGAGCGAGACCGCGCGGTCCGTCCCGGCGATGACGTAGCGACCGTGGCTGAATTCGATATCCGCGGCCGCGGCCTCAAGCACGTGGCTGGCGATCTCCTTGCCCCGTTCGATGACCTTGGCGGCGGCTTCGACGATCGCAGTGCCGCTGTGCATGATCGATTTTGAGCCGCCGCTGCCGCCGCCGATCAAGATCCGATCGCTGTCGCCCTGAACCAGCGAGACTTTCTCATAGGGAACGCCGAGCTTCTCGCTCAATACTTGCGCAAACGGCGTGGCATGGCCCATGCCGAAATCGAGCGTACCGGTCGCAAGCGCCACCGTGCCGTCGGCATTGAATACGATTGCGGCCAGCTCCTTCGACGGTGGCGCGGTGACCTCCAAAAAATTGCCGATGCCGAAGCCGCGTAACTTGCCGCGCTTGCGGCTCTCGCGCTTGCGGCGGGCAAAGCCCTTGCCATCGGCGAGATCGAACGCCCGCTTCGTCAGCGCGGCGAAATCGCCGCTGTCATAAGTCATCTCGGAAGCGGTCTTGTACGGCAGCTGCCGCGGACTGATCTGATTGCGCCGGCGCAGCGCCAATCGGTCGATGCCCATCTCGGCCGCCGCCGCGTCGACCAGCCGCTCCATATAATAATTACCCTCCGGCCGCCCGGCGCCGCGGTAGGCGGAGACCTGCGAGGTGTTGGTAAACACGCACTTGGCCGAAACTTCGATCAGCGGCGTCCGATACATGCCTTGCACGTTCTTCACGGCGTTGATTGTCCCCATCATCGGCGCAACGGGCGAGAGAAACGCGCCCATGTTGGCGAAGCTGGTGATGCGCACCGCAAGAAAGGTCCCATCGCCGGCAAGCGCGAGCTCCGCCGTGACGTCGTGATTGCGGCCATGGCTGTCGGACACGAAACTGCCGGAGCGCTCGTCGGTCCACTTCACGGGCCGGCCGAGCGCGCGAGCGGCATGCAACAGGCAGATATATTCGGGGAACACGGCGGCCTTCATGCCGAACGAGCCGCCGACCTGGCCGGTCAGGATATGCACGTCCTTGGCGGCGACGCCGAGCGCTTCGGCGATGTTGGCGCGCATGCCGAAAACGCCCTGCGAGGCAACATAGAGGGTGAAGCGGCCGCCGCCGTAGATCGCCAGCGCGGCGCGCGGCTCCATGGCGTTGACGACGACGCGACTGTTTACAAGCTTCAATCGCGTCACATGCGCCGCCTGGGCGAACGCCGCGTTGACCGCGTCGGCGTCGCCAAAATGATAATCAAGCGCCACGTTGCCCGGCACATCGTCATAGAGGAGCGGCGCGCCGTCGCGCGCGGCGTCTTCCGCCGCAATCACGGCCGGCAGCGCCTCGATCTCGAGGGCGACCGCTTCGGCCGCATCCTTGGCGGTTAACACTGTCTCGGCTACGACGAAGGCGACGGGATCGCCGACGTAGCGCACCTTGTTCGCCGCCAGCGCGCCGCGCCAGGGCTTCTTCATCGGCGAGCCGTCGCGATTTTTGAACGGCACGATGCACTTGAGCGGACCGTAATCTTTTAGATCGGCGGCGGTATAAACGCCGAGTACGCCGGGCATGGTCCGCGCGGCGTGCGCATCGACGGCGCGGATGATGCCGTGGGCAATGCGGCTGCGTACCATCACCGCGTAAGCCTGGCCCGGCAGACTGACGTCGTCGGTATAGCATCCATGACCGCGCAGCAGCATTGGATCTTCACTGCGCGGCACTGACTGTCCGACGGCAAATTTCTCAACCGCCAATCTTTCCGCCGCCAATTCGTCCGCCGTCAATTTGTCCGCCTGTCGGTCGGCAGGCTGGTGCAAATTCATGCTCGTCCGATCCCGCAAAGTGCCATGTCGCGGTGACATAGTGGACTTGGCAGAGCGCGACAAGCTCGGCGCGGATCATGGCTCATAGGCGGGAAAAGCAAAGTATTGGACCTGCCGCCTCCGGCTGATACATTCGTCCTGACTTGAGCTTGAACATGGCCGCAGCCGTCGAGCCGCAGAGTTCCGGCGCGGCAGAAAGGTATTGGATGGACGAGGACGCGCCGCCGACCGGCGGCCTCGATGGTCGTGGAGCGCCGCGGCGGCGGGCGCGCTGGCCCCGCCGAACGCCGTACGGCATCCGCCGCGGGGGCTTGGGGCGCGACGAACCGCAAACGTTCCTGAACGATCAGGCCGATGGAACCTACGCCGCGCTTGATCTCGGCACCAATAATTGCCGGCTTTTGATCGCGCGTCCGACGGCCGACGGGTTTCGTGTGGTCGACGCGTTCTCCCGCATCATTCGTCTCGGCGAGGGCGTGGCTGCTTCGCGCCGCATCAGTGAGGCGGCGATCACACGGGCGGTCGAGGCGCTTTTGGTCTGTCGCGACAAGATGCGCGCGCGCGGCGTGCGGCGGGCGCGGCTCGTTGCCACGGAGGCCTGCCGCGCGGCCGAGAACGGCGAAGAATTCCGCGCCCGCGTCGCCGAGCAAGCCGGCCTCGAGCTCGAGATCGTCGATGCCGCGACCGAGGCAAGGTTGGCGGCGGCCGGCTGTACCGAGCTGTTCGATCCCGCCGCGACCGGCGTCATCCTCTTCGATATCGGCGGCGGTTCCTCGGAGCTGGTGCGGCTGGGCCGCCCGAACGGCGTCCGACGCGGGCCGCCGCGGCCCGACATCGTCGGCTGGGCGTCGTTCCCGGTCGGTGTCGTCACGCTGGCGGAGCGCTATGGCGGCACCGTGGTGTCCCGCGAGGTCTACGACGCCATGGTGGCAGAGGTCGGCGCGTTCGTGGAGCAATTCGCGCACGCGCATCGCGCCGGGCTAGACGACTTCCACATGCTCGGCACGTCGGGCACGGTGACGACGATCGCCGGGGTGTTCTTGCGGCTGCGGCGCTACGACCGCCGACGCGTCGACGGCTGTTGGCTTTCCGACCACGAGATTTCGCGCGTGGTTGCCGAACTCATGGCGATGAGTTTCGACGAACGCGCGGCCAACCCCTGCATCGGCGCCGAGCGCGCCGACCTCGTGCTCGCTGGCTGCGCCATCCTCGACGCGATCCGCCGCGCCTTTCCCTGCCCGCGGCTGCGCGTCGCCGATCGCGGCCTGCGCGAGGGCATGCTGGTCGAGATGATGCGCGCCGACGGCGTGTGGGGAGAGGCCTGATCGGCCATGGCGCGACTCAAGGACGAGAAGCACCGCACACTCTCATCGCGGACTTGGCTCGAACGCCAGATCAGAGACCCTTATGTGGCGCGCGCCAAGCGCGAAGGGTTCCGCTCCCGTGCGGCTTATAAGCTCGCCGAAATCGACGACAAATATCGGCTGCTCAAGCCGGGAACGCGCGTCGTCGATCTCGGCGCGGCGCCGGGGGGCTGGAGCGAGATCGCCGCGCGGCGCGTCGGCACGGGCGGACGGGCGCTCGCGATCGACATTCTCGACATGAAGCCGATCGCCGGAGTCGAATTCCTCAAGCTCGATTTTCTCGACGCCACCGCGCCGCAGTGGCTCAAGGACTTGCTCGGCGGGCAGGCCGACCTCGTGCTCTCCGACATGGCGGCCAACGCCACCGGCCACCGGCAGACCGATCATATCCGCATCATGGCGCTCGCAGAGGCGGCGGCGCATTTCGCGCGGGAGGTGCTCGCTCCGGGCGGCAGCTTCCTCTGCAAAGTCCTGCAAGGCGGCACCGAAGTAGCGCTGCTTGCCGAGCTCAAGCGCGATTTCGCCAGCGTCAAACACGTCAAACCGCAGGCGAGCCGCAGCGATTCGGCCGAACTTTATCTCCTCGCCCGCGGTTTTCGCGGGCGTGAGACGTCACCGGCTTAGGGATTGTCTACCGCCTCTTGCGCTACTCTCCGGCCGGACAGCTCTGCTCCGGCGTCGGGCGGAAGCCGCGCAAAAACGAACGCAGCAGAGGCGGACAGCGCGCCGACCGCGAGGAACGCCGGCGGAAAATCCCATGCGCCCATGGTGGTTCCGTGCTGCAGCCGCAGCGTGGTCTCGACCACCAACGCGCCGACGGCGACGCCGGTCGATAACGACAATTGTTGGGCGACCGAGACCAGCGTGGTCGCCCGGCTCATCAGCTGCGGCTCGATCTCGGCATAGGCGAGCGTATTGATGCTGGTGAATTGCAGCGAGCGAAAAAAGCCGCCGCTGAGCAGGATGACGATCATCGCCGCAAACGGCATGCCGGGAACGAAGCTGGCGCAAGCGGCAAGAAACGCGGCGCTGAGAAGGCTGTTGTAAATGAGCACCGGACGATAGCCCAGGCGCCTGAGCACGCCGGCGACGGCGGCCTTCATGAACATCGAGCCGAGCGCCCCGGTAAAGGTAATGAGACCGGATTGGAACGGCGTCAGGTCGAAACCAAGCTGCAGCAACAGCGGCAACAGAAACGGCAGCGCGCCGATGCCGAGCCGGAACAGGAAGCCGCCCAAAATACTGGCGCGGAACGTCGGCAGCTTGAGCAGGCCCAGATCGAGGATCGGCGCCGCCTTGTGTCTGGCATAAACGATGTAAGCGGCAGCCGAAGCGGCACCGACGCCGAGCAGCGCGGCAACGACGCCAATCGGCAAAAACTCCAGGCCCATGACCGAGAGTCCGAAGGCAAGCCCGCCGATGCCCAGTCCTGACACGATGAAGCCGACAAAGTCGAACGGAGCCGGCCGTTCGGTACGGACATCGGGAATGTAGCGCGTGGCCATCGCCAGGCCGGCAAGACCGATCGGCACATTGATGATGAAGATCCAGTGCCACGATGCGTAAGTCGTGATGAAGCCGCCGAGCGGGGGACCGCAGATCGGGCCGACAAGCGCCGGTATCGTCACCAGCGACATGGCGTGGACCAGCAGCCGCTTATCGATGCTGCGCACCAAAATGAGACGGCCGACCGGGGTCATCATCGCCCCGCCCATGCCTTGAACGATCCGAGCCAGCACGAATTCCTCGAGCGAGCGCGACAGCGCGCAGCCGATCGAGCCGAGCACGAAGACGCCGATGGCGATGCGAAAAATATGGCGGGCGCCGAAGCGGTCAGCGGTCCAGCCGCTCGCCGGGATGCAGATGGCGAGCGCCAGCAGGTACGAGGTGACCGCGAGCTTCAGCGCCAGCGGGTTGGTGCCGAGCGCGCGCGCGATGGCCGGCAGCGACGTCGCGATCACGGTGGAGTCCATGTTTTCCATGAACAGCGCCACCGCGACGATAAGCGGCACGACGCGGTCGTACGAGCTCGGCGGCACGCTCGGGGGCATGTCCTCTATCGGCTCGCCGGGGTGGCGGCTTTGAGCCGCTGCAAGCCTTCGGCGGGCTGCTGGAACGATGGATCGATCTCCAGCGCTTTGCGGAAGTCGGCGATGGCGCCGGCGGCATTGGCGAGCCGCTCACGGATCAGCCCGCGCGTCGAAAAGGCGCTGGCCGAATGCCCGTTGAGCGCGATGGCGCGGTCGGCGTCGGCCAGTGCCTCGACGTTGTCGCCGGCGAGGTAGCGTGCCCAGGCACGATTGTAAAAGGCCAGTGCCGCGGTCGGCGTCAGCTCGGCGGCGCGGGTGTAGTCGGTGATGGCGCCGGCAAGGTCGAGCCGCTCGCGCTTGGCGTTGCCGCGGTTAATGTAGGCCTCCGCCGAGCGCGGATCGAGCCTGATGGCTTGATCGAGATCGGCAATGGCGCGCTCGTTCTCGCCCTTGGCCTGCCAGGCGCTGCCCCGGTTATTGTAGGCCGCCGCCGTCGGATTGAATTTGATTGCCTGATCATAATCGGCGATCGCGCGATCGAGGTCGCCTTTGCGCCGCCAAGCGATGCCGCGATTGTAGAGCGCGACGGCATAGCTCGGATCGATGCGCAGGGCCTCGCTGTAGTCGGCGATGGCGTGGTCTGGGTCACCTTTGTCGTCGAAAGCGTTGCCGCGATTGTCGTAGGCGACGACGAATTTCGGATTTAGCTTGATCGCGGAACCGTAGTCGGCGATGGCGCGATCGTAATCGCGCTTCTGGAAGTAAGCATAGCCGCGCTCGTTGTAGGCGCCGGCGTGTTGCGGATTGAGCCGGATCGCCTCGGTCAAATCGGCGATGGCGCGGTCGAGATTGTCGTCGCGGCGCAGCACAATGCCGCGATCGTAATAGATGCGGGCGTTCTTGGCGTCGAGGCGGATCGCCTCGGTGTAGTCGGCGATGGCGGCGTTGCGGTCGCCCTTGTCGTCATGCGCGTTGCCGCGGTGGACGTAGGCTTCCGCGTTCGTTGGATCGAAGCGGATGGCAGTGTTGAAATCGGCGATGGCGCGGTCGTAGTCCCGATTCTGGTAGAAGACGAGGCCGCGATTGTCGTAAGCCAGCGCGAATTGCGGTGAAAGCTTGATAGCCCGATCGAAGTCGGCGAGAGCGCGGGCAGTGTCGCCCTTGGCGCGCCAAGCATCGCCGCGATTATTGTAGGCCGCGGCGAAATCAGCGTCGAGGCGGATCGCCTGATTGTAATCGGCAATGGCGCGGTCGAGATCGCCTTTCTGATACCAGACGATGCCGCGATTATTGGGCGCCGCGGCATTTTTCGGATCGAGCCTGATGGCCTGGTCGTAATCGGCAATCGCATGGTCGAAGTCGCCCTTGCGGCGGAACGCGAGGCCGCGATTGAAGTAGGCCGCGGCGTAGTTCGGGGACAGTCGGATTGCCTCGTTGTAGTCGGCGATGGCGCGGTCGAAGTCCGCCTTCTCGTCGAAAGCATTGCCGCGCATCATGAACGCGCCGGCGTCGGTGCCGTTGAGTTTGATCGCGGCGTCGAGATCGGCGATGGCGGTGTCCAAGTCGTGCTGTGCCAAGTGCACGCTGCCGCGTTCGGCGAAAGCGCGCGCGTAGCTCGGATTGAGGGTGACCGCGGCCGTGAAATCCTCGAGCGCGCCGGCGAGGTCGCCCTTGGCGCGCAGGGCCATGCCCCGATCTTGATGCAGGATGGCGAGATTGGCCGGTTGATAGCGGCCGGAATCGATCAGCGCCGTGCAGGATGCAATGCGCTCCTCATTGGTGGCGCGCCATTGTCCGGTGCAGCGGCGTTCGTCGGTTGCGTCCTGCGCATGCGCGGTCGCGGCAAGCAGGAGCGGTGCGGCCAAGGCGACGATGACCCAAAGAGCCCAAAAGGCGACCGGCGATCTCTGCGTCATCAAAGCTTTACCCGGCATGAGGTGGCAATCGCTTAACTCGCTTTGCTTGGTCTCGGTTGCGGCCAACCTACTCTGCTGTACACTTGCCGGCAAAGCCGTGCGGTCCCCCTTCATTCGCGTGACCTGCCGGGAATGAGCGAACATGCGCGGCCGATCACTTCCCGTTTCACTTCCTCGGCGCATTGTCGCGGACTACATGCGCCTGTCGGCAACAATACCGAGTATTCCGATCGAAAGAACGATGGATCTCGGCGCGGTGGCGGCAGCCCGCAATGCCTGCTCGCCGCGCCCGCCGTGGGTCGCACTGTTCGGCAAGGCTTTCGCCCTCACCGCGCAAGAGTTGCCAGAGCTCCGGCGTGTTTTTCTCAAGTGGCCGTGGCCGCATCTTTACGAATACCCCGCCAGCGTCGCCATGTTCGCGATCGATCGCGTCTATCACGGCGAGCCGGCTGTTTTGCCGCGCATGGTCAAGAATCCGGCGGCCTGCCGCATCCGCGATCTTGCGCAAATGATCCGCGACGCAAAAGAGGCGCCACTGGATGAGATCAAGGACTTCCGCCGCGTGCTTGGCATTGCGAAATTGCCGGGGCCGCTGCGTCGGCTGCTTTGGTGGCTTGGCTTTAGCATCGGGCGGCAACGCGGCAACTATTTCGGAACTTTCGTGGTGTCGACGGTGTCGGCGTTCGGCGCCGAACTCATCCATCCGGTCGCCGTGGCGCCGATGTTTCTGACCTATGGAATGATTGGTGCCGACCAGCGTTGTCCGGTGCGCTTGATGTTCGATCATCGGGTTGTCGACGGGGTACCGGTCGCGGGCGCGCTGGTCCGCCTCGAAGCCATTCTCAACACCACGATCATCGAGGAACTCCGCACCATGGCGGCCGCGGCCGCGCCGATACCTGCCGCCGGGATGGAGCCCGCTTCGTATCTTGCCAAACTCCCGGCCAAGGAAAACTCGCCTCCATAAGTCCCAATTCCGGCACCATCTATGAATCCGGCCGCGGACGTGCTAGGAGCCGCCGCCAACCCAAAAGCGGGCCTCGAGTCGGACGAGCAGGCGGGCAGGGCGAGTGCCCCACCCGCAGGGATTTCCTCTTTCCAGCTGCTTTTTCGACGCGGCCCGCCCAATCAGGCCCGCCACCGTGCGGGCCCAAGCGGAGTTGGCAATGCTCAAGAACAGTCCCCGCGAGGGCTTCACCTTCGACGACGTGCTCATCAAGCCCGGTCTGTCGGACGTGCTCCCCTCGGAGGTGGATATCCGCACCCGCATCACGCGCGGCATCACGCTCAATATCCCGATTGCCGCCTCGGCCATGGATACCGTGACCGAGGCGCATATGGCGATCGCTATGGCGCAGGCCGGCGGCATCGGCGTCATTCACCGCAATCTCGATCCGGCGGTGCAGGCGGCGCAGGTGCGGCAGGTGAAGAAGTTCGAATCTGGCATGGTGGTCAATCCCGTCACCATCGATCCCGACGCGACGCTCGCCGATGCGCTCGCTCTTATGCAGGAGTACCACATCTCCGGCATTCCGGTGGTCCAGGGCGCCAGCAACGGCCGCGCCGGCAAGCTCGTCGGTATCCTCACCAACCGCGACGTGCGCTTTGCCACCGACAAGCGGCAAAAGGTCTCCGAGTTGATGACCAAGGAGGCCCTGGTCACGGTGCGCGAGGGCGTCGGCCAGGACGAGGCCAAACGGCTGCTGCATCAGCATCGCATCGAGAAGCTCTTGGTGGTCGATAACGATTACCGCTGCGTCGGCCTCGTCACGGTGAAGGACATCGAAAAGGCGGTCGCAAACCCCAATGCCTGCAAGGACGAGCAGGGCCGGCTGCGGGTCGCCGCCGCCACCAGTGTCGGCGAAGCCGGCTACGCCCGCAGCGAGGTGCTGATCGAGGCCGGTGTCGACCTTCTCGTCGTCGATACCGCTCACGGTCATTCCCGGCGCGTGCTCGACGCCGTGACCCGCATCAAGAGGCTGTCGAACGCGGTGCAAGTCGTCGCCGGCAATATCGCCACTGCCGAAGGTGCCAAGGCGCTGATCGATGCCGGCGCCGATGCCATCAAGGTCGGAATCGGACCGGGCTCGATCTGCACCACGCGGGTCGTCGCCGGTGTCGGCGTGCCGCAGCTCACGGCCATCGTCGACGCGGTCGAGGCGGCGAAACAATCCGACACGCCGGTGATCGCCGACGGCGGCATCAAATATTCCGGCGATCTCGCCAAGGCGATAGCTGCGGGCGCCGATTGCGCCATGGTCGGCTCGCTGCTCGCCGGCACCGACGAGACGCCGGGCGAGGTTTTTCTCTACCAGGGCCGCTCCTACAAGAGCTACCGCGGCATGGGTTCCGTCGGAGCTATGGCGCGCGGCTCGGCCGATCGTTACTTTCAACAGGAGATCAACGACACGCTCAAACTCGTGCCCGAAGGCGTGGAAGGCCAGGTGCCATACAAGGGCCCGGTCGCCAACGTGCTGCACCAGCTCGCCGGGGGATTACGCGCGGCCATGGGTTATGTCGGCGCAAAAGACCTCGTCGAGTTTCACGCCAAGGCCGAGTTCATGCGTATTTCCGGCGCAGGGTTGCACGAGAGCCACGTGCATGATGTTACCATTACGCGCGAGAGTCCCAACTATCCGAGCCGCGAGTGAGCACTCGCCATGAAAAGGCCGGCCGCCGATCCGTTCGCGCAGATCCGTAAGGCCACTGACCAGCATCGCTTGCAGCACGGCTGCGACGCCTATCCCTACGGCAACGGCCCGCTGCTGAGCGTGCTAGCCGCGGCGGTCCAGGCGCGGCGTATTCTGGAGCTGGGGACGGCGCTCGGCTACACGGCGCTGTCGTTTGCCTACGGCGCACGAGACTCGACGGTCGACAGCGTCGAGCGCGATCCCGAACACGTCAGGCTTGCCCGCGACCACATTGTCGCCGCCGGCCTCGACCATCGCATCACCGTGCACGAGGGCGATTTCGCCAACGTGCTCGCCACGCTCGATCCCGGTTACGACCTCGCCTTCTTCGACGGTCAAACGCCGGTGCCGGCGCTGCACACCGCCTTGCGAAACCTGTTGCGGACCGGCGGCACGCTGATCACCGCCAATCTGAACCATGGCGGTAGTGCCGACGCGGTGTCCCGGGTGCTGTTTGACGGCAAAAAATGGCGGAGCGCGCTGGTCGGCGAGGGGAGCGAAACGGCGATCAGCGTCAAACTATGAGCCCGCATTGGCGGTGACGTGGTGCCATGATAAGCAGCTTTTAACGATTAACCTCGGGAATCTGGCCGATGTCGCTCCAAGCCGTTTTGCTGCCGCTGTTCGTCGAGGTCATTCTCACCTTCGCACTCATGCTGTGGATGGGCGCGCTGCGCCAAGGCGACTATCGCTCGGGCGCGGTCAGGGCGCAGGACGTGGCGCTGCGCGAGCCGGGTTGGCCGCGGCGCACGATGCAGGCCGCGAACGCCTATTCCAATCAGTTCGAGCTTCCCGTCTTGTTCTATGTACTCACCATCCTCGAATGGGTCACCCGACACGCCGGCTACGTCTTTGTCATCCTGGCGTGGATTTTCGTGATCTGCCGCGTGCTGCAGGCTTATGTGCACATCACCAGCAACGTCGTGCGGCTGCGTAGCCGGTTCTTCTCGATCGGTGCTTTGGTCCTCATGATCATGTGGGCGCTGTATATCGTCGAGGTGCTGACCGGTGTGATCGTTTGAATTCGCGTCATCCAATAGGTTCATCGCCATGCCGCTCGACTTTTGCCATCCCACCGCCCCGCACGCGAAGCTGAAGCTCCCGGAATGGTACGTCTCCAACCTCATGATGGACCGCGCTCTCGATGCGATCTGCCGGCGCGTGAAGAAGTTCGACCGCAAGCACGATATTCCGTATCTCGCGGGCTACAGCGAGGACGGCAAGACCATCTACATCGACCGGCATATGCCGCAGTTCTTCAAGTTCCGCGGGCGCAAGGTCGACACCGACCGCTTCCTCATCTTGCATGAGGAGGTGGAGAAGACGCTGATCGATCAGCTTGGGCTGCATTATCTCCACGCGCATCAGATCGCGACGCGCGCGGAGCAGGCGGCGGTGCGCGCCGCCGGCGTCAACTGGCACGACTACGACCGCTTCATGCAGAAATACGTCAAGCGAATAGGCGACGAGCGCTTGAGCAAGGTACCCGACGATCTCGACACCAAGCCGTATCGCGATGAGCACGATGATGATTTGTTGCGGCGCATGCTGGCTTCGATTGACAAGGGCGAGATCCCCAAAGGATTCCGCGGCGCGCAATTGCGCGATGCCGCCCATGAGATCCGCCAGTACGTTCGCCGTCATGACACGCCGGCTGCCCGCCGCGCCACGGCGATCAAGCGCGCCATGAAATGACGGCGGCCTCAAGCGGGACACCCGCATGACGCCGGCCGCGCGCCTTTCTGCGGCTATCGAAGTCATCGCCGACCTCGAAGCGCGGCGGCGGCCGGCGGCGGACGCGCTCAAGGATTGGGGCCTCGCGCATCGCTTCGCCGGCTCGTCGGATCGCGCCGCGATCGCCGGTCTGGTGTACGATGCGTTGCGGCGCAAATCGTCGTCGGCGTGGCTGATGGGCGACGCCGGCCCACGGGCCGTGCTGATCGGAATGCTGCAGCGCGAGCGTGGCCTCGACGTCGCGGCGATCGCGGCGCTGTGCAGCGGCTCCCGCTTTGCCCCCGCACCATTGACCGAGGCGGAGCGAGCGGCGCTGACGAGCGACAGGCTCGGGAGTGCGCCGCCGCCCGTTCTGGGCGATTATCCGGACTGGCTCGATCCGCATCTGGCACGCGTCTTCAAGGATGAACGCGGCGCCGAGGGTGCCGCGCTGGCGAGCCGGGCGCCGCTCGACATGCGCGTCAATACGCTCAAACTCGAGCGTGATGAGGTGCTGCCGATGGTTGCGCATCTTCACGCCGAGCCGACGCGATGGTCGCCGATCGGGTTGCGCATTCGGCTTGCGGCCGAAGCGAAAAGCCCGGCCATCCACGCCGAGCCTTGCTTTCGCAAGGGTACGGTCGAAATCCAGGACGAAGGCTCGCAGCTCGCCGCGCTGTTCGCCGGCGCCAGGCCCGGCGAACAGGTCGTCGATCTGGCCGCCGGCGCCGGCGGAAAAACCTTGGCGCTGGCCGCCGTGATGGAGAATCGCGGCCAGATTTACGCGACCGACATCGACAAGCGCCAGCTCGCACCGATCCATGAACGCATCGCCCGCGCCGGCGCGCGCAACATCCAGGTACGCACGCCGCGCGGCGAAGCGGACGTGATCGCCGACCTCGGCGGTCGCGTCGATCTTGTGCTCATCGACGCGCCCTGCACCGGAACGGGCGTCTGGCGACGCAACCCGGACGCCAAGTGGCGCGTACGTCCTGGAGCGCTGGCGGAGCGTGTCAAGCAGCAGGAAGCCTTGCTCGATCGAGCCGCCGCGCTCCTGAAGGCGGGCGGCCGCATCGCTTACGTCACCTGCTCGGTTCTCCAGGAGGAAAACGGCGACCAGGTGAGCGCCTTTTTGTCTCGGCATCCGGATTTCACCATCGTGCCGCCGCGCGAAATCGTCGCCGCAGCGCTCGGCGAGCGTGCGATGCTGTTCTTGCATGCGGCGCTGGTCACGGAGGAGGGCCTGCTGATGACCCCGCGGACCACCGATACCGACGGCTTCTATGTCGCCGTCACGCGCAAGGCATAGCATTATGGTGGAAGAGGAGCCGCCGTGCCCTTGACCCGGGCGGGTCACGGCCGCACATACCCTCCTCAACGCCCATGCACGACACCATCCTCATCGTCGATTTCGGCTCGCAGGTCACCAAGCTCATCGCGCGGCGCATCCGCGAGGAGTGCGTCTATTGTGAGATCGTGCCCTTCCAAAAGGCCGAGGAGGCATTCCGCGCCTTGCGGCCGAAGGGGGTGATCCTGTCGGGCGGGCCGGCCTCGGTGCTCGACAAGGATGCGCCGCTGGCGCCGATGGCGATCTACCAGGCCGGCGTACCCGTGCTCGGCATCTGCTACGGCGAGCAGGCCATGGCGCAGCAGCTCGGCGGCAAGGTCGAGGGCGGCCATCACCGCGAGTTCGGCCGCGCCGAGGTCGAGGTGACAAAGCCTTCGGCGCTGTATGAAGGCGTGTGGGAGGTCGGCCAGCGCTACCCGGTGTGGATGAGCCATGGCGACCGCGTCACCAAGCCGCCGGCGGGGTTTGCCGGGACCGGGACTTCCGCCAACGCCGCAATCGCGATGATCGCCGACGAGAACCGCAAATTCTACGCCACGCAATTCCACCTCGAAGTCATGCACACGCCGCACGGTGCGGCGCTCATCCGCAATTTCGTGCGCAATATTGCCGGCTGCTCCGGCGATTGGACGATGCGCGCGTTCAAGGACGAGGCGATCGAGAAAATCCGCCGTCAGGTCGGCAAGGGCAGGGTGATTTGCGGTCTTTCCGGCGGCGTCGATTCCGCCGTCGCCGCCGTGCTCATCCACGAAGCGATCAGCGACCAGCTCACCTGCGTGTTCGTCGATCACGGCCTGTTGCGGCTCGGCGAAGGCGAACGCGTGGTCGCCCTGTTCCGCGGCGCTTACAATATTCCGCTCGTGCATGTTGTCGCCGAGGAGCTGTTCCTCAAGGCGCTCGCCGGCGTCGAGGACCCGGAACAGAAACGTAAGACGATCGGTAAACTGTTCATCGACGTATTCGAGGCGGAAGCGAAAAAAATCGGCGGCGCCGAATTTCTCGCCCAGGGCACGCTCTACCCTGACGTGATCGAGAGCGTCTCGTTCGCCGGCGGGCCGTCGGTGACGATCAAATCGCACCACAATGTCGGCGGCTTGCCCGAGCGGATGCACATGAAGCTCATCGAGCCGTTGCGCGAGTTGTTCAAGGACGAAGTCCGCGCGCTCGGCCGCGAGCTCGGCTTGCCGGACGCTTTCGTCGGCCGCCATCCCTTCCCAGGCCCCGGACTAGCCATCCGTTGCCCCGGCGCCATCACCCGGGAGAAGCTCGACATCCTGCGGTTCGCCGACGATGTCTTCATCGAGGAGATCCGCCGGGCCGGCCTCTACGATGACATCTGGCAGGCGTTTGCGGTGCTGCTGCCGGTGCGGACCGTGGGCGTGATGGGCGATTTCCGCACCTATGACTTCGTCGTCGGATTACGAGCGGTCAACTCGACGGACGGCATGACCGCGGACTTCTATCCGTTCGACATGGATTTCCTCGGCACCGTCGCGACCCGTATCGTCAACGAGGTCAAGGGCGTCAACCGCGTCGTTTACGACATCACCTCGAAGCCGCCGGGCACGATCGAGTGGGAATAGGAAATCTCTTCGCAGAATTCATCAGTCAAACCGCTGATCTCTGTTCTGATGCGTGTCCTTCTCTCCGAAGGTTCCGGCCTCACGTCACGGCAGGTGGCGACCCGATTGGGCGCTCTTGGACATCATGTCGAGATACTTTCCTCCTCGCAGATTTGTTTGACCAGGTTTACCCGCCACGTCCGCAAAGTCCATCCTGTGCCGCGTTTCGGGCTCGATCCGCTTGGGTGGCTGGACGCCGCCCAGGCAATCGCTAAAGCCCGAGCCATGGATTTTCTCTTCCCCACCCAGGAACAGGTCGCGATACTCTCCGCGCGCCGAGAGCGACTCCAAGTCGCGACAGTGGTGCCGCCGTTCGCCTCCCTTCGCCGAGTGCAAGACAAGATATCAGCGGCGCGGACACTCGAAGACATCGGCGTCCCGCAACCAGCATCGGCGGTCGTGAGTGGCATTGCTGACTTAAACCGCGTGTCGGACTTTCCCGCCTTCGTCAAACAGCCGATCAGCACGGCCAGTAGCGGCGTTCGCCGCGTGTCGTCGAAGGCCGAATTAGAGAGGGCGGCAATGGAAATGGGACTTGGCGAGCAGGAATTGCTTGTGCAATCCTACTCTCAGGGGCCACTCGCGATGATCCAAGCCATCGCAGACAATGGGCGTTTGGTGGCGTACCACGCAAATCTACGTATCCGCGAAGGCGTCAGTGGAGGCGCCTCGATCAAAGAAAGCATAACACTTCCAGTGATGCCTGAAATAATCGCAAGGATGGTACGGGCGTTGAATTGGCACGGCGCTTTGTCTCTGGACGCTATCGTGACGCCCAGTGGATCGCTCGTGATCGACGTGAATCCGCGGCTTGTTGAGCCAATGAACGCTTACTTCGCGGGAGTGGACTTGGTTTCCGTTATGCTTGATCTTGCGCAATCGCGTCACCCGGCCGCGCTGCATCCCGGGAAAGCCGGCGTTCGTTCATGCCAGCTTCTGCTCGCGATTTTGGGCGCAGCGCAAAAGGATGGGACGAGGCAGGCCATTATCCGCGAACTCGACGCGGCGCTTTACCGACGCGGCGAATATGCGGCTGCTCATGAAGAATTGACGCCGCTCTATCGCGACCCAGTTGCAGTGGTCCCGGTGATTGTCGCCACCTTGCTCACGCTCTTTCGACCGTCACTTTGGCAAACGTTTCAGTCCGGCGCAGTCGGACCATACGCGCTAACGCCGAACGCGTGGAGCCAAATTCTTTCGGTGGGGTCAATTGACGCTGCACCGCCGGCTAAAAGCCATCTGAAGTCGAATATTTAACGAGGATGATGGCCGTGCCGATCACCATCTACGGCATCAAGAACTGCGACACGATGAAGAAGGCGCGCGCCTGGCTCGACAAACATGGCATCCACTATTCATTCCATGACTACAAGACGGCGGGCATCGGGCGCGAACGGCTCGAGCGCTGGGAGAAGAAGGTTGGCTGGGAGACTCTGCTGAATCGCGCCGGCACGACGTTCCGCAATCTGCCGGACAAAGACAAGAACGCGCTCGACGCCAGAAAGGCCGTGGCGCTGATGCTGGCGCAGCCATCCATGATCAAGCGGCCAGTTCTCGACCTTGGCGGCGGCAAATTGCTTGTCGGGTTCGCGCCTGAGCAATACGAGGCGGTGCTTGAAGCGCGAAGGTGACGCGCCGGCAGATCGCTTCCGCCCAGCTGGATGGTGTCCGCTCAATGGGCGCGCTGATCGGCGAGGTACCGAGGCGGGTCGCTCACGCAAGGGTCGCAGCATCATTGACAAGAGCGGGCCGCTGGTCATGATCGCGGCCGTGCAATTCAGACCACCCTCCGCTTCCATCCGATTACGCTGAAATCTCAACACTAAGGTGGCGGCTCTGCCATGGGCCTTGCGATCGAAATCCTCGGGCTGGTTGTGTTTCTTGGCGCGCACGTGTTCGTCTCAAGGCGCAACGAGCGCGCGGCATTGATCTCGCGGATCGGCCGCGGGCCGTATTTGGGCCTGTTCACGCTGGTCTCGATCGTCGGTCTCGTGCTGATCGGCGTTGGTTTCGCGCGTTACCGCGCCGAAGGCCTCATCCCGGTGTGGTATCCGCCGGCATGGACCCGCCAGATCGTGGTCGCTGCGATGTGGCCGGCCAGCATCGCTGTGGTCGCCGCCTATATTCCCGGCGACATCAAGCGCGTCCTCAAGCATCCGATGCTGGTGGGTGTTAAAATCTGGGCCGTAGCGCACCTTTGCGCCAACGGCGATCTCGGCGGGATGATCTTGTTCGGCGCGGTGCTCGCTTGGGCGGTCTATGACCGCATCACCCTGAAACGCCGCAGCGATCCCGGGGCGCCGCCGATTCCGGTCGGCGGACGGCGCAACGACATCATCGCGATCCTCGTCGGCACCATCCTCTATCTCGCGCTCGGCTTCGTTTTTCATCCGATCGTGATCGGGCTGCCGGCTTTGGGCACGCCGGCGCTGGGGCATTAACGCATGTCGGTCCACGAAGAGATCCGGCGGCTGACAGCGCCGGACATCCGCGGCCGCAAAAACGGCGAGCCGCTCGTGTGCCTGACTTCGTATCACGCACACACGGCACGCATCCTCGACAGCTATTGCGACGTGATCCTGGTCGGCGATTCGCTCGGCATGGTGATGCACGGGCTCGAGACCACGGTGCCGGTCACCCTCGACATGATGATCCTGCAGGGCCATGCGGTGATGCGCGGCTCGAAGCGAGCGCTGGTGGTCGTCGATTTGCCGTTCGGCTCGTATGAGGCGTCCAAGGAGCAGGCCTTCGCCTCCGCCGCCCGGGTGCTGAAGGAAACCGGCTGCGGTGCCATCAAGCTCGAAGGCGGTCGGCGGATGGCGGAGACTATTGCGTTCCTGGCCGAGCGCGGCGTCCCGGTCATGGGCCATGTCGGTTTGACGCCGCAGGCGATCAACACCATCGGATCCTTCCGCGCGCAAGGCCGCGAGGAGAGCGATTGGGCGCCGATCGAAGCGGACGCGCGCGCGGTGGCGGACGCCGGCGCGTTTGCCGTCGTGCTCGAAGCGATCGCCGAGCCGCTCGGCCGCCGCATCACCGGCGCGGTCGCTATTCCCACCATCGGCATCGGCGCGAGCGTGGCTTGCGACGGCCAGATCCTTGTGCTCGAGGACATGCTCGGGCTCTCGCCGCGGGTGCCGAAATTCGTCAAACGCTTCGGTGAGCTCGGGCCCTCGATCGAGCAAGCGGTGAAGAGCTACGCCGAGGGGGTCCGCACACGGAGCTTCCCCGGCCCCGAGCACGTCTATCCGATGCGGAAGAAAAAAGCGTGAGGCGGCTCTGCCGACCGGGTCTCGACAGGGCCTGCGCCATCGTCGCAGGCGGCGGCGGGGGCTTTGCCTTGCTCGCGCCACATGACTATTCTAGCTCCCGCGGGGATTTCGGAGCCTAACTGCCCGGAATCCCTTGATTTTGTCCAGGTCTGTTCGGAAGCCGGCTGCGCGGCTAAAGGTGCGGCGCAGGCAGAGTGCTGAACGTGAACTGGTGCTGGGGCAGGTTCCGTGGCCGATATTTTCCAAGAAGTCGACGAGGAAGTCCGTCGCGAACGGCTTAACAAGCTGTGGCAGCGTTACGGCCATTACATCATCGCCGCCTGCCTTCTGGTCGTCGTGGCAGTGGCCGCTTGGCGCGGTTACGAATGGTGGGAAACCAAGAAGGCAGTTGAAGCCGGCGCCGCCTTCGAGCAAGCGGTCACGCTGGCGGAAGCCGGAAAACACCAGGAAGCGGAGGCGGCGTTCGCCAAACTCGCCGCCGATGGCACCGCCGGCTATCGCCTGCTGGCGCGTCTGCGTGAGGCTGCCGAGCTTGCACGGACAGACCGCAAGGCCGCAATCAAGGCCTACGACGAAATCGCCGCCGACAGGAGCGTGGGGCAGGTAATCCAGGATCTGGCTACGCTGCGCGCCGGCATCCTGCTTGTCGACAGCTCTTCTTATGGCGACATGCGGGCGCGACTTGAACCGTTGACCCGGCCGGATCGGGCCTTCCGCCACAGCGCGCGTGAACTGCTCGCGCTTTCCGCCTGGAAAGAGGGCGATATGGGCGCGGCACGGCAATGGACTGATATGATCATCACCGATCCGCAAACACCTTCGGCCGCGCGCAGCCGCGCTGAGGTTCTGAGCGAACTGATCGCGGCGAGCGGCAGGGGTTGAGCGATGCCCCCGCGAAAAGGTGACTCGCTGGTTCGGATTGGGGCAACGCTCGCCGTCGCGCTGCTGCTCGCTGATTGTACGCCGGGTGGTCAGTTCGATCCGACCGAGTTGCTGTCTTCGGACATGTTCGGCACCAAGAAAAAGATTCAGGGCGATCGCCAGCCGCTGTTTCCTAACGGCGTCCCCGGCGCCGAGACCGGCGTGCCCCCGGATTTGGTGAAAGGCTACCAGCCGCCGCCGGAGCAGTCCGCGGAAAACAGTGATGCTGCGGCAAAGGTGGCAGAAGCGGCGGCCAAGCCGAAGCCTAAACCCAAGCCCAAGCCGAAAGTTGCTCGTGCGCCGGCGACGCATGATGTGGTCTTCGATCAGAAGCCATCATCCGCCGCGCCGAAAAGCGCCCAACCCGCGCAATCGGCTTGGCCGGCGCCGCCATCGAGCAACACGGCACAGTCGGGGCAATCGGCTTGGCCGGCGCCGCCGCCGAGCAACGCCGCACAATCGGGGCAATCGGTTTGGCCGGCCCCGCCGCCGAGCAACTCGGCACAGTCCGGGCAGTCGGTTTGGCCGGCTCCGCCGGCTCCCGGCACGTTTTCACACTGATCACTTCAGGCTAAAGAGCCTCGTGCTACGCCAAAGCGGCGTATTGCCATGGGCCTTGCCATCAGATCGCGTCATGTCCTTCACCGTCGCCATCGTCGGTCGGCCCAATGTGGGCAAATCGACCCTGTTCAACCGCCTCGTGGGCGCGCGCCTCGCCCTCGTCGACGATCGGCCGGGCGTCACGCGCGACCGGAGGGAAGGCGAGGGAAGGCTTGGTGACCTTTCGTTTAAGGTGATCGACACGGCCGGGCTCGAGGATGCCGACCGCGAGAGCCTGTCCGGAAGGATGCAGGCGCAGACGGCGGCGGCCATCGCGCAGGCCGATGCCGTGCTTTTTCTCGTTGATGCGCGCGCCCGCACGACGGGGGCCGATCGGGCCTTTGCCAACCTCGTGCGCAGGTCGGGCAAGCCTGCCATCCTCGTTGCCAATAAGAGCGAGGGCCGTGCCGGCGGCGCCGGGGCGCTCGAAACCTATGCGCTGGGGCTCGGCGACCCGGTCGCTGTCAGCGCCGAGCACGGCGAGGGCTTGGGCGACTTGTATGACGCGCTCCGCGCCGCGCTGCCTGCGGCGACCGCGGAACCCGCCGGCAAGAAGGCCGACGCCGCGGAGGACAAACCCATCCGCATCGCTGTCGTCGGGCGTCCGAACACCGGCAAGTCGACGCTGATCAATCGCTTGCTCGGCGAGGAGCGGCTGCTGTCGGGCCCCGAAGCCGGCATCACACGTGATGCCATCGCGATCGATCTGCATTGGCGCGGACGGCATTTGCGCATCCATGACACCGCGGGTTTGCGTCGCCGCTCGCGGATCGAAGAAAAGCTCGAAAAGCTGTCGGTGGCCGATGCGCTTAACGCGATCCGCTTCGCCGAAGTCGTGATCGTGTTGGTTGATGCCGAGACGCCGTTCGAGGAGCAGGATATCCGCATCGCGGACCTTATCGAGCGGGAAGGCCGCGCCATCGTCATCGGGCTCAACAAATGGGATCTGATCGAGAAGGAGCCGGGCGCGCTATCGCGGCTGCGCACGCACATCGACCGCCTGTTGCCGCAGATCAAGGGTGTGCCGATCGTCGCCTTGTCGGCGCGCACCGGCGAGGGGATCGATCGGCTGATGGCGGCGACGATGGACGCCCATGCCGTTTGGAACCGTCGCGCGCCGACGGCGGCGCTCAACCGCTTTTTGGCACAGGCCGTCGAGGCGCATCCGCCGCCTGCCGTCAAAGGCCGCCGCGTGCGGCTCGACTACATGACACAGCCGAAATCGAGACCGCCGACCTTCGTGCTGTTTTCGTCGCGCGCATCAGCGCTTCCGGAGACTTACCGCCGCTATCTCGTCAACGGTCTGCGCGAGAATTTTGCGCTGCCGGGCACGCCGATCCGGCTCACGCTGCGCGCCAAGGCCAATCCTTACGCCGGTCGAAGGCGCCGCTGACGGCGGAGAACCGTCAGGCGGGGCGCATGAATTCCAGCAACTTGCCGGCGCGGTAATCGTAGAGCTTGTCGGTTTCGGCAAAGCCCGGCAGACACAGATCGACAATTTTTTCCGCCACCTGTTCCGGCGTGGGCAGCGTCATCGGGTCTTCGCCCGGCATGACTAACGCGCGCATGCGCGTGCGAACCGGACCGGGATTGAACAGATTGACGCGCACCGGCGTCGAGCTCGTTTCCGCCGCGTAGGTTCGCGCCAGCACATCGAGCGCGGCTTTCGACACCGAGTAGGGCGCCCAATAGGCGCGGGCAAGCGTGGCGGCGCCAGAGGTGATGAACACGGCGCGGCCGGCATCGGAGCGCTTGAGCAACGGGTCCATGGCACGGATAAGATGCCAGTTGGCGGTGACATTGACCGCCATCGCCTCTTCCCAACTTTTCGGCTCGATGTGGCCGAGGGGGGAGGGCACGCCGCAGATTGCGGCATTGCCGACGAGTACGTCGAGCCGCGCGTGGCGCTCGTTGAGCGCGGCGGCAAGCCGATACAGGCCGTCGTAATCGCGCATGTCGAGCGGCACCAGCGTCGCCGAGCTGCCGGCGGCGCGAACCGCATCGTCAAGTTCCTCGAGACCGCCGACGGTGCGCGCCACCGCGACCAC
>JBEKJZ010000045.1:0-29739 GCA_050010955.1 Xanthobacteraceae bacterium | reverse complement strand
GACCAGGCGGTCAGCGACCGCTGCGTCGTCCTCGTCCAGCAGTCAGACACGATCCGCGACAACACGCTCTTCCACTGGTGGCCATGTCAGCGAGCAAAGAAGTGATCAGCCGGAGTTGGTATCAGACCGTCCGCCGCCTGAAGATTCGACAAGAGCGCGTCAACAGAAGCCACCGTGGGCACCGGATGGGCCTGCAGATTTGCCCGGTTCGCCTTCGCCTCGTCGCGGCTCGTCTCCGCATCGAGATAAGCACCGGCCATCATGGAAACAGCCGCTGCCGCAGCTCCCGCGGCACCGGCGATAAGCACCGCATGGGTGCTCGTCGTTGTGGCGGCAACACCGAATATCAGGCCAAAGATGGAGACCGTTCCATCCTCCATTCCGAAAACGATGGTGCCGGCTGACTCGACGAGCGAGCGTTTTAGCTCCGACACCATCGAGGCAATTGTCATCGTTTGTCCCCCCTCTGACACGTCTCCGCCGGGCTAAAGCATGTATGAGTAAACGCGAGACGTCTGACGAAAACCGTCGCGGCCTAGCGCACCACGCCCGATATGCAGCAGGGCCGTTTGTGCGGCGGCTTGATCGCGTCCTTGAGGTAGCAGTGCGCGGCCGCGGTGCCATAGCCCGGCCGCCGATAGGTCCAGGCGCGGCAACGCGATTCGGCCTGACACGCCTCGACGCAGGGTTTGCCGTTGGCCTCGGGTGGCGCTTCGAAGGAGCGGTAATCGCCGCCGACGCGATCGATCGAATATTCGAGCTCGCCCAGCCGCGGCTCGATGACCCCGGCGCCGTGGACGCCCGATACGCAGCAGCTCGATTTTACGCGCGGCATGACTTCGCGCTTGAGCCGGCACAGGGCGGCTCCGCTGGAGACCTGCGGATAGGAAAAGCTCCAGGACCGGCAGTTCTTGTCCTGCTCGCAACGCGTCGCGCACACCGCCGGGTCGCCGTTGGTCACGGGGCTCGTCGCGTAATCGCCGCCCGGCCGGTCGTAGCCCGATTGCGCCAAGGCCGGCGCGATGCCGGCCGCCGCCATCGCCGCGCAGACGAAGACGGCCCAACCCATGATGAGTGTTCGCATACGCCACTCTCACGATTGGCATCGCGACGTCGCCCCGATCCACAGAAGAACGTTCTTCGCGGCGAAATGCTACAAGAATTTTGGGGTTTTTCGCCGCGCCGTCGCCTAGCGGATCGCAAGTGCGCCCGACTGGCGCGCCTACAGCGCAATCGCTTCAGACTGAACCGATTGGCGCTCTAATATCTTGGCGGAGCATGATCTTATCGGAAAACCGGCTTCCACCCTCGGATCAAGTCCGAGGGCAGGCTTTTTTCCGGATCATGCTCTAACCGCGGAAGTGTTTCGACAGTTTGAGCCCCTGCGCCTGATAATTCGAGCCGATATCGCTGCCGTAAAGCTGGTCGGGACGCGCCAGCATCTTCTCGTAAACCAGCCGGCCGACGATCTGGCCGTGTTCGAGGATGAACGGCACTTCGCGCGAGCGCACTTCCAGCACCGCGCGCGAACCGAGCCCGCCGGCGCCGGCATAACCGAAGCCGGGGTCGAAGAAGCCGGCATAATGCACGCGGAATTCGCCGACCAGCGGATCGAACGGTACCATCTCGGCGGCATAATCCGGAGGCACCTGCACCGCCTCGGTGGAGGCGAGGATATAAAACTCGTCGGGATCGAGGATCAGGCTTTGGTCGGCGCGCTCAGCGATCGGCTCCCAGAAGTCGGCGATGTCATAGGCGGCGCGGCGCTCGACCTCGATGACCGCGGTATGGCGCTTGGCGCGATAGCCGACGATGCCGTCCGCGTCGCGGACGCCGGCGCCGGAAAGGTCGACGCTCACCGCGACACCGTCTCCCATCACTGCCTCGGCGCGGTCGACCAGTCGCTCGCGCGCATGCAGCGCGCGCAACGCCTCGGCGTTGAGCACGGCGTCGCCGCGGTGCAATCGCATCTGCGACAGCCGCGAACCTTCGCGCACCAGCACCGGGAAAGTCTTCGGGCTGATTTCGGCATAGAGCGGCCCGTGATAGCCGGGCGCGACGCGATCGAAGCCGCGCGTTTCGTCGGCGATCACGCGCGTGAAGACGTCGAGGCGTCCGGTGGAGCTTTTCGGGTTGGTGGCCGCCGCGATGTCTGTCGGCAGCGTCAGGCTCTCGAGCAGCGGCACGATATAGACGCAGCCGGTCTCCAACACCGCACCCGCGGTGAGCGCGAATTCGTGCAGCTTCAGTTCGGCGATACGGCGCGCGACCGCGGTCCCGGGACCGGGCAAAAAGCTCGCCCGCACCCGATAGGCGACGGCGCCGAGGCGTAGATCGAGACTCGCCGGCTGGATCTGGCCGGGAGCAAAGGGGTAAGCCGCGCGAATGCCCCCCGCCTCCGCCAGCGCGGCGATCATGCGGTCGGGCAGGATCCCCTTGTCCGAAGGCGTAAACGAGAGCGGCACGCGTTTCCCCGTGTCGAGCGGCGGCGGAAATATGATGCGGTCGCGATCTAACCCGATGCCCGGCTTGACGGAAAGACATGCCAGGCGTATGAGCCATTTTATCCCGTGGTCATTTGAGCCGGCCGGCTTGCAGCCACGTAAAACAAGTTGCTAAAAGGCCGGGGACGCGTGAGCCCGGCCCGAGGATTATCCTCCCGGCCGGGTTTTGTTTTTTGGCCATGAGGAGGGCCAGATGTCCGCGTCCGCGCATGATCGCTACCGTTACCGTCCCGAAACCCGCCTGGTCCAATCCGGCACGTTGCGCTCGCAGTTCGGCGAGACCTCCGAGGCCCTGTTTCTGACCCAGGGCTATGTCTACGAGAATTCCGCCCAGGCCGAACGCCGCTTCAAGAACGAGGAGCCGGGCTTCCAATACTCGCGCTTCTCCAATCCGACCGTGGCGATGTTCGAGGACCGGATGGCAGCCTTCGAGGGCGCGGAAGCCGCGCGCGCGACGGCGACCGGTATGGCGGCGGTGACGCTGGCCCTGGTCGGCCAGCTCAAGACCGGCGACCACGTGGTGGCGGCGAAGGCGCTGTTCGGCTCCTGCCGCTATATCGTCGAGGACTATCTGCCGCGCTACGGCGTGGCCTCCACGCTGGTCGACGGCACCGACCTCGAGCAATGGCGCAACGCGGTGCGGCCCAATACCAGGACGTTTTTCCTGGAGACGCCGACCAACCCGACGCTGGAAGTGATCGACATCGAAGCGGTCGCGCAGATCGCGCACGCCGCCGGCGCGACGCTCGTCGTCGACAACGTCTTCGCCACGCCGATCTACCAGTCGCCGCTGGCGCTCGGCGCCGACTGCGTTGTCTACTCGGCGACCAAGCACATCGACGGCCAGGGCCGCTGCCTCGGCGGCATTATCCTGGCCTCGGAGGACTTCATTCAGAAGCGCGTTCACGTCTTGCTGCGGCAGACCGGACCGTCGCTGTCGCCGTTCAACGCCTGGGTGCTGCTCAAGGGGCTGGAGACGCTGGCGGTGCGCGTGCGGCGGCAGACCGACAGTGCCGCGACGCTGGCGGTGGTGCTGGCCGAGCATCCCAAGATCGCCCGCCTGATCTATCCCGGCCGGCCCGACCATCCGCAGGCCGCCATTGCGCAGAAGCAGATGCGCGGCGGCTCGACGCTCGTCGCCTTCGACATCAAGGGCGGCAAGAAGGCCGCGTTCCGCTTTCAGGACGCGCTCAAGCTCATTCGCATCAGCAACAATCTCGGCGACGCCAAGAGCCTCATCACCCATCCGGCAACGACCACGCACCAACGGCTGACGCCGGCGCAGCGCGCCGAGCTCGGCATCAGCGACGGCATGGTGCGGGTGTCGGTCGGCCTGGAGCATCCCGACGACATCGTCGAGGACGTGCTCGCGGCCCTGGAAGCGGTGTGAACGTCATTCCGCGGCGGCGCGCAGCGCCGAGCGCGGCACAATCTCAGCGGGCCGAGCGGGCCGCCGCGGACGCGACCGGACGGGTCGCCGCGTCGGCGATCCCGGCGGCGAGCAGTTTCGCCACGCAGCCATAACCCCAGTCGTTCATGTGCAACGCGTCCGGCGCGACGAAGGCGTCGAACGGGATATGCTGGACCTCGTGCCAGTTGCGCATCACCGCGAAGCGGCGGAACAGATCGACGCCTTCGTCCTTGGCGGCGACTGCAATCTGATCTTCCATGCCCTCTGTCTCCGGTTTGGCCAGCACCCGCGGCGCAAACTGCATGTCGATCAATATCACATCGGCGCCCGCTTCCTTGAGCTGCGCAATGCCTTCGTGCAGCAGCACCGAATGCGGTCGCAGTGGGCGATCGCGCAGCACCGAATTGGTGCCGACCTGCCATAGCACGAGATCGGGATGCGCGGCAATCACGCCAGTGGCGAACCGGTCCAGCATTTGCTCGGTCACTTCGCCGTTGACGCCGCGGTTGAGCACGGTGATGTCGTGCGTCGGGAAGCGCTGCTTGAGCTCAACGGCGAGCCGGCTCGGATAGCTCGCCGCCGGAGAGCTGGCGCCGGCGCCGGCCGTCGAGGACGAGCCGATGGCGACGATGGTCAGCGGCTCGCCGCTGGCGAGACGCCGCGCGGTGTGGCGGAGCGGATAGGTGAGACGTGTGACTTCAGCCGGCGCGCCGCAGGCGAAGCCTGAGGTCGGCGACGGCGCGGCCGGAACGGACAAGGCGGCAGGCTTCGGCGCTTCGGCGGACGCCGACGGAGCAACAGGCGTGGCCGGTTGGACAGGCACCTGAGCCCGCGCCGGAGCGAGCATGGCCAAAACAATAGCCCCGGCTGCTGTACAGCCGAACCACCTGAAAGTTTGTTTGATCGTCGACATCAACGCGTCGTTTGTTCTTTCCCGGCGTCGAGATGACCGGCATGGATAATCAGCGACGCCAGGGCCCGGCCGATACATTCGTGAACACGCCGCGCCATAGCATAGTCTTTGGTCGCCGCATAGAGGTCGAACACGCCCTCATCGCTCCAGTAGCGCATGATCGCCAACCGATCGAACAGTACGAGGCCGTGCTGCTCGGCCACCCAGCGCATGACGTCGGCGTAGGCGGAAACGCCGAGCATGGATTCGGTGCGCGGACTGTGCTGCATGTTCATCATGATCACGTCGGCATGGTCGGCGGCAATGGCGTCGATGCCTTGATCGAGGCTGGTGCGGAAATCCTCCGGTTCGACGCCGCGCAGCGCGTCGACCGTGCCGGCCTGCCAGATCACCAAGGCCGGCTGGTCGCCGGTCAGGATTTTTTGCAGCTGGGACGCCATGTCCGCGGTGGTCTGCCGCGACTCGACATGCGCGGTCACCTTGATCTCAATGCCCGGCAGCCGCTCCCTGAGCGACTGCTCCAGTTGCGCCGGATAGGCGAAGCGCGCACCGTCGGGACCGGACAGCGCCGAGGAGCCCGAGCCGACGACGCTGATATCCAAGCGGTGGCGATCCTTGATTTCGCTGCCGACACGCGTGAGATCGGCGTCGGCCGGCAGCAGCCATTCCGGCACGTCGCATGGCGCCGCCGGTGCCGCTGCTTCATCCGGCGCCGCCGTCGCGGCGCCGTTCAACAGCGCAATCGTGGTCAGAACGGCAATGACGAACGTCATGCCTCGCCTCCCGCGAGGTCTGCGTCGGGTGATTTGACGCGCGATTGGGGACTTCGCCCTTCTATGGCCTTGTACCACGATATAAGGTTGGCGGTAGCGATCATAATGATAATGCCTAACGCGCTGACGGCCGTCTGTAGCAGCGGGCCGCCGGAGGATTCGGCGATAATGAATTGCCCGGCAAAGGCCAGAAACACGCCGAGGCAGAAAATCTCGAGCGAGTGCTGACCGCAGCGGATGGCGGGTTGCAGGATCGCCGATTTCAGGCCGGACCAGTGCCGCGGGATGAAGCGGATCGTCACCACCGCCAGCGCCAGGAAATGCGCGAAGCGCAGCACGTCGAGATTGGTCTTGTCGATGGGATACATCCACTCCGCCAGCCAAGTCGGCACGAAACGGTCCAGCGCCTCGAAGTGCCACGTCAATGTTATGGCGAAGGCGAAGACCAAGTAGGCGATGGCGACGACCAGCACGATGCGCGAGCGCAAAAAGCCGGCGAGGCGCTGGGAGCCGCCGAGCGCGCACCAGGCACCGAACACGAACAGCAATTGCCAGGCGAACGGATTGAAGAACCAGACGCCGTTCGGATAGGCCGGCAGGTTCCAATCCAGTTTCCACGTCAACGCGTAGACCACGGCCGATCCGGCCAGCGCCACGTTCGGTGCCCGCAACAGCAGAAACAGCATCGGCGGAAACATGAGCAGCAGCACGATGTAGAGCGGCAGCACGTCCATGTTGACCGGCTTGAACTTCAGCAACAGCGCTTGAAAGATGGTGATGTCGGGCTGCTTGAGAAAATCGAGGATTCTCATTTCCTCGGCGTACAGCGGATTGTCGAAGGTCGCCGCGACGTAAGCGATCTCCGCCATGAAGATGGTGAACAGAAAAATATGCGCGACATAGATCTGCCAGGCGCGCCGCAGGATGCGGGCACTCGAGAGCATGAAGCCGCGCTCGCGCATGGTGCGGCCGTAGACGAAGGCAGCGGTATAGCCGGAAATGAAGATGAAGATCTCGGTGGCGTCGCTAAATCCATAATTGCGGATGGTGAACCAGTTGACGACGTTTTCGGGAATATGGTCGAGGAAGATCAGCCACAAGGCCACGCCGCGGAACAGATCGAGCCGGAGATCGCGTTCGCTCGTGGCCGCCTGCGGCGGAGATGCCATTGCCATGGAAATATGCACACCATTGCCGGCCGCCGCGGCCGGTTGGGCCCGACGCCGGGGGCCGCCAGACAATCTAATCCGCCGGCGCATGCTTGAGAAAGCGCGTCCACATGCTTATTGCAACCGGGATAGCGTCCACACTCAACGGGCAAACGCCGGCAAATTTATGATTTCAGTGCGGTTTTGGATTTGAAGCTCGTCGCGTTTTTGCCCCCGGGCGGCAGGAGCTTCAAATCCGCCGCAGCAGGCGCTATTGCTCGACCGCAGACTGCACGGCGTTGCGGCAGCACCGGCTTCCGCATACCGTTTCGACGGAACCGCCGTCAGGATCGTGCCGGCATTACGCCAGGATTCGTCTCATGTATCGTGCCGTCACCCGCAACATCGAGGTCCAGGTGACTCCGCGCTACGTCGCCGACCGCTCGTCGCCGGAGAACAATTATTTCTTCTGGGCCTATACCATCGCCATCACCAATAACGGCACCGACACGGTGCAGCTGAAGACCCGCCACTGGCGCATCACCGACGCCAGCGGCCGGCGCCAGGAGGTGCGCGGCGCCGGCGTCGTCGGCGAGGAGCCGGTTCTCAAGGCCGGCGAGTCGTTTGAATATACCAGCGGCGTGCCGCTGCAGACGCCGTCCGGCTTCATGGTCGGCACCTACGGCATGGTGAGCGCGAATGGCGAGCATTTCGACATCGAGATTCCGGCTTTCTCGCTCGATGGCGGCGACAGCAAGCGGACGATCAATTAAGCCGGCGGTCCATCGTCACAGCTTTTGCGAAATACCCGCGAAGAACCCGCGCCGCGCCCCGTATTGCGGGGCAAATTCGCCGATGCCGCTACCGGTGCGAAGCTCGTAAGGGTTATCGAACAGGTTGACGATGTCGAAGCGCACGGTAAGCGGCTTGGCGTCCGGCGACCATTTGAAATCGTGCGACACGCCGACGTTGAACACGGCGTAAGGAGGCGTGTGCTCGGAATTGGGCGGGACCGCCGGTGTAGACTCCAAATCGCCGCTGCGCAGGCCGCTGCCGTAGATCAGATTGGCGGTAAACAGGGTATCGTACCAGCGATACGACACGCCGGCGGAGCCCGTCATCAGCTGCATGTCGTCGGTGTAGTGCCAATGGGTGAGGAGATAATTGTAGTCCGCAGCATCAATTAGATACTGGTTCGACTCCACGTCTTTGCCTTCAGTTATGTTGTAGGCAAAATTTGCATAGGCTTTGAAGTTGCCGTTGGTGTACTTGAGCTTGAATTCGCCGCCTTCGCTGTAGCCCTCCGCATAATTGAACTGGGTTAAGACCACGGCCGCGCCGAACTGGCCGTCATCGAGCATGTCCCGAGCATCCTTGTAATAGGCGTCAACTCCCATGGTCAGACCCGGGAGCACCTCCTGATCGACGCCGACGTCGTAATAATTCGACCGCTCGGGCTTCACCGGATCAGCCGAGGGGACATCCGGCTGATTGGTGGTGTTGGTGAACAAGGCGATATTCGCAGTATAGGCCTGCGCCTGATAGGGTGGCGTGAAATAACGGGCATAGCCGGCGTGGAAGGTAGTGCCGGTAAACGGCTTATAGATCAGCGCCAGACGCGGGCTGAGCTGGTTGGCGTCGACATACTGGTACAATTGATCGAAGCGCAGGCCGGCGTTGAACGTCAACTCGCTGGTCAGCTTCCATTCGTCCTGAATGTAAGTGCCGATGTTCCAGCCGAGCTTGGAGTTGCTGTCGGTAATGTCGAATGGCGGGCCGGTGACCGCACCTGGCGAGCCGGGCAGGACGGTGTAAACGTTGTTGATGTTGGTCTGTTCCCCACTCACCGCGAAGCCAAATCGCAAAGTGTGTCGATCGTTGACGAGGTATGACGCATCGCCCTGGGCGCCGTTGAGCAGGCTTTCCCGGGTCACGTTCGACGCCACGTCGTTGAACACCAGGTCGCCGTAGGTATCGGGAACGAAGTTGACCTTGGCGTAGCGTGAAAACACCGCGAATTGCGCGTCGCCGTCGGTGCCCTTCTTTTGCAGGGCCGCGATATTGACGACGTAGATGTCGTATTCGTTCTCATTGAGCAACAAAGAATTGTAGTTCGCCGGACCGAAATCGCCGAGCGGCATTTGATTGGGGTTGTTTGGTATCTGGAACGCGCTGTAGGACGCCGCCGAGATCACGCTCAACCGCGTCGATTCGTCGAGCAGCGTCGAAGCATAGCCGAAGAACTTGCCTTGCTGCGTGTAGTCGTGGATGGCCTCTGGGCTCGCCGTGGGATTTTCCAACCCGAGCGCGTTCCAGTTGCCGCGCGCGGTGACGAAATATTGGGTATTGCCGACGCTGCCGCCGTAGTCGAAGCTCGGCGTGAACGTCTGGTGGCTGCCGCCGTAGAGACTGATGTCGCCGCTCGGCGCGGCAAAGGCCCTGCTGGTGATATCGAGAACTCCGGCGGTGCGCAGGCCGTATTGGGCCGGCAGCGTGCCGGTGAGCAGCGACATACTGGCGACGAAATTGGTGTCGATGACCGGGCCGAGCGCCGAGACGCCCTCGGGAATCACCACGCCGTTGACCCGGTATTGGACGTTGGCGTACTCGTTTCTGACGTGAAAATCGGGATTGGAAACGGCTGAATCGTAGGACACGCCCGGCATTTGCAGAATGACTTTGTCGATCGGCGTGTTGTCGCCCTGCGGCATGTCGACGATCGCCTGGCGCGTGATGGTGTAGGTCGAGGCGCCGATCTTCGGCAGCAAATTATTACGCGCCTCATCCAACGCACTCATCTTGGCATCCAAAGCCGCCTGTGCGGCGGTCGGCGCGTCGGTCTGCTGGGCAATGCGCTGCGGCGCTCCGGCGCCCGGCTTCGGCTTGGGTTTGGTTTTTGGTTTCGGCGCATTAACGACGATTTGCGGCAGCTGCGTTCCGCCGGCCGGCTCGACGGCTGGAGCTTGCGGAACAGCTTGCTGTTGCTCGGCCGGCGCCTGTTGTTGCTGCGCTGGCGCCGGCTGCTGCGCGTTGGCGCCGAGTACCGCCGCTAGAATGCAAAGCGCGATGCCGCTCGGCAGCCGGACGCGATCGACGAAGCAGCGTGCAAATCCTGGTACCGGTCGCCGCAACATCGCCCACCAAGTACTTTAGAATTATGTTGAAGTAATAGTTTTTTCATTGCCTTGCTGAATTCCGTATATGTTGGGCGCGACGAACTAACAATCGCAAATACTCAACACGAATGAATATTTTTAGTTGTCAGATTTGAATTATAAGAATTCAAATCTGACAGGTTGAAAAATCCCGCGATAGATTTTCATCGAGCGTCTAAAGACTGGCTCGATTAGACTCCGTACTCGCGTCCGCGCGGAACTCGGGCACATCGAATCTTTTAGGAATCCAGCGCCGCGTTCTTTGCGCTTATTTCATTCGGCTCGAACACGTAGGTCGAGCTGCAGAACTCGCAGGTCACGGTGATTTTGTCGTTCTCGACCATGTCGTCGCGCTCGTCCTGGGAAAAGCTTTTCAGCATGGCTTCGACGCCGTGGCGCGAACAGGAACACTGCGCATTGACCGGCGCGGGGCGAAACACGCGCACGCCGTGCTCGTGGAACAGGCTGTAGGCCAGACGTTCGCTCGACAGCGCCGGATCGATCAGTTGGACGTCATCGACGGTGGCAACCAGCGAGCGACCTTCGACCCAGGCGTCGTCCTCGGGCAACGTATGGGTTTCGCTGCCGCGCGGGGCGTCGCCGGGATGCAGGTCCGCTTGGCGGGCGCGTTCGCCGGCTTTGGGCAGGAACTGCAGCAAAATGCCGCCGGCGCGCCAGCGCCGGCGCGCGCCGCTTTCGCCGCCGCGGAACTCCTCGGCGACGGCAAGGCGGACGCGGGTCGGAATCTGCTCCGAGCGGGAAAAGTACTCGTGCGCCGCGTGTTCCAGGTCGTTGCCTTCGAGCGGCACCAGCCCCTGATACCGGCTCATGTCCGGGCCCTGGTCGATGGTCATGGCGAGATGGCCGTGGCCAAGAAGCCGACCCGGCGCGGCGGCGCCGGCGGCGATGGCGGCGACGATGCGTTCCGCGTCAAAGCGCGCGCAGGCCCGCAGCTTGTCGGGCGACGTGAAGTCGACCACCAGCATGCGGACCGGACCGTCGCTCTGCGTCTGCAGGATGAAACGGCCGTCGAATTTCAGCGCCGAGCCGAGCATGACCGTGAGCACGATCGCCTCGCCGAGAAGCTTGGCCACCGGCAGCGGGTAATCGTGGCTGGTCAGGATGGCATCGACCGCCGGCCCGAGCCGCACGATGCGGCCGCGCAGGTCGAGCGCGTTGACTTCGAACGGCAGGATGGTGTCGTCGAGGCTGGCTGGCGCCGGCTCCCGAACCGGGATGTCCGCATGAGGATTATTCATCGCCAGGCAATATAGGCGGCAAGGGACGAATTGTGAGTCCTCTGAGCATGATCCGGAAAAGTGGAAGCCGGTTTTCCGAAAAGATCATGCTCCACTAAGGATATTAGAGCGCCAATCGATTCAGTCTGAAGCGATTACGCTCTAGGGTCGCGCGGTTGCCGGATCAGGCGCCGGCCGCCAGGCACCAGGTCAGGATGCCCTTCTGCGCATGCAGCCGGTTCTCGGCCTCGTCGAACACGACGGAATGCGGGCCGTCCATGACCTCGTCGGTCAAGACTTTGCAGTTGCGCGGAGCGGGGCGAAATCACGGCAATTGCGGCCCGCAGGCCGCGATTCGCAGCTCTGGAGTGCCGCGGGGCCCGGAGTGATCGTCAGTTCGACATTCTCTCTTGATGGCTACGAGGGCGGGATTCGGCTTGGGTCTTGAATACCGCAAGCAACCAGAAAGGCAGTGCCGTGAAAAGGCAGACCAGTGCGGCGACCGACCGAACATCCTGCGCCTGCCACGGATGGCCGGCCGGGTCGGTCAAGAGGGCGATAGGCTCATTGCCAAGAAGCAGGCTTAGAATGGGAGCAATGATGATCGCCGTGTACGCGAACAGCGGCTGTGCCCGGTACCTAGGCCCTTTCGTGTGCGTCGCCCGCCGGCGTCTCGCATACAGGGCAAAGCACTGGAAGAAGACATAGACCGTCAGATACCATCCCAGGAAGTTGCTCAGCGGTACGCCGAAATAACTCCCGCCATTGTGCCATACCCAGCTACCGGTGATCGTCGACATCCTCGGATCGATAGTGAGATCCCAAGACACCATGATAAAGCTTGCGATCGCCGGCGTCGCGAACGAGAGCAGGCCGGGCAGTCTGGTGTCCTCGTCGCCGAGAATAGCGCGAGCCAGCGTCCACGAGAGATAGCCCACGCCGAAATAGGCTGGCCCGATCAGCACCGGCACTAAGAACAGTTTGGGCCCCAAGGCATCGCTGTAGTGATACCAGCCGAATGGGAAGCCGGTCATGATGCTGAGGTTTTCAAACGCGTTGCTTACCCCCAGGCAGACGACCAGGAAGAGCAGGATGCCGCGGCAGCCGTAGGTCGACGCCCCATGCAGCACCCCGAATAGCGTGAGAGATGACGCAATCATCGCGCCACTCACCCCCTGCGGCAGACGCAACACGACGGCTGCGATATGCGCCAGGACGCTGGCTGCCGCGAGCACCCAGAGCAGCGACGACGTCCAGCCTTGCGTCCCCTGTTGGGCTGCGTTGGTGCGGATGTCTGCTGTCATCTGGCCGCCCTAGCGTAGCCGAACTCCTTCAGATAGCGAGAGATGAACAACTCGCGTCCTTTGAGTCGGGAGGTTAAGTTTCCAGGGTTGTGCCGTGTAAGTCCTCCGCAGAGGTGGCGCCGTTCTTGGATCAGGCGCCGGCCGCCAGGCACCAGGTCAGGATACCCTTCTGCGCATGCAGCCGGTTCTCGGCCTCGTCGAACACGACGGAATGCGGGCCGTCCATGACCTCGTCGGTCACCTCTTCGCCGCGATGCGCCGGCAGGCAATGCATGAAGATGGCGTCCGGCTTGGCGCGCGCCATGAGCCGGCTATTGACCTGATAGCGCTTGAGCAGGTTGTGGCGACGGGCGCCGTTGCGGTCGCCCATGGACACCCAGGTGTCGGTGACGACGCAGTCGGCGCCCTTCACCGCCTCTTCCGGGTCGGTGCCGATGTGGATGGCGGCGCCCGAGGATTTGATCCAATCGGTGAGCGGCTTCTTCGGCGCCAACTCCGGCGGAGTGGCGATGCGCAGGCGGAGCGCGAACCGTTCGGCGGCGTGCATCCATGAGGTCAGCACGTTGTTGGCGGCGCCGGTCCAGGCCACGGTGCGGCCGCGAATTGGACCGCGATGCTCCTCGAACGTCATCACGTCGGCCAGCACCTGGCAGGGATGCGAGCGCCGCGTCAGGCCGTTGATCACCGGGATCGTGGCGTAGCGCGCAAGCTCGGCCACGTCCTTCGGATCGAGCGTGCGGATCATGATGGCGTCCACGTAGCGGGATAGAACGCGGGCGGTATCGGCGAGCGTCTCGCCGCGGCCGAGCTGCATTTCCTCCGCCGTCAGCATGAGGGCGTAGCCGCCGAGCTGGCGCATGGCGACCTCGAAGGAGACGCGGGTGCGGGTGGAAGGCCGCTCGAAGATCATCGCCAGTGTCTTGCCGGCGAGCGGCTGATCGGCCCGGGCGCCCTTTTCCTTCATCGCGCGCGCGACGTCGATCATCCAGCGCAGATCCGCGGCCGGAACGTCGATGAGGTCGAGGAAGTGGCGGACGGCGCTCATCTGGGCGCCTCCGGCGTGGCCCCGCTCCGCCCACTACCGCTGGCGGATGACGCAACGGAGGGGGCGGCACGATTGAGCCGGGCGCAGGCGCGGTCAAGGCGCGCGATCGCTTCGCCGATTTCCTGTTCGCTGACGATCAGCGGCGGCAGCAACCGCACCACGTTGTCGCCGGACGGCACGGTGATCATCTTTTCGTCGCGCAGCGCGGTGACAAGCTCCGCGACGGGCACCGTGGCCCGCAAGCCCACTAGCAGCCCTTCGCCGCGCACCTCGGCGATCAGCGAGGGGTAGCTGTCCTTGATTTGCGCCAGCCGCTGCTTGAACAACAGCCCGGTCTGCCGCACCCGATCAAGAAAGCCCGGTTCCAGCATCACGTCGAGCACCGCGTTGGCCACGCTCATCGCCAGCGGATTGCCGCCGAAGGTGGAGCCGTGGGTGCCGGTGGTCATGCCCTTCGCCGCTTCGCGCGTCGCCAGGCAGGCGCCGACCGGGAAGCCGCCGCCCAGCGCCTTGGCGAGCGCCATAACGTCGGGCGCGACGCAGGCGCGCTGGTAAGCGAACAGCTCGCCGGTGCGTCCCATTCCGGTCTGCACCTCGTCGAAGACCAAGAGCAGCCCGTTCTGGTCGCACAGTTCGCGCAAAGCCCGCAGGAACGCCGGCGCGACGACGCGCACGCCGCCCTCGCCCATGATCGGCTCGATCAGGATCGCCGCGGTCTCGGCGGTCACCGCGCGTTTGGTCGCCTCGAGATCGCTGAACGGGACCTGGTCGAAGCCTTCGACGACGGGACCGAAACCGTCGAGATATTTCTTCTGGCCGCCGGCCGCGAGCGTCGCCAGCGTGCGGCCGTGGAAAGCGCCCTCGAAGGTGATGACGCGGTAGCGTTCAGGCGCCCCGTTCGCGGACTGGTATTTGCGCACCATCTTGATGGCGCATTCCATCGCCTCGGCGCCGGAATTGCAGAAAAAAACGACGTCGGCAAAGCTCGCGTCGCACAGCCGCTGCGCGACCCGCTCGGCCTCGGGAATTTGATACAGATTGGAGACGTGCCACACCTTCTGCGCCTGCTCGGCGAGCGCGGCGACCAGCCGCGGATGGGCGTGTCCCAGCGCGTTGACGGCAACGCCGGAGGTAAAATCGAGATAGCGGTCGCCGTTGGTCGCGATCAGCCATGCGCCTTCGCCCCGCTCGAAGGCGAGGTTGATGCGTGCATAGGTCGGCAACAAATGCGATGTCACGGTTGAGCCCGCGCGCGCGGCGCAGCATTGTCTGCGCGGCAAAAATGAAATGTGCCGCCTCTCCGGGCGGCACCATTGAGTATCCTATTTCGGCCTGCCGGTCTGTCAACACCGGTAAAGCTGGAGCGCTGCCGCCCGGCTTATCCCGCATTCATCCACATGCAAGCAGGAACATGTGGACGTATGCCGCACAACTCTTGCGCCCGACTCCCGCCATATTGTAGCCTTTTGATCGTCAAGTACGACATCTCGTGCGGCGGACAGTCTTCTCCAGCGTTGGTGATGTGCGTGTTGGGCAGCAAAAGCTGCCCGGCCACGGAGGTGGATTCAAAAAAGGCCATGACCGCATCTTTTTCAGGAGGATCGAGCATGTCGTGGACCGACGAGCGGGTCGAGCTGTTGAAGAAGCTGTGGTCCGACGGTCTTTCGGCCAGCCAGATCGCGGCCGAACTCGGCGGCATTACCCGCAACGCGGTGATCGGCAAGGTGCATCGGCTCGGCCTGTCCGGGCGCGCCAAGAGCGCGTCGAGCGCCTCGCCGCGCCCGCGCAAGGCGCGTTCCTCCACGCATCTGCTGCGCATGAGCCGGCCGTCGATCCGCGGCAATACCGCGCTGGCGCATGCCTATGAGCTCGAAGCCGAAGGCGCGCCGGAGCTAATCGAGAACATCATCCCGATCGGCCAGCGCCGCACCATTCTGGAGTTGACCGAGCAGACCTGCCACTGGCCCATCGGCGATCCCGGCAGCAGCGATTTCTTCTTCTGCGGCGGCAATACGATCAGCGGGCTGCCGTATTGCGCTTATCACTCCCGGGTCGCCTATCAGCCGGCCAGCGACCGCCGCCGCGACCGCCGCTCACAGCGCTGAGGCCGCCAAAACCGTCGCCCGCCCCAAGGCTGACGGGTCAGCTCGCCTTGCCGAAGCGATCGTCGAGCGAATAGCCGGCGCCGCGCACGGTGCGGATCGGATCGTTGCCATGGCCGCGGTTGAGCGCCTTACGCAGGCGGCCGACATGAACGTCGACCGTGCGCTCGTCGATGTACACGTCGCTGCCCCAGACGCCGTCCAGCAATTGCTCGCGGGAAAATACGCGTCCCGGGCGTTCCATCAGGAATTCGAGCAGACGGAATTCCGTCGGCCCGAGATCGACCGCACGGCTCGAGCGCGAGACGCGTTTTTTCTCGCGATCGAGCTCGAGATCGCCGATGGCGAGCACCGTGGCGACGCGTTCGGGACTGGCCCGGCGCAGCAGCGCCCGAATCCGCGCCAACAGCTCCGGCACCGAAAACGGCTTGACGATGTAATCGTCGGCGCCGGTCGCCAGCCCGCGCACGCGTTCGCTTTCCTCGCCGCGCGCGGTCAGCATGATGATCGGCAGCGACTGGGTTTGCGGCCGCGCCCGCAGCCGGCGGCACAATTCGATGCCGGACAGGCCGGGCAGCATCCAGTCGAGCACGACGAGATCGGGAGCAGTCTCCCGCAATCGCGTGTCGGCCTCGTCGCCGCGAGCGACGGCGTCGACCGCGTAGCCTTCGGCTTCGAGATTGTAGCGCAACAACGTGGTCAGCGGTTCCTCGTCTTCGACGATCAGGATGTTGGCTCCCATCCCGGCCCTCCTATCCTTTCTGCGGCGGCATTGCCCCAAAACTCGTGAAATCGCCCTTCGGCCGCTGATCGGCGATCGGGCGGCCTTCGATCATGTAATAGACGGTTTCCGCGATATTCGTCGCGTGATCGCCGATGCGTTCGAGGTCCTTGGCGCAGAACATCAGATGCATGCAGAACGTGATGTTGCGCGGATCCTCCATCATGTAGGTCAGCAGCTCGCGGAACAGCGACGTACAAAGGTTGTCGACTTCCTCATCGCCGTTCCACACGGCGAGCGCTGCGGCGAGATCGCGGCTGGCATAGGCATCGAGCACCTGTTTGAGCAGGCCGGCTACCAGCGCGGCCATGTGTTCCACGCCGTGAATGAGCTTTTGCGGGTTGAAGTCGCCGTCGAGCGCGACCACCCGCTTGCCGATGTGCTTGGCGTGGTCGCCGATCCGCTCGAGGTCGTTGCAGACCCGCATGGCGCCGACGATCTCGCGCAGATCGACGGCCATCGGCTGCCGGCGCGCGATCGTCAGAATCGCTTTTTCCTCGATCTCATGCTGCATCGCGTCGATGGTCGGATCGGCGGCGATCACGCGCTCGGCGAGCTCGGTATCGCGTTCGACCAAGGCATGGACGGCATCCCCGATCTGCCGCTCCGCAAGCCCGCCCATTTCGGCGACCTTGCGCATGATCTCCTGCAGATCGGTGTCGAATGCCTTGGCGGTGTGGTCGATTCTGGTGCTGTATTCGGTCATGGTGGTTATCCGAAGCGGCCGGTGATGTAGTCCTGCGTCCGCTGATCCTGTGGCGCCGTGAACATTTTACTCGTCGAATCGAATTCGATCAGCTCGCCAAGATACATGAAGGCGGTAAAGTCCGACACGCGTGCGGCCTGCTGCATGTTGTGGGTGACGATCACGATCGTATAGTCGTCGGTCAACTCGTCCATCAGTTCCTCGATTTTGGCGGTCGAGATCGGATCGAGCGCCGAGCAGGGCTCATCGAACAGGATGACCTCGGGCTGCACCGCAACCGTGCGCGCGATGCACAATCGCTGCTGCTGGCCGCCGGAGAGACTTTGTCCGTTGGCCGCGAGCTTATCCTTGACTTCGTCCCACAGCGCCGCCCGCCGCAGCGACGTCTCGACGCGCCGATCGAGCTCGGATTTGGACAATCGCTCGTACAGTCTGATGCCGAAGGCGACGTTCTCATAGATCGACATCGGAAACGGCGTCGGCTTCTGAAACACCATGCCGATGCGCGCACGCAGCAGGTTGAGGTCCTGTTTTGGCGACAACAGATCCTCGCCGTCGAAGAGGACTTCACCGGTGGCGCGCTGGTTCGGATAGAGGTCGTACATGCGGTTGAGCACGCGCAATAACGTCGATTTACCGCAGCCGGACGGACCGATGAAGGCGGTCACCTTGTTCTTATAGAGCGGCAGGCTGATCGCCTTCAGCGCCTGGCTATCGCCATAGTAGAAATTGAGATCGCGGATCGTAAGTTTCTCGGCGAGGCCCGCGCGATCGGTCGGCGCATTGCTGACGGTGGGAACGGCAACGGATGTGACGCTCATGACTGTTTTCCGGATGGCACAAGGGCACGGGCAGTAATGCTCAAGGCCAGCACCGCGAGCGTGATGATGAGAGCGCCGGTCCAGGCCAGCGACTGCCAGTCCTTATAGGGACTGAGCGCGAACTGGAAGATAACCACCGGCAAGCTCGCCATCGGCGCGTTGAGATTGGGGCTCCAAAACTGGTTGTTGAGCGAAGTGAAGAGCAGCGGCGCGGTCTCGCCGCTGATACGGGCAACCGCCAGCAGCACGCCGGTCACCATACCGGCGCGCGCCGCGCGGTAGCAGATCCGCATGATCGTCAGCGAGCGCGGCAGGCCGATCGAGGTTGCCGCCTCGCGCAGCGCGTTCGGCACCAGCGTGAGCATATCCTCGGTGGTGCGCACGACCACTGGGATGACGAGCATGGCCAGCGCCACGCCGCCGGCCCAGCCGGAGAAATGCCCCATCGGCGCAACCATGACTTCGTAGATGAACAGCCCGACCACGATGGACGGCGCGCTCAAGAGAATGTCGTTGATGAAGCGCACCACGCTGGTCAGGCGGTCGTAACGGCCGTACTCGGCCATGTAGGTGCCGGCGAGGATGCCGATGGGGGTACCGAGCGCGACCGCAAGCGCCGTCAGAATGAGGCTTCCGACAATCGGGTTGAGCAGCCCGCCGCTCGCTCCAGGCGGCGGGGTCATCTGCGTGAACACCGCAGGCGACAAGCCGCCGAAGCCATGCCAAAGCAGCGCACCCAGAATCAGCACCAGCCAACCTAGCCCGACGATCGTGGCGCCAACCGACAGCACCATTGCCATGGCGTTGCGGCGGCGGCGGGCTGCATAGCGTGGTCCCCAGGGCATGGCCGACATGGTGTCACCCGATCCGGCGCTCGATCCGCATCAACAGGTAGCGCGCCGCGGCAAGCACGATGAAGGTGATGACGAACAGGATCAGCCCGAGCGCGATCAACGAGGAGGTATAGAGATCGCCCACCGCTTCGGTGAATTCGTTGGCGATAGTGGCGGAGATGGTGGTGCCGGGGGCGAGCACCGAGGCGGAGATCCGGTGCGCGTTGCCGATCACGAAAGTCACGGCCATGGTCTCGCCCAGCGCGCGGCCGAGGCCCAGCATCACGCCGCCGATCACGCCCACCCTGGCATAGGGCAGCACCACGTAGCGTACCACTTCCCAGGTCGTGCAGCCGATGCCGTAGGCCGCCTCCTTGAGCACGCCGGGCACGGCTTCGAACACATCGCGCGAGATCGCCGTCACGAACGGCAGCACCATGATGGCAAGGATCAATCCCGCGGTCAGAATGCCGATGCCATAGGGCGGACCGGCGAACAACTTGCCGATCCCGGGCACATTGCCGAGCGTGTTGATCAAAAAGGGCTGCAGCGTCTGCTGCAGGAACGGGGCGAAGACGAAAAGCCCCCAAATCCCGTAAATGATGCTCGGAACGCCGGCCAAAAGTTCGATGGCAATACCGATCGGCCGCCGCAGCCATGGCGGGCACAGCTCGGTGAGGAAGAAGGCGATCATCAGGCCTAGGGGGACCGCTATCAGCATGGCAATGAACGACGTGACGAGCGTGCCGTAGATCGGCGCGAGCGCGCCGAAATTCTCCGTGACCGGATTCCACCGCTCGCTCACCAGGAAGCCAAAGCCGAAAGTCCGCAGCGCCGGCAGCGAGCCGGCGACCAGCGAAATCATGACGCCGCTCAAGAGCAACAGCACGCCAAAGGCTGCGGCACGCGTCACCTGGCGGAACGCGGCGTCGCCGAGGCGCAAGCGATCGAGCACTTTGGCGCGCGCCACCGCCCCCTCGACCGACACCGTCACCCCCTCCTGCAGCGCTACGTCAACCACGGATCGCCTCCGGGCCGGGTCCATCGCGGCGCTCCTTCAAGGAAATCGGAGCGCCCACTCAAGACGATCTACCGGCCGCCGCACAAGTGTGACCGTGCGCTGGACCGGCGGACAAAGCGGCGAGGCGCCTCGAATGTCGACGGCGCCTTGCTAGTTTTTCATCCCACCTAATGCAGCACCGCGCTGGTGTGCAGCGGTTTGCCGGTGGAATCCTTGATTTCGCTGGCCCACACTTTCTCGATCTCGGCGACGACCTTCTTGGGCATCGGCACATAGTCGAGCTCCTCCGCCATCTTGTCGCCATTGGCATAGGCCCAGGCAAAGAACTTCAGCGCCTCGGCTGTGGCAACCGGATCCGGCGGTTGCTTGGGGATGAGGATGAATGTCGCCGCCGTCATCGGCCATGATGCCGCGCCCGGCTGGTTAGCGAGGATCACCCCATAGCCCGGCACCGAATTCCAGTCGGCATTGGCGGCGGCCGCTTGGAACGCCTCGCTGGTCGGCGCGATGGTTTTACCATCCTTGTTCACCATCTTGGTGAACACCAGCTTGTTCTGGAGGGCGTAGGCGTATTCGACATAGCCGACCGAGCCTTTGGTCTGGGCGACATTGTTGGCAACGCCTTCATTGCCCTTGGCGCCGATGCCGACCGGCCATTCGACCGATGTGTTCGAGCCGACCTGCGATTTCCAATCAGGACTGACCAGCGCCAGATAGTATGTGAAATTGAAGGTGGTGCCGGAACCGTCCGACCGGTGGACGACGGCGATCGCCTGCGCGGGAAGCTTGGCGCCGGGGTTGAGTTTCTTGATCGCCGGATCATCCCAGTTCTTCACGGTGCCAAGGAAAATTCCGGCAAGCGTGGGGCCGTCCAGCACAAGCTCGCCGGCCTTCACACCTTCGACGTTCAACACCGGCACGATCCCGCCCATCACCATGGGAAATTGCACGAGGCCGTTTTTGTCGAGGTCCGGGCCGTTGAGCGGCGCATCGGTCGCGCCGAAAGTGACGGTCCGCGCTTCGATCTGCTTGATGCCGCCGCCCGAACCGATCGATTGATAATTGAGCCCGACGTCAGTGTCTTTCTTATAGATGTCGGCCCACTTGGCGTAGATCGGATACGGGAATGTCGCGCCGGCGCCGGAGATTTCGACGGCGGCCGCGGGAACGACCGCCGCGGCCAGGAAGCCGACGACAGCCATTGTTCTGAGGTGGATCACGGGTTTTCTCCTGTGCAGAATTGCCGGCGACGCAGGTCGCCGACCCACGTCGGCTTGGTCCCGATGGGGACGTTTTGCGCTCTGTCTGACGTCTTTATGCAACGCGCCGCGGTTTGCATTGCTCCGATCTGGGCAGGACCACAGCTGCGGAATGCTTACGTGGGGCACGTCAAGCTTCTATGAGCCTGGTATGACAGTTAGATGACAATGCAAGTCATTGTAATTTAAGTCATTTTAAAAGCACGGGGGGCCGCGCCCTGTATCCGAATAGCGGACCATGCCGGCCCACCGGCTAAAAGCAGTCGTCACTGAATTGTCATCCCGTTATGCGACGATAATACAATATTTCGAGAATTCTCGATATAAATAGCAGTACGCTTTGGTCGTTTGCCGCGGCCGACCGCAACTCTCGTTCGGGTTCGGAAATCCGGTTTAGATTTATGAAAAAAACTCCTTTGGCCGTGGTCGGCCATATCGGTCCCGAGTCGCGCGGCCGCCGGATGTCGGTTCCGCATGCGCTTGCGGCATTTGCAGCTTTGGGTCAGCCGACACGGCTCGGAATTTTTCGGCTGCTGATGGCAGCCGAACCCGGCGGTCTTGCTGCCGGCACCATCGCCGAAAAGATCGGCTGCGCCCACAACACGCTTTCGTCCCATCTCAGCATCCTGGCGCGCTCGGGATTGGTGCGCGGTGCTCGCGACGGGCGCTCGATCCTGTACCGGGCGGACGTTGACGCGATCCGGACGCTGGTCGGTTTCCTGGTCAATGACTGCTGCGGCGGTCACCCGGAACTGTGCGATCTCCAGGAGGCGATACGCGGCACAAGCGGCTGCTGCGCGCCGCCGGCGAACACCTAGCAGAGCACCGAGCCATGAACGAAGCCGCTGCAGACAAACGCCTCAACGTGCTCTTTCTTTGCACCGGCAACTCGGCACGGTCGATTATCGCCGAGGCGATCTTGAGCGGTGAAGGGCGCAGGAACTTCCGCGCCTTCTCGGCCGGCAGTCACCCCAAGGGCCATGTGCATCCCTATGCCCTCGACCTGCTGCGCAAGATGAATTTCGACGTCACGCGTTTCCGCTCAAAGAGCTGGAGCGAGTTTTCGGGTCCCGACGCGCCGAAGCTCGATTTTGCGTTCACGCTTTGCGACGACGCGGCCGCGGAAGCCTGTCCGGTTTGGCCCGGTCAGCCGATGACGGCGCATTGGGGTCTTCCCGATCCGGCTGCGGCCGCCGGCAACGAAGCAGAACGTCGCTTTGCCTTCGCCGATACGTTCCGCATGCTGAACAACCGCATCTCGATCTTCGTCAGCCTGCCGATCGACTCCCTCGACAAGCTGTCGCTGCAACGACGGCTCGATGCGATCGGCAAGACCAAAGAGCCAACCGACGAGCAGAAGACGGCGTCCGGATGAGCGACTTCGCCGCACCCTTGTCGCGACGGCTTCTGGCGGAAGCGCTGGGCACCGCGATCCTGGTAGCGACAGTCGTCGGTTCGGGCATCATGGCGGAACGGCTGGCCGGCGGTAATCAGGCCATTGCGCTCCTCGGAAATACCATCCCGACCGGAGCGATCCTTGTTGTGATCATTACGATCCTGGGACCCGTTTCCGGCGCACATTTCAATCCGGCGGTAACGCTGGTATTTGCCGCCCGCGGGATGTCGCCCTGGCGTGAAGTCCTCCCCTATATCGTTGTCCAATTTGCCGGCGGCATCGCCGGCACGGTGATCGCCCACCTCATGTTCGACCTCGCGCCGCTAGCGATCGGAACGACGGCGCGCAGCGGTGCTCCGCAGTGGCTTAGCGAGGCGGTCGCCACTTTCACCCTGATTCTGACGATTCTGGGCGGGCTGCGCTATGCGCCGCAAGCCGTTCCATGGCTGGTCGGGCTGGTGATCACGGCGGCGTACTGGTTTACGTCCTCGACCTCTTTCGCCAACCCGGCGGTCACGCTCGCCCGCGGCTTCACCACTACGTTCAGCGGCATCGCCATCAACCACGTTCCGGCATTCATCGTCGCACAAATGGCCGGAGCATTTGCCGCCGCATCCGTGGCGGCCGCGCTGTTTCCATCGCTCACGAATTGCCGTCAAAGGGCGATGGCGACGCGGCACGAAGCCATCGCGCCCGGCGAATAAGAATTTATCAGGTGATTTGCTCGGCCGGCTGAGGTTTCGCCGCTGGAAGTTGAACGCTGAACGTGGCGCCGGCACCGGGCGTGCTGTCGATCGATAAGCGACCGCGATGCCGGTTGAGGATGTGCTTGACCAGCGCCAGCCCGAGCCCTGTGCCGCCCTGGGCGCGGCTCTCGCGAACGTCGACGCGATAGAAGCGCTCGGTCAGCCGCGGCAGATGTTCGGGCGCGATGCCCGGCCCGTAATCGCGGACGTCGACCTGCGCCTCCGCTTCGCCTTCCGCGGATATCGCCGGCTGCAGCGTGATGTCGACGCGTTTGCCGGCGGCCCCGTATTTGAGCGCGTTTTCTACCAGGTTCTCGAACACGCGGACCAGCTCATCGTGGTCGCCGGGGATCGTCAGCTTGGTCGGTGCCTCGACGTGGACGGTGACGCCACGGTCGCGCGCCAGGGTTTCCAGGCCGTCCGCGACTTGGCGGACGATCGGCACCAGGTCGACCAGCGTATCGGGCCGGCGGTGCGCATTCAGCTCGATCCGCGACAACGACAACAGGTCGTCGATCAGCCGCGCCATGCGCCGCGCCTGCTCCTGCATGATGGCGAGGAAGCGCTCCCGCGCCTTGGCATCGTCGCGCGCCGAGCCCTGCAGGGTCTCGATGAAGCCGGAAAGCGCCGCCAGCGGCGTGCGCAGCTCGTGGCTGGCATTGGCGACGAAGTCGGCGCGCATCTCTTCGGCCCGGCGCAGCGGGGTGAGGTCATGAAACACCATCAGCACCAGGTCGGGCTTGGCATAGGCGCGGCCGATCGCCTCGTTCAGCTCGGGCATCCGCAGCGCCAGCGAGACCAGCTCGCCGCGCCGCAACGCCGGCGCCAAGGAACGCGCGCGCTCATTAAGCGCGAGTACGCGCCCGTTGCGGTCGAGTGCGATCGCCGGATCCGGCAGCCCGGCGACGACGGCCTCGAGCGGGTCGCCGGCGCGTACGGAGACGGCAGCCGGCCGCGCCAGGCGGCCGGTCTCCTCGCCGGCGCGCATGGCGAGGAAAGCGGCCGCCGTGATCAGGGCGAAACCCGCGACCGCGTAGCCGATGGCAAGGGCGTTGAGCAGCGCCAATCCGCCGAATACGATCGCCGCGGTTACGGTGACGAACCGCACGCCGCGCCATCCGCTCTTTCGCGACGCTATGAGATCGTCGTCCAGGCTCATCGGATCCGTCCCCGCGCAGCGGCCCGTCCAACCTTCGGATCAAGTCGCGTCCGACTTTTCCCGCGCCAGCCCGGTCACGGCGCTGATCGGCGTTGCAACCGGGTGGCCGAGGCGCCGGGCGGAACGACCGATCAGAGCTTCACGCGTTCCGAGGATCACCAGCGAGAGGATGAACGGAATGATGTAATAAAGGCAACGAAATAGCAGCAGGCCCGCCAGCAAGTCTTCCTTGTCGAACTGCCACAGCGCGACCATCATGGCGGCGTCGAACACGCCGAGGCCGCCAGGGGCGTGACTGGCAAAGCCCAGCAGCGTGGCTGCGACGAAGATAACGGCCACGGTGACGAAGCCGAGATTGGGCTCGTCCGGCACCAGCATGTACATGGCCAGCGCGCAGCACGACAGATCGAGGATACCGATGGCGATCTGAACAAGCGTCAAAGGACCGCCGGGCAAGGCCACCTGCCAGCCTTCGCCACCGACGACGCGCGGCTTGACCCAGACCCACGCCACGTAGGCGCCGAGCAGGGCAAGGAGCGCGAGCGCAATGACGCGATTGAGCCAGAGCGGCAATTGGTCGATGGCGCGTGCCGCCTGCGGCGCATCGAGGACGCCGAGGCCGAGCACGGTGGCGTTGCCGAGCCAGAAAGTGAGCCCGGCGACGAAGCAGATCTTGGTCACCTCGATGACGCTCAAGCCCCAGGCGGAATAAATGCGATAGCGCACCGCGCCGCCGGAAAAGACGCTGGCACCGACATTGTGTCCGACCGCATAGCTGGTGAAGCCGGCAAGCGCAGCGACGCGATACGGCACTTCGGAGCGGCCGATCGTGCGTAGCGCGAACAGATCGTATAACGTCAGCGTCAGATAGCCGGCGGCGACAAAGAAGCCGGCAATACCGAGCGTCCGCCAGTTGGTCGCCTCGATCGCGTCGAGGAGCGCGTCGAGATCGACGTCGCGCAGGATGCGATAGAGCACCACAACGGCCACGACGACGATGGTGAGGCTGAGCGCCATGCCCAATCGGCTGAAGCCGATATTTCGGTCGAAGAAGTGCGCGGACGCGCGCAATCTCTTCAGCATTCCGCGCTCCAGACCGGCTGTTCGTGCATCAATACCCGCATTGGAACGGTAAATTTCCAGTGTCCTATCAGATTCCGAAGTTGGGCATCAGGATACGCCGCAAGCGCGTGGACTTCAGAACCTCGACACCAGCGCGAACCGGTCCCCACCTAGCAGATGTCGTGTTCGGGCGCGAGGGCGGCGGTAAATGGGCGCCGGCCGCGCTGTTTGGCCACACCACGGCGGCTTGCCTGCCCAACGCGCCATTTTCCCGCCAATCGCCGGCGCAGCCGCGGCGGGGGCGGCCCGCTCAAGCCTTGCGAAGAACCCCGGCCGGGCCCTGCATCACCGGGATCAGGCCTCATCTAGGTCTGCCACAAGTTTTTTGCGGTTGACGAAGCGCCCGGTCCTCGCTTGGTACTGTCGACCGTTCCAAGGGGGAAATGCCAATGACCCGAAACAAGCCGCCGTTTCGTGCCGACGTTGTCGGCAGCCTGCTGCGCACCGCACCATTGAAAGAGGCGCGGGCAAAGCGGGAGAAGGGCGCGATCAGCGCGGCCGAGCTCACGGAAGTCGAGAACCGCGAGATCGAGAAGATCATCAAAAAACAGGAACAGGTCGGGCTCAAGGTCGCGACGGACGGCGAGTTCCGCCGCTCCTGGTGGCATTTCGATTTCTTCGGCATGCTCGACGGCGTCGAACTCTACGAGCTCGATCACGGCATCCAGTTTCATGGCGTGCAGACCAAGGCGCAGAGCGTTCGCATCAAGGACAAGCTCGGATTCTCCGACCATCCGATGCTGGAGCACTTCAAGTTCCTCAAGGCGCACACCCGCGTCCTGCCCAAGATGACGATCCCGAGTCCGGCCGTGCTGCACTTCCGCCTGGAGCCGGATGCCGTCAATAAGAAGGTCTATGCCGATCGCAGCGCCATCTTCGACGATCTGGCGAACACCTACCGGCAGGCCGTGCGCGCGTTCTACGACGCCGGCTGCCGCTATCTGCAGTTCGACGACACGGTCTGGGCCTATTTGTGCTCGCCGGCGGAGCTACAGAAGGCGCGCGACCGCGGCCTCGACGCCGACCGCCTGGCGCACGACTATGCCGGCGTGATCAATAAGGTGCTGGAGAGCAAGCCGGTCGACATGACGATCACGACCCACGTCTGTCGCGGCAACTTCCGCTCGACCTGGATTTCCGAGGGCGGCTATGAGCCGGTCGCTGAGATCATGCTCGGGACATTGAACTACGACGGCTATTTCCTCGAATACGACACGGCGCGCGCCGGCGGCTTCGAGCCGCTGCGCTTTTTACCTAAGGGAAACAAGATGGTCGTGCTCGGTCTCGTCACCAGCAAGAGCGGCGCGCTCGAAAACAAGGACGAGGTCAAGCGGCGCATCGCCGAGGCGACCAAATATGCCGCGCTCGACCAGCTGTGCTTGTCGCCGCAATGCGGCTTCGCCTCGACCGAGGAAGGCAACGTGCTCGCCGAGGACGAGCAATGGGCGAAGCTTAGGATGATCGTCGAGCTTGCCGACGAGGTGTGGCGCTGATCGGCACGGGCGTTGCCTTTTGAAATGCGGAGCTGATGGCCGCTGATACCCATTTTCGGACATCAGCCGCGGTCATTGTCTAAGCTTGTCTGCGCGCGTCCAGGATTGCCTCGATGACCGGCGTCGCGAAGGCGCCGCACCACATCAATTGCACGATGTACGTTTGCGATGCGAACAATGCGACGAGGGTCGCCGCGATAAAGATGACGGTCGTGAAGGTCGACCCGATGGCCCGGTCCGGTTGACCGCGCGGCCGGCATGCGAGAAACCACAGGATGGCATTCAGCCCGCTAATCACCGCCAAGTGCCCGGAATAGAGCACGAGGACATCAGGTGCGTCCCTATAGGTGCCGTAAAGCCCGGTCGTGATCGGTAGCGCGATGATCGACAGTAGAAACAGCAGGTTAAGATACACCACCGACCGCGTTGCGTGCGGCGCGTAGGTCAACCGGCGCTGATGGCCGAACCAGAACATCCCCGCCACGAGGAAGCTGAGCAGCAGGGCGGCAACTTGCGCGTGATAGGCGGCCCAGATCGTTGACCAAACTGGTGCACCGTTCAGAAACTGCGCCGTAGGAACACGGTATGCGAGCAGCGTCATCGCGACGCCAAAAATCGTGTTGCTCAGCACCTCAAGACGCCGCATGTCGAAGAGATCGCCCGAATTTGGCATGCTATCCCCTTCGGTCTCCGCGGTTGTCCAGCGTGAAAGCCTGCGAAATATAGCGCAAAGCCCGAACTAATACGCCCGAGATTTCCGCTTGAGCGGCAATGAGAGGTTTAGGCTTCGTTCAACTTCGCGCCGCCAATTCGTTTGTGCAGGTGCACCATGAAAGCCATGGCGAACAGCGGGGTCGCCAGGTTGACGAGCGGGATCGAGACGAACGCCGCGATGATCAAGCCGCCGGCATAGACGGTCGCGGCATGGCGCTTGCGCAAGGCCTTAGCCTCATCCGGCGGGCGAAAGCGCATGGCGGCGAGCTCGAAATATTCGCGCCCGAGCAGCCACGCGGTCGCCAAGAAGAAGATCACGGCACCGAAACCGGCGAACAGCAGGAACGGCACGGCGCACGGATAGACGGCGATCGCCAGCAGCGCGGTCTTGCCACCCTCGGCAATCGCCAGCCACAGCGGCAGCGCGACGCCGGGCGGGTCGCCCGAATAGTGCACGCGCTCGACCTCGTCGGCGATCTGGTCGGCGAAGAAACTGGCGACAAACGCGGTCACCGCCGGCATGAGAAAGATGCTGCCGGCGACAATGCCGAGGCTCGCGGCGATCGAGAGCACCCAGGCGAGCGCGCTCGCCGGCAGATGCGCGGCCGGCCCGAAATTCGTCTCCAGCGAGGCGCTGCCGGCGCCGACCAGCCAAACGATCAAGCGGTCGAGCGCGATGGCGGCAACGACAATGAGGGCGAGCGCCAGTGCGATCGACTTCCACAGCACCGCGCGCAACGGCGGTGACAGCATCTGGGTGAGCGCTTTGACCGCGTCGTCGAGCATTTTTGTCTCTCGTGTCCCGACCCCGCATTGACGCAAGGCCGAACTTCTGTGTCGCAATTCGGTTCACACAATCGCCGCCATTCTTGAGTGAGTCTGAGCCCGGCGGCGTTTGCGCGCCGTGCACCGTTCGGGCAATCTGCCGCAAGCCGCAAGTATTGGAAACTATGCCGCGACTGAGCCGCCGCTCGTTCCTCGCCGCCTCGGCCGCGCTTGCGGTACGCCCCGCGGCCGGCGCCGCCGCAGCGGCCTCGACCGAGGTCGACGTCGTCATCATCGGCGCGGGTGCCGCCGGCATTGCCGCCGCGCGGCGGATCGCCGCCGCCGGCCGTAAGTTCGTCTTGCTCGAAGCAGCCGACCATATCGGCGGACGCTGCATTACCGACATGGAGACCTTCGGCCTGCCCTACGACCGCGGCGCCCACTGGATCCACACCCCCGACCTCAATCCGGTGACCAAGCTCGCGCCGCGCAGCGGCATCGAAGTCTATCCGGCGCCGGCCAGCCAGAAGGTGCGGATCGGCCGGCGCTTCGCGCGCGAGGGCGAGCTTGAGGATTTTTTGGCCTCGCAAGCCCGTGCCACGCGCGCCATCGCCGACGCCGCGCGCAAGGGCGACGTGGCCTGTGCGCAGGCGTTGCCCAACGATCTCGGCGACTGGCGGCCGGCGGTCGAATTCGTGCTCGGCGGGTTCGGCTGTGGCAAGGAGCTTACGCAAGTATCGGCGGTGGATTTCGCGAAATCCGCCGAGCGCAATGCCGACGCCTTCTGCCGCCAGGGTTTCGGCGCGCTGATCGCGTCGCGCGCCGAGGGGCTTGCGGTGAAGCTGTCGATGCCGGCAATCGCGATCGACACCAGGCGCAACGTCACGGTGGAAACGCCGCGAGGCACCATTGCCGCCCGCACTGTCATCGTCACTGTGTCGACCAATGTGATCGCCTCCGGCGGCATCAAATTCACGCCCGAACTTGCCAGCCGCCAGCGCGACGCCTTTGCCAAGCTCTCGCTCGGCAGTTACGACCACATCGCGCTGGAAATCGCCGACAACGCGCTCGGTTTCGAGAGCGACGATCTGGTATTCGAGAAAGCGGCCGGTTCGCGCACCGCCGCGATCCTCGCCAACGTCTCCGGCACGCAGCTTTGCCTGGTCGAAGTCGCAGGCAGCTTCGGCCGCGATCTCGCGGTGCAGGGCGAAGCGGCGATGGTCGACTTCGCCGCCGATTGGCTGGCCGGCCTTTACGGCGCCGACGTGAAGAAGGCGATCAAGCGGTCGCACGCCACGCGCTGGAACCACGAGCCTTTGGCGCTCGGCGC
>JBEKJZ010000044.1:0-24191 GCA_050010955.1 Xanthobacteraceae bacterium | reverse complement strand
ACCGCCGTATGCCCGCTGTAAGCGACCGTGCCGCCGCCGTGATGAAAACTCGGCACGTTGAGGTCCGTCATCGCGAACTGCAGCCTCGCCGTTCCCTGTGGCACGTCCGTGAGCGCGAAGCTCGGCGAGCCGGAGCGAAGGACGCGGAAAAGGCAAAAGCGTCAGACATGGTCAGTAAAAGCGCAAAGCCGGCGATGCCAAGTGCCGCGGCATTTTGGTGCGTACGCCGATTGATCATGGATGACTCCCCAAGGCGTAACGGTCACAGCCGTTCCGATTAAATCCTGACATCGGTTTGATCGAACAGGTCCAGCTACCCGCCCGAGCAAGGCTCTGCATGGCTTTAAGACGCAACCAAACGTAAACATTCGTCGACGAACGCGCACGAAATCGATGTGCATATGTGCGGACAAATGCGCAACTGCGAATAAACCCGGAATTATGGGCGGCTTAGCTCTCCGTAGATTGGATTGCCGTCGCAAAAGCTTCAGATGATCGTGCCGCGGCAACTGACCCCTTCGAGCCCGTTGCTGTCAATCGGCGTTCAAATTGCACGCCGAATAACACCGCCCACTTGCGCGTAGGTTGGAGCCAAGAGGCCAGCAGCTCAGCTTGATGATGATGATGCCCCGAACGCAGCCTTGACCGCGCAATTAGCCAGCGTAGCATTGTTTGAGTGGGAATGGAGTCTCCCGACATCGCCTCGAGGCTGATGACTCCTACTGGGCGCGGTGGCGCCGGTAGGAGCTTTTCCTTCCAGCAGCGCCCCGAGAGGGATCGCATGGATAGGCTTCCGGACTCTCTGGCAATCGCATTATGGACCATCGGCTCCTTGTGGGTATTAGCGACAGTCGCGTACGCGTTTGGCGCATCGACAGAACTAATCCTTCCACTAATCGCGCTTGGGCTACTTACCGGCATAGCGGAGTGGGTCCTCCGGCAAAAGGGAAAATAGACCACTCCGCATTTCAAAACGCGAGCTACGGGGCCGGCGTGGACAACAGCCCGATCGGAGCGGTCTACTTGCGGCTGGGTCACTGGCGGGCGGGATTCGTTGCGTGGCTCGCGCGCGCGGAGGTTGGAGGCAATCCAGCCCAAACGCTAGTCGTAGAGTTCTTGGAAAAAAGTTGCCTGCCCGGACCTGAACGGATTAGGACCAAATCGTGATTGACGGTGGCCCGGCATCGACATATCCGATGATGCAGGCGCGCGGATATCCTGCATCGGCAATCGTACGTGCAATTTCCGCCGCACGACCGGGATCGCAGGCAATCAGCAGTCCTCCCGACGTCTGCGGATCGGTGAGCAGGTGACGCCGCCATTCGGGAAAGTCGGAAGGTAGCGTTACGCTTTCTGCGTAACTCACCCAGTTCCGGGCCGAAGCCCCGGTGACAAACTGCCGTTGCGCTAATTGTGCGGCTTCGGTCAGGAACGGCAGATCGTCGAAGCGCACGACAACAGCAAGGTTCGAGCCGCGCGCCATCGCCAGTGCGTGCCCCAGCAAACCGAAGCCGGTCACGTCGGTGATGGCGTGAACGGCGGGATTCTTGGCCAGCTCGGTTCCGATCCGGTTGAGCAGCGTCATCGATGCCGTCATCTCTGCGTAGGCTGCGGGCGATAGCGCGGCTTTCTTGAAGGCGGCCGAATAGATGCCGACACCGAGCGCCTTTGTCAGAATCAGGGCATCGCCGGGCTTGGCTACAGTGTTGCGGCGGATGTCCTGCGGGCGGCCGATGCCGATGACGGCGAGGCCGTAGATCGGCTCCGGCGAGTCGATGGAGTGGCCGCCCGCCACGGGAATTCCCGCCGTGGCGCAGACCTGCGATCCGCCTTTCAGAATTTCCCGCACCATCTCCGGCGGTATTTTGTCGACCGGCATGCCGAGAATGGCCAAAGCCATGATCGGCTTGCCGCCCATCGCGTAGATATCGGAAATGGCATTGGTCGCGGCGATGCGTCCGAAGTCGAACGGGTCGTCGACCATCGGCATGAAGAAATCGGTGGTGGCGATGATGCAGGTCTCATCGTCGAGCTGCCACACCGCCGCGTCGTCGCCGGTTTCGGTTCCGACTAGGAGCTCGCGGTAAGGCTGCGCTGCCGGCTGGTCGGCGAGCAGCTCTTTCAGCACCGAAGGTGCGAGCTTGCAGCCGCAGCCGCCGCCGTGGGCGAGACTGGTCAGTCGAACGATCGGCACATTCATGATGTCTTCCTGCAATGCGGCGGCGTAGTCGGCGCGTCATGCGTCACGCCGACGTCAGCTCCTTCGCGGTGATGGTGTATTTGAGGTTTTCCGGGTCGAGGCAATCGAGCCGCAGGCTCGCGGTCTCGGCCTGCGGATACATCAGAAAGCCGAGCTTCGGGCCGCTCGATCCGGGCAAGGCGACGTCGTGGGCGAAATTATACGCCAGCCAATTCGTCTCCCATGAGCCGAACAGCACCTTGCGTGCGGCGATGACCTTGGAATCGTCCATCGCCAGGTTGGTCGGCGGTTCCTCGAGCACGACCTTGCGCACATCGGCGGCGTCGACCGGCACCCAGCCGAAGCCGGCGAGATAGACTTCCGAGCGGCAATGCTGCGCCTTGGTGATCACCGCGGAGCCCGTGCCGAGACTCTTGTAGCCTAGTCGCGATGGCGCAACGCGAATGCCGTAGACATCGCGCGCCGGCAAACCGGCCGCCCGCGCCAAGCCGACATAGAGCGCGTTGAGATCGGCGCATTTGCCGCCGAGATTGCCGGTCCTGAGCATGGCCGCGATGTCGCCGATGCCGCAGCCGCGCGCCGCGGCGTCGCGGAACGTGTTGTCCACGATCCATTCGTAAATGGCGCGTGCCTTCTCGATATCGGTCTCCGCATTCGCATGGGCGACGATCTTATCCGAGGTTTGCTTGACGATGCCGCCAACGGGAATGAGTTCGGTGCCTTGCGTGTTGAGGTCGCGTTCCGCTGCCGAAAGCGTGGCAGCTCGGCCGGGCTTGGCGAGGTCAATGGCGCGATCGCGCGTCGCGATCCGGCTCGTCACTTCGATGACCGGGCTTTTCTCGCCCTCCGGCCAATCGACATGAAGCATCTCGGCACCGTATTTCGGTTCGTGCGCCAGAGCGGCGCGGCCGTTGCTTGTCCAGGTGCTGCCGAGCGACTTGAACCAACCCGGTTCGTTGACGGCGGGCACCGGGATCCATGCTTGGGTCTTGCCGTTCACCTTGAGGATCTCGAGACGCGTCAGGACCTTAAAGTTGCGCCACGCTCCGGGCTGCGGGGCAAAGCCGGCCTCTGCCCGCGCCGCATGCGGCAGCGCCGCGGCGGCCGATACCGCGAGTCCTGCTTTGAAAAGCTCACGTCGATCGATGGACATTGCCTCCTCCTCGTCGCGTCACTGCGGCGCAAAGGCCGAAGCGGCTTCGCGGGTTGTGGTTTTCGATGCGGTGGTTTGGATGGCGCCTCGTCGACCGGGGCGGCAGCAACGATGTTTGCAAAGCATGCGCTGACGGGCGATGCTGCGACGCTCGGTCGCTGTCGCCAAATCACTGCCTGATGCCGATCGCCCCGAGCCTCGGGAGCCGCTGGCGCGAACACGATGCGATTCTGCCGCCGAGCTTGCTTCGGCGTCAATCTAAATCGGCATTTCTCAGCTGCAACGCTGTACGCCTACATCGTCGTGCAGATCGCGGGCGCGTGATGCTGCAATGCACAAAGGACGAGGCAATAGCCCGAGGGATTCAACAACAATTGAACGCCCGCGATTCTGCTGCGATAAATTGACTTTGGTCCAATTCCAAAATAGCGTCGGCTATTACGGAATTCCAATGATCGGGCAAGCTGATGAGCATTGTTCCGAGAAGCGCCCCCCGAGGGGGCCAACGTGTTCAGGAGGGCCGTCCAATGAACATGGAACTGTCGCGGCGCCGATTTATGATTGGCGCCGGCGCAGGTCTTGCAGGTACAACAATCGGCGCGCTTGGTTTTGGTGATGTCGAAACCGCTTATGCGGCGGCGATACAACCTTTCAAGCTGCTAGGCACCACCGAAACCCGCAACACCTGCACCTACTGCGCCGTCGCCTGCGGCATCATCATGTATTCCAAGGGCAACCTCGCGAAGGGTGAGAAGGCCGACATCATCCACATCGAAGGCGACGTCGATCATCCGACCAATCGCGGCACGCTCTGCCCGAAAGGCGCGGCCTTGCTCGACTTCGTCCATGCCGAGACGCGCCTGAAATATCCGATGGCGCGCAAGCCTGGCTCCGACAAGTTCGAGCGCGTGACCTGGGATTACGCCCTCGACCGCATCGCCAGGCTGATGAAGGATGATCGCGACCAGAACTTCATCGCCAAGAACGCCGCCGGGGTAACGGTGAACCGTTGGCTCTCGACCGGCTTCCTGGCGGCGTCGGCAACCACCAACGAAACGGCCTGGGCGACCTACAAGGTCGTTCGCAGCGCCGGGATGCTCGTATTCGATAACCAAGCGCGGGTCTGACACGGACCCACGGTGTCCAGTTTGGGCCCAACGTTTGGTCGCGGTGCGATGACGAATTCGTGGACGGATATCCAGAACACGGATCTCGTCGTCATTATGGGTGGCAACGCCGCCGAGGCGCACCCATGCGGATTCAAATGGGTCACGGAAGCTAAAGCCAACCGTGGCGCGAGACTCATCGTGGTCGATCCGCGCTTTACGCGTTCGGCATCGGTTGCCGATGTCTACGCGCCGATCCGGCAGGGAACCGACATCGCGTTCCTCAACGGCCTGATCAACTACTGCATCCAGAACGACAAGGTGCAGTGGGAATATACCAAGGCTTACACCAACGCGACTTACCTCGTGAAGGATGGCTTCGGCTATCAGGATGGCCTGTTCACCGGCTATGACGAGAGCAAGCGTGACTACGACCGCTCGACCTGGGATTACCAGATCGGCGACGACGGCTTTATCGTCGTTGACGAAACGCTGACCAATCCGCGTTGCGTCTGGAACCTGCTCAAACAGCACGTGTCGATCTACACGCCTGAGTTCGTCGAACGCGTCTGCGGCACTCCGAAGAACAAGTTCCTGCAAGTGGCGAAGATGATCGCCGAGACCTCGGCCAAAGACAAATTCATGACGTCGATGTACGCGCTCGGCTGGACGCAACATTCCAAGGGTTCACAGAACATCCGCAATATGGCGATGCTCCAGCTCATCCTGGGCAATATCGGCGTGCGCGGCGGCGGCATGAATGCGTTGCGCGGTCACTCCAACATTCAGGGCCTGACCGATCTCGGACTCATGTCGCATCTGCTCCCGGGCTATCTGGACATACCGACCGATGGCGCCCCCGATCTCGACAAATACATGTCGACCCACTTGTTCAAGCCGCTGCGGCCGAACCAGACGAGCTACTGGCAGAACTACAGGAAATTCTTCGTCAGCTTCCAGAAGGCGATGTGGGGCGCTGCCGCCACCAAGGACAACAACTGGGACTACGACTATCTGCCCAAGCTCGACGTTGCGGCCTATGACATCCTGCGTGCATTCGAATTGATGCACCAAGGCAAGATCAACGGCTATTTCTGCCAGGGCTTCAATCCGCTGCTGGCGTTTCCGAATCGGCGCAAGCTTACGACTGCGCTCTCGAAGTTGAAGTTGCTCGTGATCATGGACCCGCTCGACACCGAGACCGCCCGGTTCTGGGAAAATCACGGCGAGTACAACGACGTCGATACCGCAAACATCCAGACCGAAGTTTTTCAGCTGCCGTCAACCTGCTTCGCGGAAGACACCGGTTCGCTGACGAACTCTGCGCGCTGGTTGCAGTGGCACTGGGCCGGCGGCACCCCGCCGGGCGAAGCCAAGAGCGACGTTTGGATCATGGCCCAGCTCGGCCAGCGTCTTAAGGCGCTCTACCAGAAGGAAGGCGGGACTTTCCCCGACCCGATCGTCAACCTGACGTGGAACTACAAGGATCCCGGAGACCCCACCCCGGAAGAGCTGGCAATGGAACTCAACGGTTCCGTCCTCGAGACCGTCACCGATCCGGCTGATTCCACCAAAGTGCTCTTGGAGAAGGGCAAGCAGCTCGGGAGTTTCGCGGTGCTTCGCGACGACGGTACGACCGCGTGCGGGTCCTGGATCTATTCCGGCTGCTTCAATGAGGCGGGCAACAATATGGCTCGCCGTGACAATACTGACCCAGACAATGCCGGGGTATTCGGTAAATGGGCTTGGTCGTGGCCGCTCAATCGCCGCATTCTCTATAACCGCGCGTCGGCGGATGTGAGCGGCAAGCCCTGGGACCCGAGCCGCAAGCTCCTCGAGTGGAACGGCACGGCCTGGTCAGGCTACGACGTTCCCGACATTGCGCCGAATGCCAAGCCCGGCGTGGTCAGTCCCTTCATCATGACTGCGGAAGGCACTGCGCGGTTGTTCGCTCGAACCCTGATGAAGGAAGGTCCGTTCCCGGTACATTACGAGCCGTTCGAGTCGCCAATTGCCAACCCGATCAATCCGAAGATCAGAGGCAATCCGGCGGCGCGCGTATTCAAAGATGATATGGAGCAGTTTGGAGATGCCAAGGAGTTCCCCTATGCGGCGACCTCCTACCGGCTCACCGAGCACTTCCACTACTGGACCAAGCACTGCAAGATCAATGCTTCGCTGCAACCGGAATTCTTCGTCGAGATCGGCGAGGAACTAGCAAAGGAAAAGCGCATCACGCACGGCGGCTGGGTCAGGGTGTGGTCAAAGCGCGGCTCCGTGAAGGCTAAGGCCGTTGTGACCAAGCGCATCAGGCCGTTGATCTGTGACGGCAAGACGGTCCATGTCGTCGGCATTCCGTTGCATTGGGGTTTCATGGGTGAGGCCCGCAAGGGCTTCGGACCAAATTCGCTGACACCGTTTGTCGGCGACGCCAATGCGGAGACGCCCGAATTCAAGGCCTTCCTGGTCAATATCGAGTCCATCGCGTCCGGACCGGTGGCGTAGGGGAGAACCATGGCATTCGAATTCGAGCTGCCCAACCCCAACACGATAAATCCGGTGACAAATCTCGGCGAGGCCGATCTGGTTCGCCGTTCGGCTTCATCGGTTCCGCCGCCGGCGCGTCAACTCACGCCGGTGGCCAAGCTCATCGACGTGTCGAAATGCATCGGCTGCAAGGCATGCCAGGCGGCCTGCCTGGAGTGGAACGACAAGCGCGCGGAAATCGGCATCAATGTCGGAGTTTATGAAAACCCACCCGACCTCACGCCGGACATGTTCACGCTCATGCGCTTTACCGAGTGGGTCAACCCGGAGACGCAGGATCTCGAGTGGCTGATCCGCAAAGACGGCTGCATGCATTGCGAGGATCCGGGCTGCCTCAAAGCGTGTCCGGCGCCCGGCGCGATCGTGCAGTATTCCAACGGCATCGTCGACTTCGACCACGACAAATGCATCGGCTGTGGCTATTGTGTGAAAGGATGCCCGTTCAACATCCCGCGCATCTCCCAAGTCGATCACAAGGCCTACAAGTGCACGCTGTGTTCCGACCGTGTCGCCGTCGGCCAGGGCCCGGCTTGCGCCAAGGCCTGCCCAACGCATGCGATCACATTCGGCACCAAGGATGAAATGAAAGCGCATGCCGAAACCCGCATCAAGGATCTAAAATCCCGCGGCTTCAACAATGCCGGGCTTTACGATCCTCCCGGGGTCAAGGGCACGCATGTGATGTACGTGCTGCATCACGCCGACAAGCCGCAAATCTACGCCGACCTCGCCAAGGACCCGCATATCAGCCCGCTCGTGGAGATTTGGAAGGGCGCGGCCAAATATGTCGGCATGGCGGCGATGGGGGCTTTCGCCGCGATCGGCTTCTTGCATTATATCGTTGAGGGACCGAACAAGGTTACGCCCACCGACGAGGAAAACGCAAAGCGGCTGACTGGGAGCGGCCGGACATGACAGCCTATGACGTCGAGCCCGGCGACAGCGTGCACCCGGGCGATCCGGTCCAGGTCGACCGCTACACCGGCGGCGCGCGCATCAACCACTGGATCACGGCGACATGCCTGGTCCTGCTTGCTCTCTCCGGACTGGCGCTGTTCCATCCCTGGCTGTTCTTCCTCACCGGGCTGTTCGGCGGCGGGCAGAACACACGCACGTTTCATCCGTGGATAGGCGTTGTGCTGTTCTTCAGCTTTTTCGGCCTGTTTGTCCGGTTCTGGCGCGCCAATCTCTGGAAGCGCGAAGACGGTACATGGCTCGCGCAGCTACACGACGTGTTGACCGGGCATGAAGAGAGGCTGCCGGAGGTTGGCAAATACAACGCCGGCCAGAAGGCGGTGTTTTGGTTGATGTCGATCCTGATTCTCGTGCTGATCACCAGCGGTTTCGCGATCTGGGATCAATACTTCGCCGCCTTTACGACGATCGAGCAGAAACGCATCGCCGTGCTTGTCCACGCGGCGGCGGCGGTTGCGATCATTTGTGTTTGGATCGTCCACGTCTATGCGGCGATCTGGATACGCGGAACAATCGGTGCGATGACGCGCGGGCAGGTCACCGGCGGATGGGCCTGGCGGCATCATAGGAAGTGGCTAAAAGAACTGATAAGCGGTAAAACGTAATGCCGTAACACCGGGATGGCACCCGGAACTTCAGTTCAGGTGCCGTTCGCCGGGGTGTTCACGTGGCCCGTGCGGTTCGTGAGGTTTCGTCATGAGTAAAGCCGGCACACCCCGGCCTGATCCGACGGTGATCGGCGATGTCGCTGCGCCGCCCTTTGTGCGGCTGCCGGACCCTCTCGCCTTGTTTGCGGTGCGCGCACGGCGCTTCCGGACGTTGGCCGACGGACACGAGCTTGCTCCTTATTTGCGCTTTCTCGCAGCCCTAAGTGATTGCCAGCATCGCCTGCAAGGCGGCTTGCCGGAACCGGACATGCCGGCGGCTGACGCGCGGGCGCGGGCGCACGATCACGGCATGCCGCCGCTCGACCGCAGCCGCTTCACTGCCGATGCCGCGCTCGACAGAACCCTCGATCTCCTGTTCACGCTCGCCGCCGAGATCGATATGCCAGCTACCGCCCGCGCGGCGCTGGCTCGCGTCCGCGCTGCCGACGCCGTCCTGCGCGACGGCATGGTGCGTTCGGTGCTGGTTGACTCCATCCCAATCGAGACGCTGGCCGATCACGTCTATGTCGCGGCGGCGTTGCAGGTGCACTTTGTCCGCATGGCGGCGCGGCTCGATGCGGCTTCACTGGTGCCGGTTGGCGATGGGGCCTGCCCGGTCTGCGGCGGCGCACCGGTCACCTCGACAATCGTCGGCTGGCTTGGCGCGCACGGCGTCCGCTTCTGCGCCTGCTCGCTGTGTGCGACGCTGTGGCACACAGTTCGCATCAAATGCGTGCTGTGCGGCTCTACCAAGGGCATCGCCTATCAGGAGCTCGACGCCGGCCCTGCCGATGTCAAGGCGGAAACCTGCGAAAGCTGCCGCGGCTATGTGAAGATTCTGCATCAGCATAAGGACCCGGCGCTTGATCCAGTCGCCGACGACGTGGCGACGCTCGGGCTAGATCTGCTGCTGCGCGAGTCCGGATACCGCCGCGGCGCCGTCAATCCGTTCCTGCTCGGCTACTGAAGGGCACCGCGATGACAGCCGCGCCCGATCTCCGATTGCGCGCCTTGCCGGCGGTCGACGATGTCCTCAAGCAGGATGCGGCGAGGCTTGCCATCGCCCGGTTTGGGCGGCCGGCCGCCGTCAAGGCGGTGCGCCAGACGCTCGATGCGGCACGCGCCGCCTTGCGTGCCGGCAAACCGCAGTCGAGCCGGCCGGAAGCGATCGCGAGCGCAGCGCTCGTCGAGCTGGCGGCGGAGGCGCGGTCGAATTTGCGTCCCGTCTTCAATCTCACCGGCACGGTGCTGCACACCAATCTCGGCCGCGCGCTCCTTGCCGAGGCGGCGATCGAAGCCGCCGTTGCCGCCATGCGCTCCGCCGTCGCTCTGGAATTCGACCTCGCGACCGGCAAGCGCGGCGAGCGCGACGATCATCTGCGCGGCCTGCTCCGCGAGTTCTCCGGCGCGGAGGACGCCACCGTCGTCAACAACAACGCCGCCGCCGTGCTTCTGACACTGAACACCCTCGCCAAGGGCCGCGAAGCCGTGGTGTCGCGCGGCGAGCTGATCGAGATTGGCGGCGCCTTCCGCATGCCCGACATCATGGCGCGCGCCGGCGCGCGGCTTAAGGAGATCGGCACCACCAACCGCACACATTACAAGGATTATGCCGACGCGATCGGGCCCAAAACCGGGCTCGTGCTCAAGGTCCACACCTCGAACTATCGCATCGCCGGCTTCACCAAGGAGGTCGGTGCGCACGAGCTTGCCGCGCTGACGCGCGCGCGCGGGGTTCCGCTGGTCCACGATCTTGGCTCCGGCACGCTCGTCGACCTGTCCGGCTGGGGACTGGCGCATGAGCCGACGGTCGGCGAGACGATCGCCGACGGCGCGGACATCGTCACCTTCTCCGGCGACAAGCTGCTGGGCGGGCCGCAAGCCGGTTTCATTGTCGGCCGCAAGGATTTGATCGCGAAGATCAACCGCAATCCCATGAAACGGGCCTTGCGGATCGACAAGATCAGGCTTGCGGCCTTGGCGGCGACATTGCGGCTCTATCGCAATCCGGACGCGCTCGCCGAGGAGCTGCCGACGATCCGGCTGCTAGCGCGGCCGCAGCTCGCGATCAAAGCCCTGGCGCACCGGCTGTTGCCGATCGTCGCGGCAAAGCTCGAGGCTCGATTCAATGTCGCGGTCGTTGCTTGCGCGAGCCAGATAGGCTCCGGCGCGCTGCCGCTTGAGACCATACCGAGCGCCGGCCTGGCGATCCGGCCGCGTACCGAGCGTGGCGCAGGCCGTGCGCTCGACCGACTTGCTGCTGCGTTTCGCCGCCTCCCCGTTCCGGTTATCGGACGCATCGAGGATGGCGCGCAAATCCTCGATCTGCGCTGTCTCGAGGATGAGGCCGCGTTTATGGCGAGTTTTGCCGCGCTCGATCTCGGAGACGGTCATGGGATCGCCTGATGGTCTGGCGATGCGCGGCGGCGGCGCTGGCGAGCAAGATGTCGCCGCCCGCATGGCGGCGGCTTACGACGCGGCCGGGCGCGGCGATTATCCGGCGGCGCTCGCCATCTGGGGACCGCTGGCGCAGGCCGGTATTGCGCGGGCGCAGAACAATGTCGGCGCCTGCTTCGCCGAGAGCCTCGGTGTCGAGCGCGATCAGGGACTGGCGTTGCACTGGCTCACATTGGCGGCCGAAGCGGGCGATCCGGTCGGCCGGCGAAATTTGGCCGCGCTCTATTTCAAGGGCGAAGGTGTCGAACAGGATCACGCGCGCGCCGCCGAACTCTATCGTGCGGCGGCCGAGGCCGGCGACGCCCCGGCGCAGGACATGCTGAGCTGGATGCTGCTCGAAGGCGACAGCATCCCGTTCGATGCCGTCGAGGCGCGCCGCTGGGCACTTGCCGCGGCGGAGCAAGACATCGCGGCGGCGATGACGCGCCTCGGCATGATTTATCACAACGCACTCGCCGTCGATCGCGACCCCGCGGCGGCGGCATCATGGTGGAGCAAAGCCGCCGCACGCGGCGACGCCGACGGCCAGGCGATGCTCGGCGCGGCGCACGTGCTCGGTGCCGGCGTTGCGCGTGACCGCGTTGCCGCGCTGACCTGGCTGCTGCGGGCGCACGCCGGCGGCAGCGCGCTCGCCCAGCCGTTCCTCAAGCCGGCCCGCGACGCCTTGTCGGCAGACAAAATCGCCGAGGCGGAACGCCGCGCCGCGACGCCGCTGCCGGAGCCCTTGCCATGATCGTCGGCACCGCCGGCCATATCGATCATGGCAAGACCGCGCTGGTGCACGCGCTCACCGGGATCGCCACCGATCGCCTCAAGGAAGAAAAGGCGCGCGGCATCACCATCGACCTCGGCTTCGCCTATCTGCCGGCGCCGGATGGAAGAGTGCTTGGGTTCGTCGACGTGCCCGGCCACGAGAAATTCGTCCACAACATGCTGGCCGGAGCCGGCGGTATCGATTTCGTCTTGCTGGTCGTAGCGGCTGACGATGGCGTCATGCCGCAGACCCGCGAGCATCTAGCCATCGTCGATCTGCTCGGGGTCGGTCGCGGCGTTGTGGTGCTGACTAAGGTCGATCTCGTTTCGGTGGAGCGGCGCCAAGCGGTTGCCGCCGAGATCGCGCAGATGCTCGACGACACCGGCCTTGCCGGAGCCGATGTCCTGGCGGTTTCTATCGTCAGCGGCGAGGGAATCGATTCGCTCCGCGCCCGACTGTTTGCCGAGGCACAAGCGGTCGCGGACAGCGCCCCCAAAGGGCGCTTCCGCCTCGCCGTCGACCGCTCATTCACACTGACGGGTGTCGGCACCGTCGTCACCGGCACCGTCTTGTCCGGAATGGTCGGCGTCGGCGACCACGTAACCATCAGCCCGTCGGGCCTAGCCGCCCGCGTTCGCTCCATCCACGCGCAAAATCGCCCGACCCAGCGTGGACAAGCCGGCGAGCGCTGCGCGCTTAATCTCGCCGGCGACGGCATCGCCAAAGACACCATCCATCGCGGCGACGTGGTGCTCGATCCCGAACTGCACGCCCCGACCGAACGCATCGATGCGGCGCTCCGCGTGCTCCCCTCCGAGCCGAAGCCGATCACGCAGTGGATGCCCGCGCGACTGCACCATGCGGCCGCGGAAGCCGGCGCTCGGGTAGTTCTCCTCGGCGACCGGTCGATTGCGCCTGGCGATAGCGCGCGGGTCCAGATCGTGCTAGATCGGCCGATCGCGGCTGCGGCCGGCGATCGCTTTGTGCTGCGAGACACGTCGGGCCAGCGCACGATCGGCGGCGGGCGGTTTCTCGATTTGCGCGCGCCCACGCGCAAGCGCCGCACGCCGGAACGCATGGCGCAGCTCGACGCCAACGCGATCGAGGATCCCGGGCAGGCGCTAGCCGCGCTATTCGAATGCGCCGCGGGTTACGTCGACCTCACAGCCTTCGCTCGCGATCGTGCGCTCAACGCCAACGAGGTTGAGCGTCTTGCCGAACAACTCGGGCTGATCCGTATTCCGGTCCAACACACATTCGTCGCGCTGTCGCCGGCGCGCTGGATGCAGCTCAAACGCGGCATCCTCGACAGGCTCAAGGCATTTCACGCCGACAATCCGGATCTGCCCGGCATGGGACTGGAGCGGCTGCGACTCTTGATCGAGCCACGGTTGCCGGCGCCGGCCTTCGCATCCGCGTTGCAGGGGTTAGCGCGGGCCAAGCAGGTAGCGCTGGACGGCGCCTGGGTGCGGCTGCCGGGCCACGAAGTGCGGCTGACCGCCGCGGAGGAAGCGTTGTGGCACCGCATCACACCGCTGCTTGCCGAAAAGGAGCGCTTTCGCCCACCGCGCGTCCGCGACATCGCCGGTATGATCGGCAGAGATGAAACCGACGTCCGGCGGCTTCTCAAGCTGCTCGGCCGTCTCGGCAAAGTCGACGAGGTGGCCCACGATCATTTCTTTCTTCGCGGCACCGTGGCGGAGATGGTGGAAACGGCCGCCGATCTGGCCGCAAAGGCGCCGACCGCACAATTCACCGCCGCCGAATTTCGTGACCGACTCGACAACGGCCGCAAGGTCGCCATCCAGATCCTCGAATTTTTCGACCGTCACGGCGTGACGCTGCGGCGCGGCGATCTCCGCCGCATCAACAAGCACCGGCTCGACCTGTTCCGCCGCCCGGCGGATCAACAGCCGCGGCCGTCGAGCAGTGGAAGGGAATCGTCCCCGGTGGGGCGTCCGGACTTCAAATCCGGGAGGGGCCGCGAGCCGGTCTTTGGTGGGTTCGACTCCCACTCTCTTCCGCCAACCTCGCGGCGCGTCAAATGACCGCGACATCGTTTCTCGACGACCTTCAGGCCGCGGCGCGCGACGCGGAAGCGGCCGAGGCTATGTTTCGCCGCAAGGTGGTGGCAGGAATCGCGGATCTCGAACAGCAGCGCGTTCGCGTTCCGGCGCCTTAATCTGATGAAGGCCATCGCCGAGGCTGTCGATCAGCCCGAAGACGAGCCGACCGCAATAGCCTACGCTCTGGCCATCCTGCGGATGCGACTCGGCTGGGAAAGTGACAGCGAGGCTCGCGCCGCCGCGGTGCTTGCGCGCCTTGCGCCAGTCGCGCAAGCGGTCTTTGCCGCGCTTAAGCCGAACGACGACAACGGCGAAGCGGATATCGCCGCGGCGCTGGCGCGGTTCGAGACGTGGTATGCGCAGACGCACACGACTCCGTTCTGGACGCTGTTCGAGCATGACATTCCGAAGACGCCGCGCGTCGATTTCTGAAGGCACCGCTGCTTCGAGCAGGCTGTGGACGGATGCGTATCGAAGGGATTCTTCACTTGTGCAGTGTGGCCGGTGCGGCGTCAAAATCCCGTGACAAGACAGTCGCGGTCGGCTAGAGAGAGCCCGACTCATGCAGAGGAGTCGACGCTCGTAAATCTTGCATTGCTGCGGGAGAGATCGGCTGTTCGCCGGCGCCGAAGGAGCAACCGCCCCGGAAACTCTCAGGCAGATGAACCGCGCAATCGCACCATAAGACTCTGGAAAGAGACGCATCTCGCGTCCGCCGACGGGATAACATTCTCAGGCAAAGATACAGAGGGGGCACCCGATCAATCAGCGCATAGCTGGTGTGGTGCCCGATGCCGAAATTCGATTTTACCGATCGTATGCATCGCTTGCCGATTGGTCTTTGGCCGATCGACGGGCGGTGCGCGTTCGACTTTGATCAGGTCCGCGCGGGCGCCTGCCGGGCGGTGCGATGATGGCGCATCCGGCCGAGAACGTATCCGCGCTGAAGCAGACGCCGCTCCATGCGCTCCACCTGGCGATGGCCGCCCGCATGGCGCTGTTCGCCGGCTACGACATGCCCATCCATTATCCGCTGGGCGTGTTGAAGGAACACCTGCATACCCGCAGCGCCGCCGGCCTGTTCGATGTCTCGCATATGGGGCAGATCGCACTGCGCCCGCGTTCCGGCAGGATGGCCGACGCCGCTCGGGCTCTCGAACGTGTCGTGCCGGCCGACGTCTTGAGCCTTGCGCCGGGGCGGCAGCGCTATGCGTTTTTCACCAACAGCAGCGGCGGCATCATCGACGATCTGATGATCGGTCACTGCGGCGAGTATCTGGCGCTTGTCGTCAATGCCAGCCGCAAGGACATCGATGAATGGCATCTGCGCGACGCCCTGCTGGATACTTGCACGATCGATGTGCTGGAAGACCGCGCCTTGCTGGCGTTGCAGGGTCCAGCCGCCGAAGCGGTGCTGGCGCGGCTCTCACCGTCGTCCGCGTCGATGCGGTTCATGGATATTCGGCCGATTTCGATGGCCGGCGTGAACTGCGTCATCAGCCGCTCCGGTTATACCGGCGAAGACGGTTTCGAGATCAGCACTCCGGCGCGCGACGCCGAGAAAGTCGCGCGAGCGCTGCTTGCGGATCAAGCGGTGACGCTCGTTGGTCTCGGCGCCCGCGACAGCCTGCGCACCGAGGCCGGGTTCTGCCTTTACGGTTGCGATATCGACGAGAGCACGACGCCGGTGGAAGCGGCGCTGGACTGGGCGATACCGAAAGTTCGCCGCTGGGGCGGTGCGCGTGGCGGCAACTTTCCCGGCGCGGATGTGGTCCTGGAGCAGCTCGAGCGCGGCGCGCCGCGATGCCGCGTCGGGCTGCAGCCGCGCGGCCGCGCGCCGGTACGCGCCGGCGTTCTGCTGTACGCCGATGCTTCCGCATCTCAATCGGTCGGTGCGGTCACGTCCGGCACGTTCGGCCCCTCGGCGGCGGGCCCGGTCGCTATGGGTTACGTGCCGCGCGCGTTGTCTCGTCCGACCACACTGTTGTTTGCGGACGTGCGCGGTAACCGGCTGCCGGTCGAGGTGACGGAACTGCCGTTCGTCCCGCATCGATACAGGCGCTAGAACGCGGAGCCATTCTGCAATGCTGAAATTCACGCAAGATCACGAATGGGTTCGCATTGAGGGCGACGCGGCGACGGTCGGCATCACGCAGTACGCCCAGGAGCAGCTCGGTGATCTCGTGTTTGTCGAGTTGCCGGAAGTCGGCAAGCGCTTCGAAAAGGGCGCGCCAGCGGCGGTGGTGGAATCGGTCAAGGCGGCCTCCGAAGTCTATGCGCCGATCGGCGGCGAGGTCGTGCAGGTCAATCCGGCGATCGTCGCTGATCCGTCGCTGGTCAATTCCGATCCGATGGGCGCCGGCTGGTTCTACAAAATGAAGCTTGCCGACCCGGCTGAGGTCGACGCGCTCATGGATGAAGCGGCCTACAAGGAGTTGCTCGGATGAACCACATGCCGACCGATTTCAGTGACGCAAAATATCGAGCCGCGGCGCCGGCCGTCGATACGTCATTCGATCCTTGGCAATTCCGGTACCGGCATCTGGGTCCGTCGGCGGACGACGTCCAGCGCATGTTGCGGGTGGTCGAAGCGCCGACGCTCGACGCCCTGATCGACGAGACCATCCCCGGCGATATCCGCGAGGCGCAGCCGCTCGATCTCGGTCCGGCGCTGTCGGAGCCGGAGCTGCTGGCGAAGCTGCGCGACGTGGCATCGCGCAGCCGCCCGATGACCTCACTGATCGGCCAAGGCTATTACGGCACGCATCTGCCCGCCGTCATCCAGCGCAACGTGCTGGAAAACCCGGCCTGGTACACGGCCTATACGCCGTATCAGCCGGAGATCAGCCAGGGCCGGCTCGAAGCGCTGTTGAATTTTCAGACCATGATCGTCGATCTCACCGGGCTCGAGATCGCCAATGCTTCGCTGCTCGACGAAGCAACTGCTGCCGCCGAGGCCATGGCCATGGCGCGGCGGGTGACGCCATCGCGAGCGAACAGCTTCTTCGTCGATCGCGATTGCCATCCGCAGACGATTGCAGTCGTCAAGACCCGGGCCGAGCCGCTGGGCTTTACTGTCACCGTCGGCGATCCCGCGGATCTCGATCCGGCCGCGGTTTTCGGCGCCCTGTTTCAATACACCGGTTCGTCCGGCAGTATCGTCGACCACCGCGAACGAATCGAAAGCCTGCATGCTCACGGCGCTGTCGCCATCATGGCCGCCGATCCGTTGGCGCTGGCTTTGCTGGTGCCGCCGGGAGAGCTCGGCGCCGACATTGCGGTCGGCTCGACGCAGCGATTCGGCGTGCCGATGGGATACGGCGGTCCGCACGCGGCCTATATCGCGACCAAATCGGCCTATCAGCGGGCGCTGCCCGGCCGTCTGGTCGGCGTCAGCATCGACAGCCGGGGCGGCAACGCCTACCGCCTGGCGCTGCAAACACGCGAGCAGCATATCCGGCGCGAAAAGGCCACCTCCAACATCTGCACGGCGCAAGTGCTGCTGGCGGTGATGGCGTCGATGTACGGCGTCTATCATGGGGCCGGCGGCCTGCGGCAGATCGCGTTGCGCGTCGCGCACACCGCCGCGACGCTGGCGCGCGGCCTGCAGGACCGCGGCTGGACCGTGTTGACGACACATTACTTCGATACGATCACGATCGATGTCGGCGATCGGCAGGACGCGATCATCGCACGCGCGGTGCAGCGGGGAATCAATCTGCGGCGTCTCGGCGCCGACGATCAATGGCCGCGCAGAATCGGCATCAGTGTCGATGAAACGACGACGCCGGATATTGTCGAACGCGTCTGGGCCGCCTTCGGCGCCAAGAATGCTGGCCGGAATGACGTGGGCGCTTCGTTCGCTGCCATCTCACGCCATGAGGCAAATGCCATTCCGCCGGCGCTCCGCCGCACGACGGAGTTCATGACTCATCCCGTCTTTGTCGAGCACCGATCGGAGACGGAGATGCTGCGCTATCTGCGCCGGCTGGCGGACCGCGATCTCGCGCTCGACCGCACCATGATTCCGCTCGGCTCCTGCACTATGAAGCTCAACGCCACGGCGGAGATGATGCCGCTGACCTGGACCGGCTTTGCCGACGTGCATCCGTTCGCGCCGCGCGACCAGGTGTCAGGTTATGCGGAGCTGATCGCCGATCTTAAGGCGAAGCTGGTCGCGATCTCCGGCTACGACGCCGTTTCGCTGCAGCCGAATTCTGGAGCGCAAGGCGAATATGCCGGATTGCTCGCGATCCGCGCCTATCACCGGCAGCGCGGCGACGTTCAGCGAACGATCTGTCTCATTCCGACCTCGGCGCACGGCACCAATCCGGCGTCGGCGCACCTGGCCGGCATGGAGGTCGTTGCGGTCGGCTGCGATGCCGACGGCAACGTGGACCTAACCGATCTGCGCGCCAAAGCCGAAAAGCACGCAGCGCGGCTCGCCGCGATCATGATCACCTACCCCTCGACGCATGGCGTGTTCGAGGCCGCAATCCGCTCCATTTGCGACATCGTGCACGCCAATGGCGGACAGGTTTATTTGGACGGCGCCAATCTCAATGCCCAGGTCGGACTGGCGCGCCCCGGCGACTACGGCGCCGACGTCAGCCATTTCAATCTGCACAAGACGTTCTGCATCCCGCACGGCGGCGGCGGTCCCGGCATGGGGCCGATCGGCGTCAAGGCGCATCTGGCGCCATACCTGCCCTCGCATCCGCATCTTTCCGGCGAGCCGTCGCCGGTCGGGCCGGTGGCGGCGGCGCCCTATGGCTCGGCGTCGATCCTGACCATTGCCTGGGCCTATATGCTGTTGATGGGCGGCGAAGGCCTTACCGCAGCGACCAGGCTCGCGATCCTCAATGCCAACTACATCGCCCGCCGGCTGGAAGGTCACTATCCGCTGTTGTTCCGCGGCCGCAACAATCGCGTCGCCCACGAATGCATCATCGACGCGCGGCCGTTGAAGGAATCGGCCGGCGTCTCGGTCGACGACATTGCCAAGCGGCTGATCGATTACGGCTTCCACGCGCCGACCATGAGCTTCCCCGTCCCCGGCACCCTGATGATCGAACCGACGGAATCGGAATCGAAGGCGGAGCTCGACCGCTTTTGCGACGCCATGATTGCGATCCGGGCGGAAATCCGCGACATCGAAACCGGCCACATGCCGAAAAATAACAATCCGCTGAAGAACGCGCCGCATACCGCGCTGGACCTTGCCGACGACAGTTGGACGCATCCTTATCCGCGAATGCTCGGCGCTTTTCCGGCGGGCGCGAGCGGCGACAAGTATTGGTGTCCGGTCAATCGCGTCGACAACGTCTACGGCGACCGAAACCCGGTCTGCACCTGCCCGCCGATGGAGAGTTACAGCGAAGCCGCCCTATGATCGGCAACTGAATTTGCGGCTCGAGAGCGTCGGGGTTCCCGTTCGCCCCGAACGCCCGAGCTCCATCGTTCGCCCCGAACCGGATTCCGCTAAAACGAAATTGCGATAGCACGGTCGACAAAGTCTTGGGGTCAGGCGAGCCTGAAGCCACCGCGCGCGGCTTTCCCGGCGTCGCCGTCGCTCCTATCTATGTGGTGTTGGTCGCGTGAGTGCTTGCGCGCCGACGATTTGCCTTCACACTACTTTTCTTTTCGCCTCATGAGCCACTCTGCGCGGTGCCGCACCGCCAGCAGCGGTAAGCTGTCGTCCAGGCGGGCGGCAAGGCCTTCGACCCCGAGCACCGCGACGCGAGGTGCGGCGAACTCGATCGCCAGTGGCAAGCCATCAAGCCTCCGGCAGATCTCGACGACTAGCGGAACGTTCGCGTCGGTCAGCGCGAAGTCTTCGACGATCGCGGTTACACGCTCGACGAACAGCTGCACGGCAGGAAAAACCCCGGCATCGGCGGCCGTGAACTTAGACGACGGCACCGGGGAGCTGAGCGGTCCGAGGCGGTACTCGCTTTCGCCCACTATTTCGAGTGGCTCCCTGCTGGTCGCCATGATGTTAACGCCTGGCGCTCCGCTGAGAACCGCGGCCACCAAGCTGGCTGCCGCGTCAATGACGTGCTCGCAGTTGTCGAGCAGCATCAACATCCGCTTGTCTCTAAGGCCACCGACTAGGTTGGGAAGAGAACCTTCGGCGCGGATTTCCAGGCCGAGCACTGTCGCAACTGCGCTCAGCACCAAGCGCGGGTCACTGAGCGGCGCCAGATCGACCAGCCAGACGCCGTCTTCATAACTGGTGATCATGTGCTCGGCGACGGCGAGGGCGACCGTGGTTTTGCCGATGCCCCCTGGCCCGACGATCGTCACCAGGCGCTGACGCGAAAGTCGCGAGACGAGCGCGGCCACGGCCTCCTCGCGGCCAATCATCCGCGTTACCGCGAACGGGAGATTATGGAGCGCCGCCGAGGCGGCGGTTGCGGGCGGCGCAGCCCGCGACGGCTCCCTATGGCGTACGGGGGCGACAAAATTGTAGCCACGTCCCGGAACGGTGACGACGTAGCGATTGCCGCCTTGGCCGTCGCCGAGGGCACGGCGTAAAGCGCAAACGATCACATCTGAGCCGGACGGCTCCAGTTTGATCGCAAAGTCGCGTCAAGCACGGGGCGGCAAAACTCACTGGAAATAAAACCATCCGATAGCTATCAGCACGATTATTGCTACAGTCAGCAATGCCAACTGTGCTCCTGGGTTGTCGCTTAGGCCATGGGATGGCGGCGGTTGGGTAATGATGCGCATGATATTTCCTTTCGCCCGACACGCGGTGAGCGCGACCGCAGCATACGCTGTGACGGGGGGATCGCGACTACGCTAACAACCAGCATCGACATATCTTCGATGTTAAAGGGTATTAATGACTGCTCATAGAGTCGGGCGGGATCGCGCTCGCCATTTTTGGCGGCTTCGATAATTCGCTTTGCGATCAGTTCACGCACTGTGATTAATGTTCCGAAGCGGTGCAGTGACACGCAGGCATGGTCGAAAGCCTCGTCCATAGCCAAGGTCACGTTATCGTCGAACGAAGCGTATTTGATCGGGATAATATTCATAGTTACCTCCCGTAGCACGAGTGGGAGCGCAAGAGCGTCTCTCTCATCACCGAGGCTTGAAGCTGTTTCGGTGATGGTCTAGGCTGCTCCTTTGATTGGCAACAGTCTGATCAAAACAGACCACTTCTGGACTGCGCGCTAAGGCTTACCGAAGCGCGGACCAGGGACCCAAGACCACAGCCCAGAGCCAAATCCGCACCTTCGCATCAAGTCCGGGCTTGGACTGGCGTGGTGAGCAAAGGCAGCCTATTCTGACCCGGGGGCGCAGCGGAACGAGCCGGTCATGGCGAAGAAAGCGAAAAAAGTCCCATTTGACCCGAAAGTGTTTCTCGCCAGCGTGAGTGGTGGCCGAACGATAGCCAGCTATCGTAAAGATGAAGTGATCTTCTCACAGGGCGGGCCTGCGGATGCGGTGTTCTACATCCAAAAAGGCAAGGTCAAGATCACTGTCGTTTCCGAGCAAGGGAAGGAAGCCGTTGTTGCGGTTTTAGGTCCCGACGAATTCTGCGGAGAGGGATGCTTGACGGGGCAGCCGTTGCGTCTTGCCACGGCTGCGGCGATGACAGAATCCGAGATCATGCGGTTAGAGAAGGAAACTATGGTCCGCGTTCTCCATGAGGAGCCAGCCTTTTCCGAATTTTTCGTCTCGCATCTCTTGACACGTACTATCCGGGTTGAAGCAGACTTGGTCGATCAACTGTTCAATTCGAGCGAAAAACGCTTGGCACGTGCCCTTCTATTGTTGGCGAATTTTGGCAAGGAAAGCCAACCAGAGCCGATTATCGCGACGGTAAGCCAAGAAACACTCGCGGAGATGATTGGGACGACCCGCTCGCGCGTGAGCTTCTTTATGAACAAGTTTAGAAAATTGGGCTTAATAAATTACAACGGCAATATCGAAGTCCACAGCTCATTGCTGAATGTCGTTTTGCATGAGGAGCCGCACATCAACAACTGAGCACACCAAGAATGCTTAAATGTGTAATGTCGCAGTCGGGTAAAACTGCGACATCGTGAGATGAGCGCGCATTGCCGTCAACAAAGAAAGGCCCAGTGTATGGTCGTCTCTAAGGAATGGGTCGATGAGCATGAGAAGGTGGTGGTGGCGGCAAAGGACAACGACGAGAAGCGGCAGAGGGGACCGGGCGACATGCTCATGGAGAACAAGCACCTGCTGCTGGACGAGGTCCTGAAGAACAACCCGAAGCTTACCATGACAGATGCCGTCATTACTGACCAAGAGGTTGCGATCCTTTGCGATGTATTAGAAGGATGGGGCGCGAATTTGAACGCAGATAAAAGGAAGGTTCTTGATCAGCTTATTGCGAAGGGATTTGTCGTGTCGGCTGACCAAGAGTCGCCTGCAAAATACAAACTAACTGGCAAAGCTCAACAACTTCTGGCCGAGCGCGGCGTTGGACTAAGCGGCGGCTAACAGACGTCGGATCTGCGCAACAGCTCCGGCACCTTGGCGAAGCTCGCCGCCATCCGCTGGGCCTCGTCCTTGGTGAGCAGCTTGGCAGTCGAGCGCCCACCGGGCTCGTCCTCGAAATAGAAATAGCTCAGCGCTTGCCCGGTCGCATCGCGGACAATGAAGCGGGCGTCGTTTGCCTCATCGATCGTCCATGGCGGCGGGAACCGGCGCATGGGAGTGATGATAGCGCCATTTCCGCTTTGCCCCGAAAGCGACGCTCAGCCATCCTGAGGCGGCGCGTCGCTATGGGCCAAAAGCGGTCATCCCCGCTACGGCCCTCAATATTGTTGATTTAGGTCAATGCTCACCTCAGGGGGTCCTCAAAGAAGCCTCTGAGGGCGTTCCTGCTCGTGCATCACCAAGGCTGACGCGGCGGGGACACGCCATCGACATTGCACTAGAGCCGGCGCATTGTTGCGGAGTTGGAGCGTGCTAGGGCCGCGTTTCTCTGCGCGGAATTTGGCTTTGACGGCGACGTGCGCAACGCTGGCTACATCCACCGTGTGTGAGAAGTTCCCTGATCATCATCGGGCGGTAGATATGCGATATTCGCATCCGTTTCCGGATGAAGTCATGGAGGAACTGCAAGGAGGAAGCCACTGTCACCTTCCCGGGTTCAGGAGAGGACGGCCATACTCCCATCCGCCACTTTTGATCGTTGCTTCAGCCGCGCAAGCCGCCGCTCCATCAGGTAGCATCACGAACCGATAACAGAGGTTCTCATGGATGTATCGGCGCACGAACGTATCCATTTGGTGGCGTCCAGAGGCGATAACTGCGATGTCCTTCTGAGATAAGGTCGGCAGGACAAGTCGGTCGGCCACGTAAACGCAGAACTGGTCGCCACTGCGACATCCGCTGGCGTGGCTTCGGAGGCGCGTGTATATGCCTTGGAGCTTATTCCGGCGGTTTGTCTCCGCAGTTATCCCTCGTCCAGACATGCCGACGTAGATAAAACGGCCATCGTTATCCCAGACCGTGTAGACCCCAGCACCGAATGTGGGAATTGCCGGATTAGGCCAGTTAGCGAACCAGTAAGCGGCGCCGTATCTTAGAGCCTGACTCAGAACTTTACGTGGCGGGCGTGTGCCTTAGCTCGGTGAGACGCCTGAGCATGATACATATCATTGCGAGCTTGGCGAAGCCTTCGGCGATGAAGGCAAACGCTTCGTAGTGGGCCATCAGTCGTCGATTGCGTCGGAGCCAGGACAACGTCCGTTCGATCACCCATCGCCTACGCACGACCTTGAAGCCGCCCGCGTTATCCGTGCGTTTTACGATTTCCAACTCAACCGCCGTCGGCGAAGATTTTAGCGAGCCATGGGAACAGATGGCGCGTCTTGCGGATCAGATTGGCAGCGCAGTCGCGGTCCTGGATGTTGGCCGGGATCACTGCGATGCCAAGAAGCAGCCGATCGTATCGACGATGACGTTGCGCTTGATGCCCTTGGTTTTCTTTCCTGCGTCGTATCCGACCGGATCCCTCTGAGGCCCCCCTTTTCGGTCGCTTTCACAGCCTGCGTATCGATGATGGCGGCGGTCGGGCTTGCCTCGCGGCCCTCCGCCTCGCGCACCTTCACAAGCAGCATGTGATGGATGTGGTCGAGCACGCCGTAGCGCGTCCATTCCCAAAAATAATTGTAAACGGTGGAGCGCGGTGGAAAATCTTTCGGTAACTGCCGCCATTGGCATCCCGTACGCAACACGTAGCGCACGGCGTTCATGACGTCCCGCATGTCGGTCTCGCGCCGCCGGCCACCCTGCCG
>JBEKJZ010000043.1:0-27958 GCA_050010955.1 Xanthobacteraceae bacterium | reverse complement strand
TAAGAAAAAAGTTCTTCAGATCGCCGTTGATCGCCGCGCATGGCAAATCACCTCCGTCGCTCCAAACGACGGAATCATGATCAGACCTTGCCGTCGAGGGACTTTTTCAGCAGCCTGCTAGACCTTCATCGTCGTTGCGGCGAAAGCCGGCACCCGCGCAGCGAAGTCTTCGAGCCAGGCGACGAGACGCGGGTATTCGGCCCGCCAATCGCCGCCAAAGCGCAGATCGCGATAACCAAGCGCGCAGGCGAGCGCGATCTGCCCGACATGGGGAACACCGGCAGCCGCATCGAACGCCGGCGGCGCCGCTTCCAGTGCGGCCAGCGCGCGGCCCACTTTGCCGGCCTGATGATCGAGCCATTTCGGCTCGTGACTTTTGATCGCGCGCCAGCGGCCCTCATAGACCGTCAGGATCGACGCATCGAGGATGCCGTCGCAGAGCGCCTGCAAGCGCAGCGCGGCGAAGCGCGGGCCGGCATCGCGCGGGATGATCTTGCCGCCGCCGGCCCGGTGATCGAGATATTCGAGGATCACCCGCGAGTCGTAATAGGCGGTGCCATCCTCGGCGATCAGCACCGGAATCTTGCCGAGCGGATTCTGTTCGCGGACGGTGTCGTGCGGATCGACGGTGTCGGCCGGCTCGACCCGCACGTCGTCGAAACCGAGCACGGCGAGCGCGATCTGCACCTTGCGGCCGAACGGAGACGGTGCGGCGGAACGCAGGATCATCATGGCAGCATCATTGGTATCGGCGTTCGTGACAGCGTTGAAGCGATGAAGACGGCAAGATGATAACTTGCCGCGGCGGGGCGCGCCGCCGCGGTATCGGTGCCGCACTACGCTCGCACGCGGCGCGGCCGTGTCATCTTCTTAGTATAGCATGATCTGTCCGGACCTTGCTTCGCCCGCCGAAGCGGGTTTCGCGCAGGCGGGAAACCGGTTTCCGCCCTCGGACCAAGTCCGAGGGCAGGCTTTTTCCGGATCATACTCTAGCCGGTGACGACCAGATTGACCGCTTTCGGACCCTTGCCCTTCTTGTCGGGTTCGACATCGAAGCTGATGCGCTGACCCTCGATCAGCGATTTCAGCCCCGCGCGTTCCACGGCGGTGATGTGCACGAACACGTCGCGTCCGCCGTCGTCGGGCTTGATGAAGCCGTACCCGCGCTCGCCGTTGAAAAACTTGACCGTACCGGTCATTGCCATCGAGAAGCTCCTTCCCCCGTGGTTGCTTCGCCGCCGGGCCACACGGCGCGACGGCTTGGCCGGACATCCACAACGGGCAAGGCTTCAGCCGCGGACGGCCTCAGTCACTCCGCCGGCCCCCACAGGAGGCGGAACGTCTAAGCCAGCAACAGTTAATTAGCCCAATTTTGGCGTGTGGAGAAGTGGGCGACTACCGTCGGACTATCAATCCGCCTACCGTTGTTGCGCCAACCAGTCGATCCGGCTGGCCGCCCGCGGCGACAGTGCCGCGCCCAGCGCGGGTATAAAAATCCGCAAATCCGGTTCGAGCGTGAATGGCGGATTGACCACAATCAGCCCGGAGCCGACCAGACCCGCTTCCGCCCGCGGCGGACCGAGCGTCAGCTCGCAGCGCAAAACGTTCGGTAAAGCAAGCTTCTGCAGCCGCCGCGCCAGCGCGTCCGGCGCGGCGCGATCTTTGATCGGGTACCACATCAGGTAGATGCCGTTCGGCCATTTGCGATAGGCGGCGGCGAGCGCGCTCGACAGGCGCATGAAGTCGGCCGCGTCTTCGAACGGCGGATCGATCAGGACAAGACCGCGGCGCTCCTTGGGCGGCACATAGGCGCCGAGCGCGGTCCAGCCGTCGATCGCCACCGCCTTGGCGCGCGCGTCGCCGCGCAACGCCGCGGCAAGCGCCGCCGCGGATCGCGGCTCGAGCTCGCAGGCGATGAGGCGGTCCTGCGGCCGGAGCAGATATTTCACGATCAGCGGAGAACCCGGATAGATGCGCAGTCTGCCGTCGGGGTTCAACGCCACGACGGCGGCGAGGTAGGGCGCCAATAACGCATCCGGCCCGTGCAGCTGCCGCCGCGCCTCCCAGACACGCTCAATTCCGTCGCGCCATTCGCCGCTGCGGCTCGGCTCGGGTGCCAAGAGATCATAACGGCCGGCTCCGGCATGGGTGTCGATCACGCGAAACGCCGCCGGCTTCCGGCGCAGATGCACCAGGATGCGGGCCAGCACGCTGTGCTTGTGCACATCGGCGAAATTGCCGGTATGGAACGCGTGGCGATAATTCATCGCCACAGCAGTAGCAACGTCACCCGCTTGCGTTCAATGATTCACACGGCGCCTAGCCGCCGCGCAGCGGCGGCATCACCACCTGCTCACGCTTGCAGTTGCGCCGCGCGACATCGGGGCAGTCGCGGAATTGCAGATCCTTGGAGAGGCAGATCCTGACCTCGGTCAGCCGCTTCTTGTCGCAGCCAATCGCAATGCCATCCTGCGGCAGCGCCGGATTGGCTTTGATGAAGGATTCCTCCACCGCGCCCGGCGTGACGGCGAGCGGCTCTTGCAAATCGACATATTCGGGCGGAATCTTCACCACCGCACGGGCTTTGCGCACGGTCTCGAAGTAGGCACGCGGCGACAGCCCCGAGCAGGTGCCGTGCTTGTCCCATTCGTTAAAAATCAGATGCGGCGCCGGCATCAGATCGAGCATCGAAGAAACAACGCCGTGGTCGAGCCGCGGCGCCGGAATTTGGCAATATTCCGGAAACCCCTTGTCGTATTGCGGCCAGAGGCCGTGCACTACGAACGAATAGGGCCGCGCGCCGCATTGCATCGTCGCGCCGCGCCCGCCCCGCTCGGCGGCGGCCGCACAGAAGGACGGCGACCAGGACAGCGACAGCACGTAGAAATCAAACTGCCCGGTCTCGTTCTGCCGCGCGTCCAGCGCCGGTGCAGACGATCCGGCCGCCATGAGCACGAACGCCACAACCGCGGCGCCAACAACCGTCTTGGCCACGATAACCCCCCTGACGGGCCTCCCAACAGGTCGGCAATCCTAAGCACGCTTGATCGAACAAATCAAGAACAAATGGGAAGAAGACGCCAGATAATGCATTAATGGACAATTTCGCCCTCTTGAGAGCCCTCACAAGCGAAGCGCGCGGCTTTTGATCCAGCCATCAAAAAGGAATGGGAAGCCTTGGCGATCGAATGGCATCTCGTGGCGACTAGGAGCGCAAAGACGGCCAATAAGGTTCCTGAAGCTAAATGTGCTCAGCTAAAATAGGCACCAGCCTCTTTGCCGCTTTCAATTTTAGAGTGGCTCTTTTTGATTTTGATCAATGCGGCCGGCAATCGCTCACGACCAGATTTTGATAAGCCTGCGGTGGGGCTATCGGCCCCTTCAGAATTTGGCGACGGGGAGATGCCCGATGACAATGCAGAGCGATCATCGTGCCCATCGCCTCAGCGACAACCCGGCAGCACAGCTTGCATTGCTGGCGACCGCGGTGATCCTGCTGATCGCGATCGGCTGGTTTTATTTCCAGTGAGTTTGACCGCTCGTCGACCGATGGCCGACCGAGACGTCCTATTTCCCTCGGGATTTCGCAAAAGAAACGGCCCCGAATCGGATCGATCGGGGCCGAAGTTGACCTATGGCAGGAAGAAACCGGCCAAGGCTGCGACCTCAAAGCACGTAAGGCCCAGCCAAGACCGGTCGGACTCACTTGCCCCCGTTAGGGGGTCACTGAATAAATGCAGCCAAATCCGCCTGACCGGCAATTTTTGGTTACCAAAGCAGATATAACCAGAGAACAATGACCGCTATGCCGGACATGACGATGGCCACCCTCGCCAGCCGCTCGACTAAGCTGTCCGCTTCATAGCCGGGATGTTCGCTATGTACAGTCATCGGACCTCTCCCCAGGCTCTTGCCGCGCGGAAGTCCGATACCGCCCTTCAGGGACCGGATTGCCCCAAATTTCAGGGATCCGACATCCGCATCTTCTGCTTTGCTTGCAATTTGGTGGCAGAGGTTTGCGGCCTGCATTGATCCAAATCAAAAACCCCCCGCTGATTTCGTCCCGCTAGCGGCGTCGGAACGGATCGAATCTCAGCCATCACAGCAACAGAACCGCGGCCAGGACCGAAGCCCCGGGAGAAAAAAGGCATGCGTATAGAAGTTTTCGCCGGCCTTGCGCTGTCCGGTTCCGCCAACACATGAAATGATTTTAATGCGTACGCGCGGTCAGGGCCGCGCGGCGCGGCACGCCGGGCCGTACGCCCAGTTGCGGTCGAGGCCGACGACGCAGAAGTTGACGCCCCAATCCAAGCCGATGTTGCCGATATCTTCGGCGATCGAGTAATAGATCCGATGTCTCATTCCGTCGTTGATCAGCGCCGTGCCGCTGCAGAAGCGGCGCGGAATGGATTGCGCCGCCCAGGGCAGCTCGGCGGTCTCGCGGATATTCTCGATGCCGACGATCTGCAGTTCGGAGTTCCAGAACCGCGCCTCTTTGCTGTGGAAGTTGCCGATGATGCGGTCCAGCGCCGGCGGATAATCGCAGCCCGGCATCGCGCGATCATAGCGCGGACCGGACAACCAGAAATTCTTCTCGAGCCAACTCGCTGCTCGCGGCTGCGAAACGGACACGACACTGAGCGCCAATCCAAGCGCAACGCATGCGATCCGACCGGACATTGCCCTGCTGCCCCTCTGACCCCTCTGCACCGAGCAACCGTGCCGCGTCGGCGCCGGTCGGTCAAGAGCGCGGGGACGCAGCAGCGATAGCTTGCCGGGCCCTGTGATAATGCGGCCACGCTCGGCGCTTGTGCGAGGAAGCCTTGGCCGGCTTTTCATTCCTGCTGCAAGCTTCTAAGCTTGTGTCCGTCGGTTGGAGCGCGGAGAATCGGAAATGCGTCGAAGTCTGTGGCTCGTTATGGCGCTCGCTTTCTTGCTGCCCGGTGCGGCTGGCCAAGCGTTTGCCGGCGCGGTCTTTCTCGGGCCCGGTCCGGGCCTTACCGGCAATGATACCGGCGGCATCATTGCCTATCGACCCGATCTGGAGAGGGGTGTCTACGGCGCGATGGCGGCCGATTGGTGCGCGCGCTGGGGGCGGCTTTCGCACGTGACCAGCGTGCATCGGATCTACGGCGATTACATCAGCTTCGTCTGCATGGACCGTCCAGGCGTGATCCACTGACGATTTCCTGCTCCAAGGAAAATTCAGCGCCAATCGCCGATCACCGCTTGCACGAGCGCAAGCGCCGCCACTGCCGCGGTATCCGCGCGCAAAATGCGGGGGCCGAGCGAAAGCCGGACCACGTTCGGCAGCTTGAGCAATGCCGCGCGCTCGTCGTCGGCAAATCCGCCTTCCGGACCGATCAGCACCGCCAGCGGCGATGGCGCTAGACCGGCGAGCGCAGCAACGGGGTTGGTCTGTTCGGCATCTTCATCGCAAAACACCAGGCGACGCGCGGGGTCCCGCCCAGCGAGGAGGCGAGCGAACGGAACCGGTGGCTCGATGTCCGGCAGCCAAAGAATGCCGCATTGCTCCGCGGCTTCGATGGCGTTGGCGCGCATCCGCTCGGTGTTGACGCGTGTGACCTGACTATGGCGGGTGAGGACCGGCTGCAGCCGGGAGACACCCATCTCGACCGCCTTCTGCACCATGTAGTCCAGACGCGCGGTCTTCAGCGGCGCAAACAGGTAGTGCAAATCCGCCGGCGCGGTCTGGCCGCGCGTCTTGCCGCCGACGACCAAAGCGGCCGCCCGCCTGTGCAGGGCCAGGGTGGCGCTCCACTCGCCGTCCCGGCCGTTAAAGACCAGAACCCGGCTGCCTGATTTCAGCCGCAGGACCGTGCCAAGGTAGTGTGCCTGAGCGCCGTCGAGCACCACGTCGGCACCCTCCTCGAGCGGCGCCTCGACGTACAGACGCGGGCTGCGAAAATCATAGCCGGCCATGGGGGAATCTGAGCAAAATGAGTAACATTGCGCCGAAGCGCCGCTAGCGTGTATCACCTTTGCTGACGTTCTGCCGCCTTGTCGCCGAAATCAACGAGCCTTTAATGGCCGCGAAGGCATCAAGACTTGAGTCGCCATCCCGGGAAAGGGACCTCACATGAAGTCGAGCCGCGCCATATTGCTGGCCGCCTTCGCCATCATCGCCGCTTCTGACGCCGCATCGGCGCAGGCGCCGTCACAATGCAATGCGTTCATACCGCTGAGGGACGATGCACAACAAAAGGCGGCGGCCGTGCGCGCCGCGACCGAGCACAAGGCCGAACGCAAGGAGGTTTGCGCGTTGGTGACCCGTTTCGCGACAGCCGAGGCGGCCGTGGTAAAATTCCTCGACGCCAACAAGACCTGGTGCGGCATTCCCGACGAGGCGGTCAAGGCGGCCAAGACCGGTCACGAACGAACACTGAAGTTTCGCACCGTAGCGTGCAGCGAAGCTCCCGCCGCCCAGCCGAAGGCGCCGACCCTCAGCGATGCCATCGCCACGCCTTCCGTAGACTCGGCGACCAATACCAAAACGGGCCGCGGCACCCTCGATACGCTGAGCGGTAACCCGTTGGCAAAATGAGCCCGGTGACCGGTTCGGTCGCCGACGCGACCGGCAATTGGGTCGATTCTCTCGCACCGGCGTGGTCGCGTCCCTATTTGCGGCTGGCGCGGTTCGACCGCCCGATCGGCGCCTGGTTGTTGCTGCTACCTTGCTGGTGGTCGTCGGCGCTTGCCGCGATCGCCGCCCACGAGGGTGCGCCGAGCTTGACGCACCTTGTGCTGTTCTTGGTCGGTGCCTTTACGATGCGCGGCGCCGGCTGCACCTGGAACGACATTGTCGATCGCGACCTCGACCGCAGCGTCGAGCGTACGCGCGCCCGGCCGATTCCTTCCGGGCAAGTCAGCGTTTTCCAGGCCGCGATCTTCCTGGTCCTGCAAGCGCTGGTGGGCTTCGCGGTGCTGGTTTCGTTCAATGCGTTTACCGTCGCGCTGGGCATCGCCTCGCTCGCGATCGTGGCGGTGTACCCGTTCATGAAGCGCATCACCGACTGGCCGCAGACCGTGCTCGGCCTGGCGTTCTCCTGGGGGGCGCTGATGGGCTGGGCGGCAGCATTCGGCCGGCTCGGCGTGCCGGCCCTTCTGCTCTATGCCGGATCCATCGCCTGGGTCATCGGCTACGACACGATCTATGCCCACCAGGATCGCGACGATGATGCGCTGATCGGCATCAAATCGACCGCGCTCTTGTTCGGACCGCGCACCAAGCCGATGCTGGCGCTGTTTTACGGCCTCGCCGTCATTTTGATCGGCGCCGCGGGCATGGCCGCTGGCGCCGGCTTGGTCTTCGCGCTTGGCCTTGTCGGCTTTGCCGCGCACTTGGCCTGGCAGATCGCCCGGCTCGACATTGCCGATCCCGGCCTCTGCCTCGCCGTGTTCAAATCCGACCGCGACGCCGGCCTGATCCTGTTTGCCGGATTGCTGCTCGACGCCGCATTGCGATACTTTCACTGACTGCCTTGCGGGTGTGCTTGCTCTTCCCCCTCTTGCGGGGGAGGGGATAGGGGTGGGGGTCGCGACCGCCGCTTCGCGGCGATGCAATGGCGGATTATGCTACGCTCATCCGCCCTCCGTATGACGTGCCTTCGGTACGGCGTCGCAATGCGTTTACACCCGCCGTCATGACGACCCCCGCGCGCACAGCCGTTGTTGCCGGCGCCAGCGTTGCGCGCGCGGCGGCGGCGCGGGCGCCCGATTGGCGCGCGCTGTTCGCCGCGGCGCTGGCGAAGGAAATCGACGGGCGGCAGTTTTTCCTGTGGATTCCCGTCGCTGCGATGGCTGGCGTCGCGCTCAATCTGGCGGCCGATAGCGAGCCGGTGTTGTGGCTGCCGGCGCTGTTGACGGCGCTCTGCGCCGCGCTTGCCTGGATTTCTCGCGCTCGGCCGCTCGCGCTCGGCCTCTGGGTCGGCCTCGCCGCGCTGTTCGCCGGATTTCTCTCGATGGGGCTGCGCACCGCGCGCGTCGAGACGCCGGTGCTCGATCATGTCCGCATCGTCAAGCTGCGCGGCTTCGTCGAGGAGGTCGACATCCGCCCGGTCGGCGCGCGCCTCGTCCTTGGCGTCGTCGACGCCGGCAACATGCCCGCCGGTCTCGCGCCGCACCGCGTGCGCGTGACCACGCGGAGCACGCCCAATATCGCGGCGGGGATTATGTCGCGCTGACCGCGCGGCTCTTGCCGCCTGCCCGCGCGGTCGTGCCCGGCGGCTACAATTTCTCGCGCGACGCTTACTTCGCGGGCGTCGGCGCGGTCGGTTCGACGCTCGGGGCGATCTCGGTTCTGCCGCCGCCGCACGAAGCCTCGTGGCGCCAGCGCTTTTTCGCTGCGATCGATCGGGCGCGCAATCGCCTCGCTGTGCGCGTCGACGCGATCATCGGCGGCGACGAGGGCGCGATCGCCGCGGCGATGGTCACGGGCAAGCGCGATTTCCTCTCGAACGACGCCAAGGACCTCATCCGCGAGGCCGGCATTTTCTTCGTCCTCGCGCGGCGGCTGCTGGCGCTGTCGCCGACGCTGGCGCTCAACTATCCGATCAAGAAATGGGCCGCCGGCGTCGCCATGCTCGGCTCCTTTCTTTACGACATCGCCACCGGCTCGCGCGTGGGCACCGAGCGGGCGCTGATCATGACGCTGATCGTGCTCGGCGCCGTCATTCTCGACCGTCGCGCGCTGACCATGCGCAATCTTGCGCTCGCGGTGCTGACGATCGTCGCGCTGGAGCCCGATGCGATCCTCGGGGTCAGTTTTCAGCTCTCGTTCGCCGCGGTCGGCGCGCTCGTCGCGGTGATCGAGGCGCGGCCGGCGCGGCTCGACCACCGGCGCGATCCGTTGTTGCCAGCGCGCGGGCGCTCGCCGCAGCCCGGCGCGCTCATGGCCCATTTTGTCGACAAGCCGCTCCGGCTCATGCTGGCGACCCTGTGCGCGACCTGCGCCACCGCCTCGTTCATGGCCTGTCATTTTCATGATCTGAGCCCTTACGTGCTGATCGGCAATCCGCTGACGCTGACGATCATCGAATGCTTCGCCGCGCCCGGCGCGCTCCTGGGGACCGCGCTTTATCCGCTGGGGCTCGACGCGCCGGTCTGGCTCTATGTCGGCCTCGGCATCAAGTTCATTCTCTGGGTCGCGCGCTTCATCGCCGCCGCACCGGGCTCGACGCTGCACGTGCGCGCCTTCGCGCCCTACGCGCTTCCCTTCCTGAGCCTTGCGGTGATGAGCGCCATTCTGTGGCGCAGCTGGCTGTTTCACGCGACCGCGATTCCGCTGGCCGCGCTCGGCCTCATCGGCGCTCTCCACGGGCCGCGCTTCGATGCGATTGTCGCGCCTTCGCGCGATCTCGTCGCGGTGCGCGACGCGGACGGGCGGCTGCAGGTCGTCGGCAAGCGTTTCAACGCCTTCGCAGCCGAGCAATGGCTGCGCGCCGACGGCGACGATCGCGATCCGGCTTCCGCGCGCGATCCCGATGCGCGCTGCGACCCGGCCGGCTGCATCGCCGCGCTGCCGCAGGGCCGGTTGCTGAGCGTGGTAACGGATCGCTCGGCGTTCGAGGAGGATTGCGCGCGCGCGGCCGTTCTGGTGAGCGCGCTGACCGCGCCGGCCGACTGCGAGGCGCAAGTCTTCGACAAACGCCGCCTCGCGCTCACCGGCGCCGCCGGCCTCGTCTGGGACGGCTCTCGCTTCCTCGTCGCCACGGACCGCTCAGCCGTCGAAGACCGCCCGTGGTCTTCCACGCCCAAGCGTGCGCCGAACGATCGCATCGTAGGGCCCCGATCAGGCGGAAGGCCGGACGCCGATCCTGCGGATCCATCGACTTCGCCTTAGACACTCAATCTCTGGCGATGATCTCGCGTTCGCCACGATGGATCGCCGGCGTTTCTGACGGCACCCCGGCCCGGCGCCGTAGCAAGGCCGCGGGGCGGCGGCGCGCGATGACGGTACGGCGGCGGCGGCGCCATGTCGGCGCATCGATGCGCACCGCGCCAAGCCGCGCGAACGGCTCGCGCAAGCTGCCGTCACGCTCGGCGACAAGCAAGGGCAACCCGAGGACACGGCCCCAAGATTGCCATTCGGCGACGACGTCGTCGCTCGCGCTCGAGCAAAACAGCGGCAGCGACAGCGCCGGGTCGCCGTGCTCGAGCACGACGGCAATGGCGGTCGGCGGCTCGTCCGCCTTGCCGGTGACGCGGATGGCGACGCCGCGGAACGCGGCGACAGGCAAATTCAGCGCCATGCGCATGCCGCGCACGGAGCGGCGCACCACGACGCGCTCGCGATGCAGATCGACGACGCGCAGGCGCTCGTCGGCCGCTTCGTCCGCGGCTTCGAAACGCACGGGCAAGGAGAAAGGGTCGAGCCGCAGTGGGGTCCCCATCGCGCTTGCGCGATGGGATACCCCGGCGCGGCCCGACCCGGCAGCGATCCTGCCGGCTTCCATTTGACGCCCCGAATAACTCGGCTCCCGCCAGGCTGTTGCCGCCCGGTTGCCGCGAGAATGCCAGAGCGCGGTCGCAATCAGCTTAAGAACCCTGGTTAACTGCTGGTATTGAGGCAGGCGAATGAATCACATGATTGACGAGCGGTTGCCGCGACCGCTCGCAATTGGCCCGGGCGTGCCGACCGGCGCGCGCCAAGCTGTGGGTTGAATCGCGCTGCCTACTCCACATCTTGGCCTTGTGTTCGCTTCTGTCCCCGCATAAACCGGCCGCTGCATGCCCTCGCTTCTCGACCAATCCGACCTCGCCGATCTCGCCGAACGTCTCGTCACCGCCGCGCGGCGCGCCGGCGCCGATGAGGCCGACGCCCTGGTCGTTCGCTCGGTGTCATTGTCGGTCGAGGTGCGCGACGGCGCGGTCGAGGAATCGCAGCGCTCCGAGGGCGACGATCTCGGGCTGCGCGTCCTCGTCGGCCATAAGCAGGCGGTGGTTTCGACCAACGACCTGAAAGGCGACGGCTTCGACGCGCTGGCTGAGCGCGCAATCGCCATGGCGCGCGCGGCACCCGAAGATCGGTTCGCCGGTTTGGCCGACGCGGCATTGCTGGCGAGCACGTTCCCGCCGCTCGATCTGCTCGATCCGGAAATGCCGGGCGTCGATGTGCTCGAAGCGCGCGCGCATGCAGCGGAAGCAGCCGCGCTCGCCGTTGCCGGCGTCTCCAAGTCGGCGGGAGCCTCGGCCTCGGCCGGCATCGGCGGCATGGTGCTGGCGACAAGCCACGGCTTCCACGGCGCCACCATCGGTTCGCGGCATTCGATCTCCATGTCGGCGATCGCGGGCAGTGGCACCGGCATGGAGCAGGACTACGACTTCTCCTCGACGCTGCACGCCGCCGACCTCGATAGCGCCGAAGCGATCGGACGGCGCGCCGGCGAACGGGCAGTCAAGCGCCTCAACCCGCGCAAGGTCGCAACCCGCCGCGTGCCGGTGGTGTTCGATTCCAGAATCTCAGGCTCGTTGGTCGGCCATCTGGCGAGCGCCGCCAACGGCGCCGCCATCGCCCGTAAGACGAGTTTCTTGCGGGAAAAACTTGGTCAGAAGATTTTCGCCCCGGGCATCGACATCATCGACGATCCACTGCGGCCGCGCGGCTTGCGTTCACGACCGTTCGACGCCGAAGGCGTCGCCGGCCGCCGCCGCAAGCTGGTCGACGACGGCGTACTGACGACCTGGCTGCTCGATAGCGCCACCGCGCGCGAGCTCGATCTTGAAACCACCGGTCATGCGCAGCGCGGCGTTTCCTCGACCCCCTCGCCCGGCCCGAGCAATCTTCATCTCGCCTCCGGCCGGCAAAATCCGGAGCAGCTCATCGCCGACATTGCCGACGGTTTTTACGTCACCGACATGATCGGGATGGGCGTCAACCTGGTGACGGGGGACTACAGTCGCGGCGCGTCGGGATTCTGGATCGAGAACGGCCAGCGCACCTATCCGGTCAGCGAGGTTACGATCGCCGGGCACCTCTTCGACATGTTCGCGAGTCTGACGCCGGCAAACGACCTCACGTTCCGCTACGGCACCAATGCACCGACTTTGCGGGTTGAGGGTCTGACCGTTGCCGGCCATTGAGGTCGTCGACCCCACGCAAGCAGCCGCACGGCTTGCCACCTATGTCCGCGAGGCCGGCGCGCTGGCGCTCTCGATGTTTGGAAGACCGATCAACACTTGGACCAAGGGAGGATCGTCGCCAGTCTGCGAAGCTGATATTGCCGTCGATCGCCTGCTGCATGAACGGCTGACCGAGGGCGGCGGCTTCGGTTGGCTGTCCGAGGAAAGCGTCGACGATCCGGACCGGCCCGCCGCGCGTTACGTCTGGATCGTCGATCCGATCGACGGCACGCGCGCCTATCTTGCCGGGCTGCCGGATTGGGCCGTTTCCGCCGCCCTGGTGACAAATGCGCGGCCGATTGCGGCTTGCCTCTATGCTCCGGTCACCGAGGAGTTCTTTATGGCGATCGCTGGCAATGGCGCCACCTGCAACGGCGCCTCGATCGCCACCACGACCGGAGCTTCGCTGGCAGACGCCCGAATCGCCGGTCCGAAGAGCTTTCTTGATCGATTGGCCACGGTAGCCCCGCCCTTCACCGTCGTCCCGCGGGTGCACTCGCTGGCGCTGCGGCTCGCCCGCGTGGCGCAGGGCGCGTTCGACGTGGCGATTGCCGGCGCCAACAGCCACGACTGGGACCTTGCGGCGGCCGATCTTTTGGTGCACGAAGCCGGCGGCGCGCTAACGCCCGTCGGGGGTGGCCCTATCGCCTATAATCTTCCCCTGTCGCGGCACGGGATGCTCGTCGCGGCCGGCCGAGACAGGCATGCGATGCTCATCGATCTCCTGAGAGAACGGCGGGTCGCGTCCTCATAAATCGCGAAACAGCGGGCGGATCGAGCAGCATGCCGGACACCATTTCCGAACCAACATCCACGCAATCGCTCCGCCTGGTGTTCGGCGCCAGCGCGATCCATCCGGTGGAGACCGAGTTCCAGAACCCAGCCGATCAGCCACGCGAGGGAGACTGAGCGTGCGCGATCGCCCGCCGCTCGCGCTACGACTGTATCGGCTGGCGTTCAACGCCGCGGCAAGGAACACCCCGCTCGCCTCGCCGAGCGTTACGGTGAAGCAAGCCTGCCGCGGCCGACCGGTCCGCTGATTTGGCTGCACTGCGCCAGCGTCGGCGAATTGCTCGCCGTTATTCCTCTCATCGAGCGCATCTGTGCGCAAAATTTCGCCGTGCTCGTCACCTCCGGTACGGTCACCTCCGCGGCACTCGCCGCGCAGCGCCTGCCGGCGGGTGCCGTCCACCAGTTTATTCCGCTCGATGCGTCGCGATTTGTCGGCCGGTTTCTCGATCATTGGCGGCCCGATCTGGCGCTGTTCGTCGAATCCGACTTGTGGCCGAATCTCATTATGACATGTGCGGAACGAGCGATCCCGATGATGCTTGTCAACGGCCGCGTATCGCAGCGCTCGTTTCGCCGCTGGCGGCTCTTACCGGGCGCGATCGCGGCCTTGCTCGAGCGCTTCGATCTGTGCTTGGCGCAGTCGAGCGCCGACGCGGAACGCTTTGCGCAACTCGGCGCACCGCGCATCAGCAACGTCGGCAACCTCAAGCTCGACGTGCCCGCGCCGCCGGTCGACGAGCCGACCTTGTGCAGACTGCGGCCCATCATCGGCACGCGCTTGGTGATCGCGGCCGCTTCCACCCATGCCGGCGAAGAGGCCATCATCATGGCCGCGTATCGGCGGCTGCGGGTAAAATATCCATCGCTGCTGATGGTCATCGCGCCGCGCCATCCGGAACGCGGCCCTGGAATTGCGGAGGCGGCAAAGGCGGCCGGCCTTTCGGTCGCATTGCGCTCGCGCGACGAGCTGCCGAAGCCGGATATCGATGTCTTCATTGCCGATACGCTCGGGGAGCTCGGCTTGATCTACCGGCTCACGCCCATCGTCTTCATGGGCGGCTCGCTGGCGAGCCATGGCGGCCAGAATCCGATCGAGGCCATCAGGCTCGGCGCCGCGATCGTTCATGGCCCGCACGTCTGGAACTTCGCCGAGATCTATGCCGCGCTCGATGCCGCGCACGGCGCCGAACGCGTCGCCGATGAGGAGGCCTTGACGGCGTGCCTCACCGGCTGGCTCGCCAAGCCGGCGGCACGCAAAGCCGTGGCCGATGCAGCCGTTGTGGCAGTCGCAAAGCTCGGCGGCGCGCTCGTGCACACACTCGCCGCCCTCGATCCTTATCTGATGCAACTGCGGCTCGAACAACGGGTATCCTCGAGCGCAATCGCTTCAGATTGAATCGATTGGTGCTCTATTATCTTTGTGTCGCATGATCTTTTCGGAAAACCAGCCTCCACTTTTCCGCATCATGCTCTAGCGCGGGGATGCGCTCATGCGTGAGCCCGACTTTTGGTGGCGGCCCGGCAGCGGCGGCATGCTCAGTCCGCTCGCCGCTATCTATGGCGCCGTGGCCGCGCTGCGCATGCAGACGCCAGGGCAGCGCGTCGGCGTTCCGGTGATCTGCCTCGGCAATCTGACGGTCGGCGGCGCCGGCAAGACGCCGGCGGCGCTCGCTGTGGGGGAACTCCTCCTCGCTGCCCACGAGCGGCCCTTCTTTTTAAGCCGGGGCTATGGCGGGCGACTGGCCGGTCCCCTACGCGTTGATCCTGCTGTCCATTCGGCCGCCGCCGTTGGTGACGAGCCGCTGCTCTTGGCGCGCCTTGCGCCGACTATCGTCGCTCATGACCGCGTGGCGGGCGCAAAAGCCGCGCAGCTTGCCGGCGCGAACGTGGTCGTCATGGACGATGGGTTTCAGAACCCCGCGCTCAAAAAGGATCTCGCGATCCTGCTCGTGGATGGCCGCCGCGGCGTCGGCAATGGCCGCGTCATCCCCGCCGGTCCGCTGCGGGCGCCGCTGGAAACGCAGATCGCGCAAGCGCAGGCGCTCGTCATGGTCGGGCCGCCGGCCGGCGCCGGCGCGGTCCCTCAGCTCGCGCGCCGGCACGGCGTCGCAATCTTCCACGGCCGTCTCGAACCCGACCGCCCGACCGTCGCCCAGCTCGGCACGCGCGCAGCTCTGGCCTTCGCCGGCATCGGCGATCCGGAGAAGTTCTTCGCGACGCTTGCCGGCGCCGGCATCAGCGTCGCCGAGCGCTTAAGCTTTCCCGACCACCATCGCTATACGGCGGCGGAGGCGCAGGCGCTGATCGCGCGCGCCGACGCCGCGGACCTCACACTGCTCACCACCGAGAAGGACTTCGCCCGGCTTGCCGGCGATCCGCACGTCGCCGAACTGGCGGCGCGCGCCTGCGCGTTGCCGGTGCGTCTCGTGATCGAGGAAGCCGAGGCGTTTCGCCAGCTGATCCTTCGCGTGGTGCAGCCGTCAGCCAGAAATAACTAAGTGCAATGGGCGTGGGCTTTAAGATTTCCGCACGTAGGCCGCGGCATGCCGCTGCAGCACTGCCTCCGGGGTGGCATAGGCTTCCTGCAGGTCGACGCTCCAATATCTGAGCTCCTCGAGCGGAATCGCCACGCCGGTCACGGCGCAGCGCAGGAACGCCCCTGGCCGCACGACGCGGAAATCGCCATCGAGATATTTAACCTCGGCCTCGCCGGGCATCGCCGAGGGTCGATCGGTACGATTGAGCAAATGGGCCTCCGTCGCAGTCGGGCCATAACTCACAACGGCCCGCGCCTTAACTAACATAATCACTCCGCTTGGCGGACGAAACCCGCCGCGCCGATTAGCCGTCGGCGCGGCGCGAGAGCGTCACTTGAAAAGTGGCGGCTTAAGCCCTCCGGCGCTAGATAATTCTTGCCCGGCGCCAACTAGAAGAGATTGCCTTGCCCCGGATCGCCGTCGCGCCGTCGCCGTCGTCGCGGCGGCTCGGCGCGCGGCGTAGTCGAAGCATGCACCACTTCGGCGCGGGCGCCGACGTGGCCGTCGGAAAATTCGATGTCCATCGGCGTGCCGATCATCACCGACGCGGCGGTGCGCAGCGGCCGCCCTGCGCGATCGCGCACCAGCGCAAAACCCCGGGCCAAGACCCCGCGATAGGACAGCGCCGCCAGCAATTGCGCATCGCGTTCGCAACGCGCCCAGCGCGCGTCGAGGAGATTGTCCATAGCGCGCGCGGCACGCTCGGCCAACGCCCCGACGCGTTCGGCTTCACGTGAAATTCTCATGCGATGCGCCGCGACATTGGCGCCGACGCCGGCGCGCAGCCGCAGCGCAAGGGCGGCATAGCGTTCCCGGCGGCGCTCGACTTGCGTGCGCAAGAGATGGGCGCTCAGCCTGCCGCCGATGCGCGAAAAACTGACGTGATGGATGTGAGCGTTGGCGCGCAGCGCACGGCCGAGCCGTGCCGCGGCGTGATCGAGCCGCTGCCGCGGCACCGCCAGCACTTCGTCGGCATCCGGCAGCGCGCGGGCGGCGGAACGCACGCCGTTGCGCCGCGCCTCCTGACTGCGCAGCCAGCCGGCGAGCGCCCGCCGCTCCAAACTCTCGACGTCGACGATGAGCTCGGCACGCACCGGCACCGCCATTTCAGCGGCGGCGGTCGGTGTCGGCGCCCGCCGATCGGCGACAAAATCGATCAGCGTCACGTCGGTCTCGTGCCCAACCGCGGAGATGAGCGGAATGAGGCTTGCGGCCGCCGCGCGCACCACGATTTCCTCGTTGAACGACCAGAGGTCTTCCAGCGAGCCGCCGCCGCGCGCGACAATGAGGAGATCGGGCCGCGGCAGCGCGCCTCGTTGCGGCAACGCGTTGAAGCCGGTGATGGCGGCGGCGACCTCGGCTGCGGAGCCTTCGCCCTGCACCTTCACCGGCCAGACCAACACATGGCGCGGAAAACGGTCGGCGAGCCGATGCAGAATGTCGCGAATCACGGCGCCGCTCGGCGAGGTGATGACGCCGATCACCGCCGGCAGGTAAGGCAGCAGCTGCTTTCGCGCCTCGTCGAACAGTCCCTCGGCGGTCAGCCGTTTTTTACGCTCCTCGAGCAGCGCCATGAGCGCGCCGAGGCCGGCCGGCTCCAGCGTCTCGACCACGATCTGATATTGCGAGCGGCCGGGATAGGTGGTCAGCCGCCCGGTGATCACCACTTCGAGTCCGGCTTCGAGCTTGAGCTTGATGCGCGGGGCGGCACTGCGCCAGATCACGCCGGCGATGCTGGCCCGCTCATCCTTGAGATCGAAGTAAACGTGGCCGTTCCCATGATAGCTCACCTTGCCGAGTTCGCCGCGCACGCGCACGTAGCCGTAGGCGTCCTCGATGGTGCGCTTGAGCGCCGCCGACAGCTCGGACACCGTCAGTTCCGGCAGATTGAGGCGTGGTTCGTTCATCATCCTGATGCTGCGATCGGCCTGAGCGCTGTTAGGGCCGCGGATCGCCCCGGGTCAAGACCCTGGACAACTCCCGGCATGATCTTGCGCCGACAGTCACCCGTGCTACAGGGGCCCGGCCATGTGTGCTGCCATGTGCTTTAGCCTATGAACATTCTGCTCCTCGGCTCCGGCGGACGCGAGCATGCGCTGGCCTGGAAGATGGCGGCAAGCCCGCTGACGGACCGGCTCGTCTGTGCCCCCGGCAACGCCGGCATCGCGCGCGAAGCGGAGTGCGTGTCCCTCGATCTTGCCGACCATGCGGCGGTGATCGGGTTTTGCCGCGCCAACGCCATTGATTTCGTCGTGGTCGGGCCGGAAGGGCCGCTCTGCGCCGGCATCGTCGACGATCTGGAGACTGCCGGAATCAAGGCCTTCGGTCCGAGCCGAGCCGCGGCCCAACTCGAAGGTTCCAAGGGTTTCACTAAGGATCTGTGCCGGTCTAATCGCATCCCGACCGCAGCCTATGAGCGTTTCCGCGCCGCGGAACCGGCCAAGGCCTATGTCCGCGCCCGCGGCGCACCCATCGTCATCAAGGCCGACGGGCTGGCCGCCGGCAAGGGCGTCATCGTCGCGCAAAACCTCGACGAGGCCGAAGCCGCGATCGACATGATGCTCGACGGCGGCCTGGGCGACGCCGGCGCCGAAGTCGTCGTCGAGGAATTTCTCGACGGCGAAGAGGCCTCGTTTTTCGCGCTCTGCGACGGCGACACCGCGATCCCGCTGGCGTCGGCGCAAGATCATAAGCGCGCTTTCGACGGAGATACCGGGCCGAACACCGGCGGCATGGGGGCCTATTCGCCGGCTCCCATCGTCGATGCGGCCATGAGCGCGCAGGTCATGCGCGAAATCGTATTGCCGACCTTAGCCGCGATAAAGGCGATGGGCACGCCCTTCAAGGGCGTGCTCTATGCCGGCCTGATGATCACCGCCGAAGGGCCGAAGCTCATCGAATACAACGTGCGCTTCGGCGATCCGGAATGCCAGGTGCTGATGCTGCGCCTGATGTCGGACCTCGTTCCGGCATTGCTCGCAAGCCGTGACGGCGTGCTCAAGTCGCTCGATCTGCGCTGGTATCGTGAGGCCGCGCTCACCGTGGTCATGGCCGCCCGGGGCTATCCCGGCTCTTACGCCAAAGGCTCGGTCATCGACGGCCTTGACGCCGCCGCCGCCGTCGCGGGCGTGGAGATTTTCCATGCCGGCACCAAAACGGAGGGCGGACGCATCCTCGCCAATGGCGGACGCGTGCTCAACGTTTCGGCGCTCGGGGGCACCGTGCGCGAGGCGCGCGCGCGCGCCTACGAGGCTATCTCCCGCATCCGCTGGCCCCAAGGATTCTACCGGCACGACATCGGCTGGCGGGCAGTGGAACGGGAGACATAGGGAAGCCTCGCAGGCTGGCGCTGCGGCTTGATTAGCGATATCGGGGAGACAAGCAACATCGGGAGGAAACATGAGCGGCACGGACCGTCAGAGCACCTTCTCCGGTACCAAGGAAGTCTCCGAACGACTGCGGTTCGATGTCGACCGGCTCGCGGCGTATATGCGCGAGCGCGTCAACGGCTTTGCCGGCCCGATCACGCTCCACCAATTCAAGGGCGGCCAGTCGAACCCGACTTATCTCGTCGAGACGCCGTCGCGGCGCTATGTGCTCCGGCGCAAGCCTCCGGGCAAGCTCTTGCCTTCCGCGCACGCGGTCGATCGCGAATACCGCGTGATCGGGGCGCTTCACGCCCAGGGTTTTCCGGTCGCCGAGCCCGTTCTTTATTGCGCAGACGAGACTGTCATCGGCACCGCGTTCTTCGTCATGTCCCACATCGAAGGCCGCGTCATCTGGGACGCGCAGATGCCGTCGTCGAATCCGACCGAGCGGGCGCAGGTTTACGACGCCATGAACGTGACGATCGCGCGTCTGCATAGCTACGATCCAGCCGCAATCGGCTTGGCCGACTATGGGCGTGGCGAAAATTACGTGGCCCGGCAGATCGAGCGCTGGTCGAAGCAATACCGCGCCTCGGAGACGGAGAAGATCGAGGATATGGAGCGGCTGATGGCGTGGCTGCCGGCGCATCTGCCGCCGCAGCAGCCGACGCGCCTGGTGCACGGCGACTATCGCCTCGATAACATGATCCTCGCGTCCGACGCGCCGCGGATATTGGCCGTGCTCGATTGGGAGCTGTCGACACTGGGCGATCCGGTGGCGGATTTCGCCTATCACCTGATGCAGTGGGACATGCCGCCGGCGGAAGCCGGCACCGGCTCGCTGGTCGGCTGCGATCTGGCCGCGCTCGGCATTCCTACCCGTGAGGCCTATGTCGATGCTTATGTGAGGCGCACCGGACTCGATCCGCGACCCTATCTGGCGACCTACTCCGCCTACAATTTCTTCCGCATCGCAGCGATCCTGCAAGGCATCGTCGGCCGCGTGCGCGACGGCACCGCCACCAGCGCCCACGCCGCGGCGCGGGCCGAACTAGTGCGGCCGCTTGCCGCCAGGGCCTGGGAATTTGCCTGCCAGGCACAACCGGCATGAGGCGGCGGGCGCGATGAAAACCTTCGCGCTTGCGCTCGGCGGCGGCGGCGCGCGCGGGCTGGCGCATATCGTGGTCGTCGAAGCGCTTGATGAGATGGGCGTCAAGCCGGTCGCTATTGCCGGCACCTCGATCGGCGCCCTGGTCGGCGCCGCCTACGCGGCGGGGCTGCGCGGCAAGGACATCCGCCGCCACGTCCTCGCATTCGCGCACAACCGGGCCGAAACCATGCACCGGCTGATCCTGGCGCGCGCCGGCAAATTTGCCGATTTGTTCGCCGGCGCCTTCGGTCACGCCACGCAGATCGACGCCGAGAAATTCTGCGCGCAGTTCCTACCCGAAACGATTCCCGCGGATTTCTCCGATCTGCAAATTCCGCTCACGGTGATGGCGACCGATCTGCATCGCCGCCAGGAGGCGCCGCTGACATCGGGGCCACTGCGGGCAGCTCTCGCCGCTTCGATCGCCATACCCGGCCTGCTGCGGCCGGTCGCCCTCGACGGTCGCGTTCTCATCGATGGCGGCGCCACCAATCCGCTGCCGTTCGACCGGCTGCGCGGGCGCGCCGTTTGCATCGTCGCCGTCGACGTGTTGAGCGTACCGCCCGCCGAGCGCGGCGACATCCCGCGCCCCTGGGAATGCATGTACACCACGCTCAACATCATGGGCAGCGCCATTGTCGCCGCCAAGCTCGCACACGGCGCCCCCGACCTCCTGATCCGCCCCAAGGTCGGCATCTTCCGCACCCTCGACTTCTACCAGGCGACCGCCATTTTGCGCGCCGCCGACGCGATGAAGGCCGAGGTCAAGGAGCGGCTCGGCGCGCTGCTGGCGGCCTAAGACCAGCACGAACGCATTTGCGGCGCACGTGTTGATGTCCAAGCCAATCCGCTATTGTAAACGCCGCGGCCCATTGCCGCGCCAACGAACGATATGGAAACGCTCAGATGCCCGAGACCCAACGCGTGTCTGTTCACAGCCTGAAGGTGGCCGGGGTCCTTCACGACTTCGTCGTCAACGAGGTCCTTCCCGGCACCGGGATCGAGGCCTCGGCGTTTTGGCTGGGGCTTGATCGCATCATTCACCGCTTCGCCCCTTTGAATCGCGCGCTGTTGCAGCGCCGAGACGCCCTGCAGGCAAAAATAGACGATTGGTATCGAGGACGGCGCGGATGTCCCTTCGACGAGGCCGCTCACAAAACCTTCCTTGAAGAGATCGGTTATCTCGTTCCCGAAGGGGCCCCCTTCAAAGTCGACACCGCCAATGTCGACGACGAAATCGCCGCCGTCGCCGGACCGCAACTTGTGGTGCCGATCAGCAACGCGCGCTATGCGCTCAATGCCGCCAATGCGCGATGGGGTTCGCTCTACGACGCGCTTTATGGCTCCGACGCTATTCCGCGGGACAGCCAAGCGGCGCCGAGCAGAGGCTACGATCCCGAGCGCGGCAAGCGCGTGATCGCCTGGGCGCGGCGCTTCCTTGACGAGGCCGCGCCGCTCGCTTCCGGCTCGCATGCCGATGTCCGTTCCTATTCGGTCAAGGGCGGGACGCTGGCTGCTGCCTGCAAAGACGGTGCGATGGCCGGACTTGCCGATGCCAAGCAGTTTCGCGGCTATCGCGGCCGTCCGGATGCACCCGAAGCCATACTGCTGGTCAACAACGGCCTGCATATCGAGATCGTCATCGATCGCGCGCATCCGGTTGGCCGCGACGATGCCGCCGGCATTGCCGATGTCGTGCTCGAAGCAGCGCTGACGACCATCGTGGATCTGGAGGACTCGATCGCCGCGGTCGATCCTGAGGACAAGGTGGCGGCCTATCGCAACTGGCTCGGCCTGTGCCAGGGAACGCTGGTCGAGACTTTTCAAAAGGACGGCAAGACCCTTACCCGTCGGCTCGCCGCGGACCGCCACTATACGCAGCCCGACTGCGGCGCGGTGGTGCTCCCGGGCCGCAGCGTGATGCTTATCCGCAACGTCGGTCATCTGATGATGGACGAAAGCGTGCTCGACCGCGAGGGTAACCCCGCTCCCGAAGGCATTCTCGATGCCGCGATCACGAGTTTGATCGCGCTCCATGATCTCAAAGGCGAGGAGCCATTCCGCAACAGCCGGACCGGCTCGATCTACATCGTCAAGCCGAAGATGCACGGACCGGATGAGGTCAAGTTCACCGACGATCTCTTCGCCGCGGTCGAGGACATGCTCGGTTTGCCGCGCCACACGCTCAAGGTCGGCCTCATGGACGAAGAACGGCGGACGACCGTCAATCTCATGCAGTGCATCCGCGCGGTGAAATCCCGGGTGTTTTTCATCAACACCGGCTTCCTTGATCGTACCGGCGACGAGATCCACACGTCTCTGGAAGCCGGGCCGATGGTGCGCAAGGGCGAGATGCGCAATCAACCCTGGCTCAAGGCCTACGAAGACTGGAATGTCGATATCGGGCTGGCTTGCGGCCTGCCCGGCCACGCTCAGATCGGCAAAGGCATGTGGGCGATGCCCGACCTGATGGCCGCGATGCTCAGGCAGAAAATCGCGCAGGTCGAGGCCGGCGCCAATACCGCCTGGGTCCCCTCGCCGACCGCGGCGACGCTGCATGCGACGCACTATCACAAGGTCAATGTCTTTCGGCGACAAAGCGATCTGGCGTCACGGGCGCGCGCCAGTCTCGACGACATTTTGACCGTCCCGGTCGCCCGCGGCGTGAACTGGTCTCCCGAGGAAGTCCAGCAGGAGCTCGACAACAACGCGCAGGGCATCCTCGGCTACGTCGTGCGCTGGGTCGAGCAGGGTATCGGCTGTTCGAAAGTTCCCGACATCAACAACATCGCGCTGATGGAGGATCGCGCGACCTTGCGCATTTCCAGCCAGCACATCGCCAATTGGCTCCGCCACGGCATCGCCTCCGAGCAGCAAGTGATGGACACGATGAAGCGCATGGCGGCCGTCGTCGACAAGCAGAATGCCGGCGATCCGGCCTATTCGCCGATGGCGCCGCATTTTGCATCGTCGGTCGCCTTTGCCGCGGCCTGCGACCTTGTTTTCAAAGGCGCGGTCCAACCGAACGGCTACACCGAGCCGATCCTGCACGCGCGCCGGGCGGAATTTAAACGGCGGCAAAGCTCGATAGGCTGACCCGCGGGGAGGCTGCTATATTCGAGCGACAAAGCCTGCGGCAATTGGATGAATGCCGATCAACGCAACGCAGCCAGGGGAGATGACCCATGACAGACTTAAACCGCCGCCGTCTTTTGACCACCGCCGCCGCGGCTGGCACCACCGCCGCGCTGACCCCGTTCGCAACGTCGACTGCTCAGGCCGCCGCGCCGCCGTCCGGCGCGCAGGCGCCCGGTTTTTATCGTTACAAGGTCGGCAGCTTCGAATGCACCTCGATCAACGACGGTGCGCGCACATTCCCGCTGACCGACGCGTTCGTGCGCAACGTGCCGAAGGCCGAGGCGCTCGCCGCTGCGGCGGCCGCCTACATGCCCGAGGGCATGGTGACGGTGCCGTTCAACCCGCAGCTCATCAATGCCGGCGGCAAGCTGGTGCTGATCGACTGCGGCTTCGGCGGCGCCGCCTTCGAGTCGAGCAAGGGCGCGGTCGGCCGCACGCTGCGCAATCTCGCCGCCGCCGGCGTCGATGCCACCAGCATCGATGTCGTCTTGATGTCGCATCTGCATCCCGATCACACCAACGGCATCCGCGCCGCCGATGGCACGATGGCCTTTCCCAACGCCGAGATCATGGCGCCGGCGAAAGACTGGGAATTCTGGATGAGCGAGGACAGTGCCGCCAAGGCCCAGTCCAACGAGATGATGAAGAACTACTTCGCCAACGTGAGGAAAGTCTACGCCGGCATCGAGTCCAAGGTGACCAAGTACGAATGGGACAAGGAAGTCATGCCCGGCATCACTTCGGTGGCGGCGCCGGGCCACACGCCGGGGCACACCGCCTTCGTGATCGCCTCCGGCTCCTCCACGATTCTGCTGCAGTCCGACGTGACCAACATTCCGGAATTCTTCCTGCGCAACCCGGATTGGCATGTGGTCTACGACGTCGATCAGGAGCAGGCGCAAACGACCCGGCACAAGTTCTACGACATGGCGTCGGCCGAAAAGGCGCTGGTGGTGGGCTTCCACTTCAGCTTCCCGTCCATGGGCCACGTCGAGAAGGACGGCGCCAGATACCGCCTGGTTCCGATCGCGTGGAATCCAGTGATCTGATCGTCACCCGCGGAATTGACATGGCGGGGTGGCCCGCTTCGGGTGACGGCGCGCCCTTATGGCTTGACCGCGACGATGCCCTCAATCTCGACCGAGATCTGGTTAGGCAGCATGACATTGCCGACAGCCGAGCGGGCGTGGCGACCGGCATCGCCGAATACCTCGACGAACAGATCAGAGCAGCCGTTGATGACTTTCGGCGAGTCGTTAAAATTCGGCACCGCGTTGACCATGCCGAGCAACTTTACGATGAAATCAACACGGTCGAGCGAACCGAGCGCTTCGCGCATGGCGGCAAGAAGCCCGAGGCCGACGAGCCGTGCGCGCCGATAACCTTCCTCGACGCTGACTTCGGCCCCGAGTTTGCCGATCAACATACGCCCCTGTTCGTCGCGCGGACCCTGGCCGGATAGAAACAGGAGGTCCCCGGCGAGCCGGTACGGCAGATAATTGGCGACCGGTTTCGCCAACACCGGCAACACTAAACCGAACTCTTTCAATCGCGCTTCCGCACTCATGGTCTGTTCCCTCCGGCTAGCGCCGTTCCTCGAAGAAGTTTTTGAGCAGCGCCGACGCCTCCGCTTCGGCCAGTCCGCCATAGACCTCCGGCCGATGGTGGCACGAAGGCGAAGCGAAGAATTTCACGCCGTTGTCGACGGCGCCGCCCTTTGGATCGGCGGCGCCGTAATAGAGCCGGCGGATGCGCGCGAACGCGATCGCCCCCGCGCACATCGCGCATGGCTCGAGCGTGACATAGAGGTCGCAATCGGCAAGCCGCTCTGAGCCGAGCGCCGCCGCCGCCGCGCGGATGGCGACAAGCTCGGCATGCGCCGTCGGGTCGCGGTCCGCCACCGTGCGATTGCCGGCTCGCGCGACGACCGTGCCGCCATGCACGACGACGCAGCCGATCGGCACGTCGCCGCTTTCGCCGGCGGCGCGCGCTTCCTGCAGCGCCATGGTCATGAACGATGTCATCGCCGATTGCCTGAGCGACCGCCCGGGTCTATTGCCGGAGACAGTCATGGACGACAACAGTCAATTCGACAATGGCGGCGAGCGCATCGCCAAGGTGATCGCCCGCGCCGGGCTTGCCTCACGCCGCGAGGCCGAGGCGTGGATCGCCGCCGGGCGCGTCGCCGTCAACGGCACGGTGATCCGCTCCCCCGCGCTCAACGTCGCCGCGCGCGACCGCATCGAGGTCGACGGCGAAGCGCTGCCGGCGCGCCAGCGCACCCGGCTGTTCCTCTATCACAAGCCGCGCGGGCTTTTGACCGCGCACGCCGACCCGCGAGGCCGGCCGACCATGTTCCAGCGTCTACCCAACCACCTGCCCCGCCTGATCAGCGTCGGCCGACTCGATTTCAATACCGAAGGGCTGCTGCTCCTCACCAACGACGGGGCGCTCGCCCGCGTCCTCGAACTGCCCGCGACCGGCTGGCTGCGGCGGTACCGCGTGCGCGCGCACGGCGCGGTGACGCAGGCACAGCTCGACCAACTGCGCGCCGGCGTGACGGTCGATGGTATCCGTTACGAGGCGATCGAGGCCACGCTCGACCGCGTGCAGGGCTCGAACCTGTGGCTGACTTTCGCCATCCGCGAGGGCAAGAACCGCGAGGTACGTAACGTGCTCGGCCATCTGGGCCTCATGGTCACGCGGCTCATCCGGATTTCGTTCGGCCCCTTTCAACTCGGCGATCTGGCCGAGGGCGCGGTCGAGGAAGTGCCGACGCGGGTGCTGCGCGCTCAGCTCGGCGAGCGCCTCGTGGTACTCGCCGGCGCGGATTTTTCCGCGCCGATTGCCAAACAAGCCGATCTCCCGCGTGATTTGCATCGTCATCCTGAGCCAGCCGCGAAGCGACCTTCGAAGGATGAACGGGGCCGAACCCGTGGGGGCGCCCCTCGGCGTGATGATGCAGATCAATCCGAACCACGCCGCAAGGGTCGGCCGCGACCGACTTCCCCGGCCCACGCCTGGCGCCAACCTGAAGAGGATCGCCCAGCCAAGAAGCTGCGGCGCAAATTCCGCGGCTCGCGCCGCGAGGACGAAAAGCCGGCTGAACGATCGGCGGAAAAGCCGCGCGCCGGGCTGCTCACCGACCGCAAGGGGCGCCGTGTGCTGGTCGAGCGCTTCGGTCAGAGCAAACCGCCCCACCAGCCGGGAAGCAGCGCACCAAAGCGCGATCGGCCGGGCCGCCGTGGCGCGCCCGATCGCTCCTCCCGTCAGCGGCCGCGGCGAGGAAAATAGAGCGCATCGCTTCACTTGAATCGATTGGCACTCCAAGTATTGAGTGGAGCATGATCTTGTCGGAAAGTCGAAATCCACTTGTGCGGATCATGCTCTGATGCGGGTCGTCGGCGGACGCTTGCGCGGGCGCGCGCTCGTACCTCCGAAATCGCAGGCGATCCGGCCGACCGCCGACCGCTTGCGCGAGTCGCTGTTCAATATTCTCCTGCACGCCTACGGCGATCCCATCACCGGCGCGCGCGTGCTCGATCTGTTTGCCGGCACCGGCGCCATCGGCATCGAAGCGGCCTCGCGCGGCGCCGCGTTTGTGCTGTTCATCGACGAGAGCGCGGAGGCGCGCGCGCTGCTGCGCGAGAACGTTGCCGCGCTCGGTCTCGGCGGCGCCTCGCGCATCTTTCGCCGCGACGCCACCAAGCTCGGCCCCGCCCATCCGCTCGCCCCATTCTCGCTCGTCTTCCTCGATCCGCCGTACGGACGCGGGCTTGCCGCGCCGGCACTTGCCGCGGCACGCGCTGGCGGCTGGTTGGCTCCCGAGGCGCTCATTGTCGTCGAGGAGGCGGTCAAGCCCGCTTTCGTCGCACCCGAAGGTTTTAACGAGATCGAGCGACGGCGCTACGACGACACCGAGTTCATTTTCCTGCGGCCGATCTAACAAATAGCTATCTGCGCCCAAACAACCGTTCGATATCGGTGAGCTTTAATTCCACATAGGTCGGACGGCCATGATTGCACTGGCCGGAATTGGGCGTGACTTCCATCTCGCGCAACAGCGCGTTCATCTCGGCCGGCTTGAGCTTTCGTCCGGCGCGCACCGAGCCGTGACAAGCCATCGACGAAGCGACCTGCATCAGCCGGCGTTCGAGCGGCAAGGCCTCGTCCCATTCGCTCATATGCTCGGCAAGGTCGCGGATGAGGCCGGCGCCGTCGATCTCGCCCAAAAGTGCCGGCGTCTCGCGCAGCGCCACCGCGCCCGGGCCGAAGGATTCGAGCACGACCCCGTAATGCGCCAATTCTTCGGCGCGAGCCAGAAGCCGCTCGACATCGGCTTCGTCGAGCTCGACGATTTCCGGGATGAGCAGAATTTGGCGGGCGACGCCGCTCTTCTCGATCGCGGCCTTGAGCTTCTCATAGACGATGCGTTCGTGGGCGGCGTGCTGGTCGACGATGATCAGCGCATCGCCGGTCTGCGCCACGATGTAGGTGTCGTGGACCTGCGCGCGCGCGGCGCCGAGCGGATGGTCGAGCGCATCGGCGGTGAAGTCGGCAGCGATGCCGGCATCGAAGGATACGCCGAGATCGACTGCCGGCGTCCCGGTATCGAACGAGGCCTGCGCCGGCTCGGCAAAACCGCTGCCGCCACGCCAGCGGCCCGGATCGCCGGGCCGCGCCGGCGAGCGCCGCCAGTCCCAGCTGCGCCGCGGCGCGCCGGCCGCCGGCTTGAACGCCGCGATGGTGGCGCCGCCGCCCGTCGTCGCCGCGCGGGTCGATTCGCGGGCGAGCGTTTGTTTGAGCGCGTGCACGATCAGGGCGCGGACCAG
>JBEKJZ010000042.1:0-25123 GCA_050010955.1 Xanthobacteraceae bacterium | reverse complement strand
CGGACCAGTGCAGCGAGGCTAGCTGCCATTCCTGCGGGTGAAAGTCCCGTCAACAGAAGAGTCCAGTTACTGTTGTAGTCATATCCAGCAGCGGGAAGGACGACCGACCCACTGAAAGCCTGGAAGTAAACGCCCCCGTTGGCCGGGAGACCGGTCAGGTCCGTACAGGGGGGCCAGCAACCTGACAGGCCGTAGCAGTTGTCAACCAGAGTAGCCCCGAAAACCGTGCCCCGCGCGAAACGGATTGCGGGAACATCGGGAGTGCCGAGCCCTTTGGTCCGTGGCGAAGGCCAATGTCGACGTCGGTGCACTGGACTGAAACGACGATCGAACTCCCCGGGGTCAGAGAGGGCGGCATGTCAGGACGGAATGAGCAGCGAAAGCCCGGAACCACTCGCGGGTCGCCTAGGCGCTCCCGCACAGCGAAGGCATCGCGTATAAGCCGCCATGCGGCGAAATCGCGGTGTGCCCGCGAGTGGGACGGATGGGGTCGATTAAGTGATGACGGACCGGGACACTATAACCCGGACCCGAGCGAGGACCCCTGGGCGATCAAGTCTGCGGCCTGACACAGTGCAGGATCACCGTGCGATGACGAAGTGCACGAAGGACGATGCAAACTGGACGTCGGACGGCGCATGCTGGGAGCAAGCTTAAGCTGCTGACGATCCAGGAAGGCACCGTTTGGAAAGCCAGCCTTCCAGCCGTACTGGGGAAAACCCGCCGTACGGAATGATAGGGAGGATCGAGGAAACGTCGGCATCATTCGAAGCCCGATCCGCGCCTCGATCCTACCCGACTTCCATGGGTCAAACGCTACACATTGACGGTGTGCGCGCGACTTCCGCTTATGCCCCAATTGCCGACATATCGCTGCGTCGCACTAAGCGACGTTCAGCACAAGCGGACTCATGCACCGCAGCAAAAACCGCCTGTTATTAGATTGAAATAACAGCACCCGATAAAATCCGAAGATCGGAACTGAGTTATCAATTCCGGTCTCCGGTCATCCTTACAACGGTCGCTATGGATTAGGCGGCCTTCCTCGGTGCAGCGCCCGATTTGGTCGCAGGGGCTGCCTTGATATCGATTGTCTTGGTGGTCTTTATAGCCTTGGCGGGCTTTTTGATCGTGAGATGCAGCACGCCCTTGTCGAAATAGGCGTCGACAGCTCCGTCCTCCGGCTCGAATGGCAGGGACATTGATCGGTAGAATGAGCCGTAGCTCCGCTCCTCGACATGCCAGTCCTTTTCTTCTGTCGTGCTCTCCGCCTTTTTTTCACCGGAAATGACCAGCTGGTTTTGATCCAGGCTGACCTTGATATCTTTTTCGTCCACGCCGGGAAGTTCGGCCGTCACTTCAAAGGCATCCGTTGTTTCCGCCACACTGATCGCTGGCGCGCCAGCCCCAATGTCGGCAGCGGAAGAATTCTGATCGAAAGCACGAAGTGCGTTCTCCATCTCGCGCCGCATGGCACGAAACGGATCTGATGTTAGCTCTGGGCTCGTCGTCCACAGTCTCGGAAGAAGATTCATCTGTTCACTCCATCGCGGGTTAGAGAAAATATCAAAGGGCATCTTGCACTCATTCGCGTGCGCCACCGGTCTGCGGGTGCAGACAGCATCCGCAATGCAAGCCAGTATCAAATTTTGAGATTCGAATTGTGCCAGCCGATGACAACAGCGCTGCCAGTGGCTGAACGGAGACTTCGGCATATCGCCGTTTTGTGGGCAGCTCGGGCAGGCTACTGCCTACCTTTTTATATCTGTAGGTACCGAGACCAAAGCACAAGGATGCGTCGATAATTTAGTTTGCGGTGGAGGTGGTGAGGGTGATGCCCCCGTCGCCCAATAACAGAGAGCAGGCGAGGCGGAAGTGCCACTCATTTACTGCGACTTCCGATCCGGGTCATGAGGAGACTCATGCGCTGCAACAAAGTTGGACGGTCTTCGAGATCGCTGGTCAGGCGTGCAACTCGTCGAGCAGCGCCTTAGCCTCCTTTCGTTCAATGCTGCGGCGCCTAATGGCAGATTGATGTAGTTCGCGCGTCACTGCCGATCCCGCAGGCAGCCCCGCTATTCGTTTCTGGCGGAGGAGCCGCGGCCGGACGGGGACCGTGATGGACTGCGGTGACCTTCGAAGCCGGGCGAGGTCTTGGGCGGCTCTCACGTCTCATGGTTGTTGGCTGTTCAACCCCTCCCGAAATTGATTTTTCGTGCTTGCCAATCGTTCCTCCCGCACTGCCGGGCTGTATTTGTGCGACAGCGACGGCCGGAGCAAAAAGCACACTGACTGCCAAAATGAGCGAACAAACGAAATACATCGGTCTTCCCAAAAAGGCTAACCGGATCAGGGGCAGCGTTCAGCTTAGTGAGGAAACACCACGGCTCATTGATTTGCAGCAATTGGATGGTTCTGCTCGTGCTGCTTTTTTTCACAGGACCACTCAGCCATTTGCCAAATGCCGTCCTGGCGACCATTGTGTTTTTGATCGGCGTCAAACTCGTGGACCATCGCGGACTGACCGAAATTTACCGCGCTAAGCCGTGGGAATTCGTCGTGGGTGGGGGGCCATCAGGGGCGAAAGAAGCAAGAACGCAATCAACGCAACAAGCCCGCATTCTCAGGCTCGATCGGCTCAGATTAAGAGGACCGAATGGTGCGCGCGATGAGTTCCTTCTCGCAGCAACCGCCCAAAACCTCCGAAAGCTAGCGAAGCTGATACCGATGCCAAGCCCTCACCCAGCCTGAGACTATCAGCTGCCCGCAATCGGCGCCCTTCGAATGGCCAGGCCAATTCATTCCGAATTACTAACCGACTTATTCAACAAAATCGGTCAAACTCGACACATTCACGATGTCTTCGCAATGTCGGCTTTACCTCCCGCTTTAGTCAAATTGATGTACCGCGGACGGTAGAAAGGGTAGAGTTGAGCACGCGGCTGGGCCCATCGGGCATCGCTCTGTTTGCTATCCGATCACTCGCGAATCTCCCACCGCCAATTCATCAAGCCCAAGGATACATTCCATGACATTTTCAATGTCTCAGGCCTCCCTCCCGAGTTTCGAAATCAGTCTGAATGCGCTGTCGGCCATTCTCGACAAAGCCGCTGCTTATGCGGTCGCCAAAAAAATCGACCCCGCAGTGCTTCTTCATACGCGTCTGTTCCCCAACATGTTCGATCTCGCTCGTCAGGTGCAGGTGGCGGCGGATAACGCTAAGAACGGCTCCGCGCGCCTCGCGGGCGTCGAGCCGCCCCGCTACGAAGATAATGAGACGACCATCGATCAACTCAAGGCGCGACTGGCAAAAACGGTAGCCTATCTGAAGACGCTCGACCGCAAGGAGGTCGACTCGTCTGCCGATCGTGAGATCACGTTCCCGCTCGGCCCGACCAATAAGGGTCACATGAAGGGCGACGATTACCTCAACCATTTTCTGCTGCCGAACTTCCATTTCCATGTTACGGCCGCTTATGCGATTCTGCGTCATTACGGGGTTGACATCGGCAAGAGCGACTATTTTGGTGCGATTCCCATGAAGACGACCTGAGGGAAGGTGAGGCACCGCAGCCCTTTACCGCCACGCCCTTCACGTTCCATCGGCCCCATCCGGGCATTTCGCGGGAAAATAAAACCTAAATTGCGCGCGGTGTCCGGCGATGGAATGCTCCGACCGTGTTCCAGCCCTGCCAGCAATTGAAGCCGGCGGGGGCCAAAGACAAGCTGTAAACCATCATTGTCTTGATTATTGCGATGCATACCCAACTTCCGGGGGGCGAGATACCCTGTCCTGAGGATGGAGGTGTCCTCAACCTCCCTCAGGAGATCGAGCGATTGAACTGCACATGGTTCCATCACGGCCATTGCCTCACGGCAAGCCGGCTTCGGTCAACGCGCTGGAGATGGCCGCAACCAATTCTGGCTGTGAAGAGATGAGCCGGGCCGTAAAGCCCGCGACGGTGAAATCCGGTACAGCCTCAATGAGTCGCGCCACCGCCACACGCGCTTCGTTGAGCTTTCCTAGGCGAACCGTCGAGGCCAGCTGTATGGCGTATCGAAGGCTGCCTATGTGAGCATCGGCCGCGGCCGCGGCCGCCCGTTCGAAATTGCCGCTGACGAAATAGGTGATCGCTAACGCCGCTTGCGGTACGTTGCGCAGCGGGTCAAATGGGCTCAGTCGCAGCGCCCGCTCCGCGTGTTCGATCGCCCTATCGTGGTCGTCGTGCATAGCACGAACCAACGCGCTGAAGCCGTATGCCAGCGCGGAGTTGCTGTTAAGCGCGAGCGACTGGTCGAGCACACTCAGTGCGGTGGCAAAATCGCGATCAAGCATCGCCACCACGAAGCCGCCGATCGCCAAGGCCGAACTGTCGTCGCGCCCGCTCGCGAGCGCGGCTCGTGCATGGCGTAGCGCAATGCTGCGGTCATCGGCGTCGTGGCCGCCATGCATGAACAGCTGCTCGTGGCACCAGGCCGCGTAGGCGTGCGCAATGGCATAGTCGGGGTCGATGGCGAGCGCCTGCTCCAACAGCGGCAGGGCCAACTTCGTCTCGTCGAGCGACTTCGCGTTCACATACGGAAGCGCGCGCAAATAGAGGTCATAGGCATCGAGACTGTCGGATCGCTTGCGGCGCGCCCGCTCGATCTCCGCCTGTTCCAGCTTCGGAGCAATGGCGCCGACGACGCTGGCGGTCACCTGATCCTGCAGGTCGAAGATGTCCTCGATCCCGCCATCGAAACGATCCGCCCAGAGATGAGCCCCATTTGATACGTCGATGAGCTGTCCGGTAATGCGCACCCTGTTGGCCGCCTTACGAACGCTACCTTCCAACACGTACCGCACCCCCAGCTCGCGGCCGACCTGCTTCACGTCCACGGCGCGACCTTTGTAGGTGAAGCTTGAATTACGAGCGACCACGAACAACTGCCTAAAACGCGACAGGGCGGTGATGATGTCTTCGACGATGCCGTCTGCAAAGTATTCCTGTTCCGGGTCGCCGCTCATATTTTGGAAAGGCAGCACGGCAATCGATGGCTTGTCGGCGACCATCGGAGTCTGAACATGGATCTCGGATTTATTTACGGCCACGACGATCGCGTCGCGATCATCGGCGATGATGCAGAATACCTCGATCGGCCGCGCGATGTTCTTGACAGTCTGCTCCCCGCGCGTCTCGATTTTGATCGGGACCTTGTCGCGCACCTGCTCCGCAGCACCACGCGATATGTAGATGCCGCCGGGGTCCGCTAGCGCCTGGATCCGGGCGGCGACATTCACGCCGTCACCATAGATGTCGTCGCCATCGACGATGATGTCACCGACATTGATGCCGATCCGGAACTGTATCCGACTGTCTTCGGGGCTGCCCGCATTGCGTTCTTGGACCTGCTTCTGGACCTCGATCGCGCAGGTGACAGCGTCCACGGCGCTCCCGAACTCCACCAGCGCGCCGTCGCCCATGAGTTTGAACGTCCTGCCCGAATGAGCCGCGATCAGCGGATCGAGGAGGTCGCGCCTCATGGCCTTCAAACGGGCAAGAGTTCCAGCCTCGTCGATACCCATGAGGCGCGAGTAGCCAACCACATCGGCTGACAGGATTGCTGCGAGCCTCCTTTGGAGACGCTCTTCGGCCATGCAGATACTGCTCCCTGGGAAGCCCTGACCCGACATGACCTTATGGCTCCCTAGCCGGGGTGTCTATCCAGCGCCGATAACCGTTTCGGTCGTCAGCGTCGTTTCGAGCGTGCTCTTGCGACTTCCGCTTTTCATCCAGGTGCAGACATATCGCTGCGTAGCACCAAGCGACGTTCAGGGCCAATTCCTGACTCCTGCATTGCAGCAGACGCGCGGAGAAAATCGAAACGAATTGTGATGGATCGATATTAAGGCCAGGTGCGTGGTTGGCGCACCATGCTGGTATCGGCTACGGTTTCGCGAGGACAAAATTCTTCACGCCCTCCGCGCTAAAGGTCGGCTCCTGTTCACCATTGGAGAGATCGGAGACTTCATTAGACACGAAATTAAACAGCGCCGTGATATTCATGGCGCCTTTCTTCCTTTCCGCCTTGCCATTTAGTCCTTCGGCAAGCGCATAGGTGAAGATGCCGTGGCCGAGATCGTCACGCTCCTGCGCTTCTGTGGCGCTATCAGTTGCCGAGAACACCACGATATTCTTGTCCGCCGCATCCTTGCCGCGGATTATGAGCGCCGCCCAAATGGCAGGTGTCGACGAACATGATGCGGATGCCCTGGGCGTCCTGTAACGCCTGCTGCAGCACCGACCATTTCACCACCGTCGACGGCACATAATACTTTCCATTGTAATCGGCATCTTGGGGCATGAACAGATAATCGGCGCCCTCATTCTCACCATGGCCGGCAAGAAACAGCACCACCGTGTCGTCCGGTCCCGCGTCGTGGAAAAGGAGTAGTGCATCCTGAATTTTGGCCGCGGTCGGCGGGGTGTCGCCATCGGTCACCAGGAGCTTGGGTATTACTTCCGTGTGCAGCGGCCCTGCCTTTTCCGTCAGCGTGTCAACCATGAGGCGCGCGTCGGCCGCCGCATAGTGCAGCGAGTGTATCGGGTCGAACTTCAGGTATTTGTCGACGCCCCGCGATCTTTAAGGAAAGAAACCCCAAGCGCGCCCGGGGGACGAAATGCGCTTGGGCCTCAGGCCGGCGGTGTCATAGTCCACAACCGCGTTCCGTTTTCACGCCGCGGCCGTTCAGGCTGCGCCCAAGTTAGCTCGGCATCGGTGCTGTTGGGTGCTGTTGCCGGCGTCGCTGTTATGGCAGAGTTCATAGCGCGACAGAGGAACGGCGGGAGGTTGTATCTGCACAGGCCCATCGTTACCGCTGCAATTGCAGCGATCCTTGCAATGGAGGTTCCGGCACAACCGGTCGCCGCGATGATGGCGACAACGCCGAGCCAGTTGCGAGGGGCGACTACTGCGGACAATCTCGAACTGGCCGCGTGGCATCACCATCATCATTGGCACCGGCACTATTGGCACTGGTATTTTCCCCGGTTTTGGCTGCCGCCACCATGGGGCTGGCCTTGGCACCATCACCGGTACCACCACCATGCACCGCCCGCGACAGAGAAAGCTCCCAGCAAGCCCGCCGAACCGGATACCGCGACGCCATCGCAACCCAGTCCGCCAGCTGCTAACCAGTGATTCGATTGATAAAGGGGCTCCTTCGCCGTGCCATCTGCCCCCGCTGAAACTGTCAGAAAACTGATTGATTTTGTCGGAAACCGTCTGACGGGCGTTGTCCCATTGCGAACTCCCCGTACAATTTTTCGTACCGGCTCAAATACTGATCGGAAAACTTCTAGCGGCGAAAGCCGCTGGCGCAGACGTGCTGTCTGGAGGAAAGAAACCCCAAGCGCGCCCGGGGGACGAAATGCGCGCTTGGGGCTCAGGCCGGCGATGTCAGTCCATCGCCGCATTCAGTGTTCCGCCGCGATCGTTCAGGTCGCGCCGCGGTTGACTCGGTCGGGAGTGGCTTCGGTCGACCAAACGCCGCACTCGCCGCAGCTGAAGGTCCGCAAGTCAGGAAGGCCGCCGGTCCGCGGCATGGTGCGCGTGAGGTGCATCGACCGCCCGCAGTTCGGGCATAGCGGCCGGACGATGCTGTGGTCGCCGACCGGCCGCTTCAGTTCCTGTAACGCCAACATGGGACCTCGTTGCGGTGCATTTCAAACGAACGACTGAAATTCAAACGCACGTTTGAGACGCGGGCGCGCCGGAAACAAGGAATTTTTGTGATTTTACCCGCCCGGCTCGGCGGCAGACCGTCTCATGGCAGGCCGCGGAGGAACCCGATCATGGCCGCATTGACCTCGCCGGCCCGCTCCTGCTGGGTCCAGTGGCCGCAGCCGGGTAGCATGATCGTGCCGCGCAGGTCAGGCACGAATTTGGAGAGACTGGGAAGGAGCTTGTCCACCGCCCGGAAGGCGACAACGAGATCGCGGTCGCCGGCAACATAGAGCGCGGGCACCGTCACCTTCAGGCCCGCAAAGGGTGCCAGCAGCTCCCAGTTGCGATCGATATTCCGGTACCAGTTCAAGCCGCCGCGAAAACCCGTGCGTTTGAATTCTTCCGCGTAATACTTGGCATCCTCGTCCGACAGCCAGGACGGCAGCGGCGGCGGGCTGGTCAGGCCCCTGAGGAAGCCGCGCTGGCGCGCCACCATGCCGACCGGCTCGCCGGGTTCGCGGCGGCGCGAAGCTTCGCCCGAGCCCCCGAAGAGCACGGCGCGAATGGTCACATATGGATCGCGCTCAAGCTCCGCCTCGGCCACGCCGGGCTCCTGGAAATAAAGCTGATAGAACATCGCATCGGCGTCCTGCGGCATCATGGTGGTCGGCCGCTTCGACCCTCTCAGCAGGAACGGTACGCTCAGGCCGATGGCGCCGCGAAAGCGGTCGGGGCGCAGCAGCGCCGCGTGCCAGGCGACCGGCGCGCCCCAATCGTGACCGGCAATCACCGCGGTTTTTTCGCCTAAAGCATCCAGCAACCCGACCATGTCGCCGACCAGATGCAGCAGCGTGTATTTTTCGATTTCGGCGGGAGCATCGGTGCGGCCATAGCCGCGCATGTCCGGGGCGACCGCGTGGAAGCCGGCTTCGGCCAAGGCCCGGAGCTGATGGCGCCAGGAATACCAGGACTCCGGAAAGCCGTGACAGAGCACGACCAGCGGGCCTTCGCCCTGCTCCGCCACGTGCATAGCAATTCCGTTGGTCTCGATCGTGCGGTGCCTCACCTCGCTCATGGCAGTCTCCATTCTGAGCGCGCGCATGGGCGATTGCCGACTGGCGCGGCTGGCCTTGGGGCATCGAGAGTTGGCTGATCGGCCCGGCTTGACCGAAATTATGCCGGGGCGACCGGGTTTCGGCAATGCGCGCCGCGATCTAGGCGGGTGTCTTGAATCGAATTTTCAAGCCGGAAGGCCATGGCAGTTTCATAAAGGCGTCGTACCGACGCCACAAACTTCGCGCAAAATCCCTGAGGCCGTGTTGCGGCAACGGAACCAGGATGGCGACTGGGCGTTCAAGAGTGCGAATGTGATGTTCGTTGCGTGCGTAGCGTGACGCTGGTTGGTTTGCGTCAGTACCCAGCGCGTCGAGTAACCCGTCGGTCCCGCGTATTCCGCGGCCGGCGGGTTTCCTTTTGTTAGATGCCATCCTCGCGAAAATCGCTTCTGGCGGCCCACTGTTCCTTCGTTTCCGCGACATAGTCGGCGAAGCGGCCGGCGCTGATGGCGGCGCGCGCGCCCGCCATCAAGTCCTGGTAATAGTAGAGATTGATCAGCGAAAGGAGCGTGCCGCCGAGCGTCTCGCCGACCTTGAACAAGTGGTGCAGGTAGGCGCGGGAAAAATCGCGCGCCGCCGGACAGCGGCTTTCCGCATCGAGCGGCCGCGGATCGTCGGCGTGGTGCGCGTTCTTGATGTTGATCGGACCGAACCGCGTGAAGGCCAGCCCGTGGCGGCCGTTGCGCGTCGGCAGCACGCAATCGAACATGTCGATGCCGCGCGCCCCCGCTTCGAGGAGGTCGGCCGGCGTGCCGACGCCCATCAGATAGCGCGGCCGTTCCGCCGGCAGTGCCGGCGCGGTCTCGGCGACGATTTTCAGCATCACGTCCTGGGTCTCGCCGACCGCGAGCCCGCCGATGGCGTAGCCGTCGAAGCCGATATCGGTGAGCGCGCGTGCGCTGTCTTGGCGCAATGTTGGATCGTCGCCGCCCTGCACGATGCCGAACAGCGCGCGGCCGGGCGCCGCGCCTGCGAAGGCGCATTTGCAGCGCTCGGCCCAGCGCAGCGACAGCGTCACGGCGCGCTCGATATCGCGCCGCTCGGCCGGAAGCTTGACGCATTCGTCGAGCTGCATGGCGATGTCGGAGCCGAGCAGAATCTGCACCTCCATGGCGCGCTCCGGCGTCAGCTCCACCATCGCGCCGTCGATGTGCGAGCGGAAGGTGACGCCCTCCTCCGTGATCTTGCGTAGCGGCGCCAGCGACATCACCTGGAAGCCGCCGGAATCGGTGAGGATCGGATACGGCCAGCGCATGAAAGCGTGCAGCCCGCCGAGCGCGGCGACCCGCTCGGCGGACGGCCGCAGCATCAGATGATAGGTATTGCCGAGCAGAATCTCGGCGCCGGAGGCGCGCACGTCGTCATGATGCACACCCTTGACCGCGGCCTGGGTGCCGACCGGCATGAAAGCCGGCGTATGCACGACGCCGTGCGCCGTCGTCATTTCGCCGGCGCGCGCGGCGCCGTCGGTGGCCGTGAGGCGGAAGGAGAAGGGCATCAGTTCTCGCGTCCTCTGGGGCGCGGGATCATTAGCCTACGTCGGCGGTGGAGCCAACGTGCGCGAGGCGATGCCATTTTGACGCCGGGGAGTGCAAGTATTGAGGCGCTACACCACTGACATCAACGATATCTGTAACGCTGGACGGACCTCCGGCTTTATAAAACCGCGTTCTAGTTTTCAATCGGCAACGGCTCGCGACCGGGCGGGTAGAAGCCGAGGGCCTTGGCGGTTGTATGTTGATGGTCAGATTCGGCCAAACGTTGCACAAGAGCCAAAAACGGATTTGCTATTGGGTTTCTGCTTGGTCCGATTTGAAATAGACGTCGACCTGCTGGCCGACGACGAGCGGCCCGGGATCCGGCAAATCGACAACGACCTCCAGCACATCGACATCGTTGAACTTGCGCGGATCGCCCGAATTGATCCGGCTCGGCCCGACGGCGCGGGCGACGGACGAAACCTTGCCATCGAACTCGCGGCCATGAAACGCCGCGGCGCGAACCAGTACACTCTGGCCGGCCCGGATCCTTCCAATATCCTGCTCGTTCACTTCGGCGCGCACGCGCAAGGCCGACACATCGCCAATGACCAGCAGCGGCGGCTCCAATGACGGCACCGCCAATTCGCCCGTCCTGGCGTTGACCCGCAAGACGACACCGTCGGCCGGCGCGCGGATTTGCGTCTTTTCCAGCGCCGCTTCCGCCACGCGCCATTCGGCCTGGGCTACATTGAGTTCGCCTTCCAGGCGGGTTGGCAATGGCGTGTCGGCCAAAGCCTTGAGCTTGGCGAGCACGGCCTGCCGTTCGCGCACACGATCTTGCGCACGCGACAAAGCCGAGCGCGCCGCGTCGAGATCGACCTTCGACGCGCTGTCGGCCCGCCAGTCGGCGGTCGTTTTGTCCAGCGCGGATCGCGCGTCGGCGAGGCTTCGCTCGGAATCGGCGGCCGCATCCTCGGCCTTTCGCCGATCCGCCGACGCCGCCGGCGCGGACTGATCGTTGCGGGCGCGCTTATGCAGGGCGACCTGGGCATCGGCTTCGGCCACGCGCGCCAATGCTTCCTCGTCATCGAGGCGAACCAGCAATTCACCGGCAAACACGTCTTCGTTGGGTTTGACCAGCACGTCGGCAATCCGTCCGCCCGGCAAGGGCGCAGCGATCTTGATCTCGCCCGAGCGCGGCTCGACGCGTCCAAGCGTCACCGCATCCCAGGAGCCTGGGACCGCTGCGCCCTGGGCCGCCGAACCGGACGGCGTCGGGTGCAGTTCATCGGCGCGAAATCTTGGCGCGGATTCCGGTGCCGCCGAAGCGACGCCCAACACAAGCAGCGCCAGCAGCGATAGTTTCTGGTTTCGGGTGCGCATATTACTCCCCCAATCAGCTCGCATACTTCAGAGGGCGGACGGCGCTGAGGTTTGCGCCGCGCCGTTGATCGCTGACGATCCGGCCGTCTTCGATGCGAAGAATCCGGTCTGCGAACGGCATGATGCGCGGATCGTGCGTGACGATGAACATCGCCCGCGCCGGATACTTGGCGATCTCCGCCAGCACCGTCATAACGGCCTGGCCATTCTCGCTGTCCAGCGCCGCCGTCGGCTCGTCCGCGAGGATGACGGACGCATCTCCTACGATCGCGCGGGCAATAGCCACGCGTTGTTGTTCACCGCCGCTAAGCGCGCGCGGAAACGCGTTCGCCTTATGGGACAATCCAACCGTCGCGAGGGCTTTTTCCGCCTTGACCCGCGCCAGCGGCGAGTGCTCGCCGCGCACATCGAGCGCCAAACGGACATTTTCCGCAGCGGTCAAAGTCGGGAACAGATGATAGGATTGAAATACGAACCCGACATTGTCCCGCCGAAGTTCAGCCAGTTGTTCCGAGCTAAGCCCGGTCGTCGAGCGGCCGCGAATTTGTACGGTGCCGATCGTCGGCGACAACATGCATCCAAGCACGGAGAGAAGCGTCGTCTTGCCGCTGCCGGACGGACCCATCAGCAAGGTCAATTCGCCGCCGGCGAGCGACAGATTGATACCTTTGAGCGCGTCGACGCGCCCGGGCCCCTCGCCGAGAGCCATCGCAACCTCGGTTGCCTCGATCATGGTTTTTGTCATTGCGCGAACACCAGGACGGGATCGATGCGCGTCACGACCCTGATGGCCGAAATGGCTGCTATCGCGCACATCGCGACCGTGAGGCCGAATAGGCCCGCGGTGAGCTCGGGCGTCATGACAATGGGCAAGGCTGCATCGGCGGTCATCTTCACGAGTGCCAGGTCGATGGAGGCGGCAATGGAGAAACCAACGACGGCGCTGATGAGCGCCTGGGCGAGAATGACCTTGAGGATGTAAGTGCGCGACGAGCCCATGGCGCGCAGCGTCGCAAACTCCTTGAGATGGTCCTTCGTGCTCGAGTAGAGCGTCTGCGCGACGATGATCGTACCGACGATGATGCCGAGTATGGCGCTGCCGAGGAGAGCAGCTCCGGCGCCGGTGTCGAACAGCCAGAACACGCGCGTGCGGTGACGAAACTCCTCGGACGTCAGCACCTCCGCGTCGGACAGGCTGGCGGCAAGCCGGCTGCGAACTGCCGCGGCATTTGCGTTCGGCGCGATGCGCACGATGAAGTAATTGGCCTTATTGGGCGGCACGCCCAGATAGGTTCGCGCGCGCTCGAGCGACGCGAATACCTGCGGCGTCGTCGTGAATGAGCGGATACCGTTGGTGACCGCGACGACCCGCGCCTTTTGATTGTTGATTTCTGCGCGCCCTTGAATTTGCTCGATTCCGAGTTGCTCAAAATACGACCGGTCGATCGCAACGCCGTCGGGCATCGATGGATCGTCCAAACTGCCTTCGACCACGTTCCATGGCTGCAAACCGGCGGAGGTTGTGGGCGCGCCGACGACGAGAACCGGGGTCGATGCGCCTCCATTCGGTTTTCGCCAGGATGCATAACCGACAACGACTGGAATCGCCTGCGTGACCCCGTCGACGGACAAGACCTGGAGACGCTCGCGCCCGGCCAGCAGCGAGGACCCCTCAAAGCTCTTGGTTTCGGCGGGCACGATCCAGAAATCGGCCTGCGCGTGATCGATCATTGTCGTGACCATGCGCTCGAAGCTCAGGAAGACTCCGAGCTGAACGGTGACGAGCACGATCGAGAAGACGATGCCAACGACCGTGGCGATCAATCGAACCCGGTCATGAAACAGATTGCGCGATGCAAGCGTGAGGATGAGGGTCATCGCGCCGTGCAACGAGTCATGCAGTGAACGGGGACTATCAGTAATTCGCGGAACGACATGACGAACAAACCCTCAGTGTCGATGCGGCCACGGTTGGCCGCCGATGATGTTGAGATCAAATTCAGCGAACTCGCGATCGGTGGGGTTGAACCGCTACCCGTTATTGCACGTTGCGGGCGTTCGCATCGTCAGCACGGTTCCCGGAAATCCCCAACCCGCTCGCATTGATTCTAACCTGTGCAGCCCTTTAGTCATCTGGGTAACCCTCCACTCGGATTCAAGGGCGCGCGCTGGTCGAAGACGGTGAAGACGCCCGTCCTGAAGCACCGCCGTTTGAGCAATCAATGCGGCAATTGGAGGGCAGTGTCCGTAAAGCGGCGATCGATATCGAGCGCATCGCACTGACCGGCGCTCGAAGTCGGCTTAAGTCCTACCAAAGTACTCGTTAAGCTGATACGATACTGCCTAAGCGAGGCGTTAATTCTGGCAGCGAGAGCATCGCGGTATCCGGGTCAGTTTACCCGCTCAATTAGGAAGGGTGTTGTTCTTGCACTGCCGGAGAGATTGGGTCGGGGGTTGTGCTGCGTCCCTTGCGTTGGGCCATGCAGGCAGGCGTCCTAGCTGTGCTCACAGCGGGTACAGCGGTGCACGCGCAACCGGCGTCCGTTCAGCTCCAACCTTCCATCCAAGATAGCGGCAATGCGTTTGTCCGGTTCTTCCGCGACGGAGAATGGTATTTTTCGTGGGGATACAACAAGGAATACTGGGCTCCCACGGACATCCATGTTTCGCAAGCATCCCTGGGCAACAACTTCACCATTCACGGCGTCCAGGGCGCCGACGAATTCTCGTTCCCGGAAATTTTCAGCCCGAGTCTGTTCGGGCCACAATACAACATTCGCATCGGCCGCTTCATCAATGACGAGCGCACGATCGGCGTCGAATTCAGTTTGGATCACACCAAGTACACGACCATCTTAGGCCAGACGGCCGCCGTGACGGGACTGGTTGGCGGCGCGCCGGCCAATGCAAACTACCAGCTCGATAGTAATACCTTTTCCGAAGTGCTGCATAACGGCGCCAACCACGTGATGGTCAACGCGGTCTATCGCTATCCCTTGATTGGCCAGACCAACGAAACATTCAGCGTCGCTGCCATCGGCAAGGCGGTCTGGGAATAATGCTGCCGCACACCTCGGACACAATCCTGGGATACGATAACAACGTCGGGAGCAAAACGCTGAGTAACGCGATCGGCCTCACCAATGGCTGGTGGCAGGTGAATGGCTGGACGACCGGCGTGGAATTTGGCTTTCGGTTCATGCTGTACAAATCAGTCTATCTCGAGCTTACCGACAAAGTGGCTTACGCGTACCTCGGCGATTTGCCGGCCTACCAGGGAACCCTGCAGCAATCTCTGCTGATGAATGAGATCATCCTGAGCCTTGGCTTCACCTACGACGGCGCCTCGGGCGCCTCGAAGTAAATGTGCTGAAGACCGACGTGTGAGGCCCATCGCGACGTTTGCAGACTTGCGGCGGAACGTCGGGAATTGAGCAATTAGCGGACCCATGGCGACGGCTAGCGGGCGTGGATGGCCTGTTCGCTGCTTTCAGTAGCGTAGTAAGTCGCGCCGCTCCTTCACCCACGCCCGCTCATCATTCATAGCCAGCACATCCAGGTCTTGCGGCGTCGCAGCCGCATCGTCCACCCATTCGCGCAGCAGCGGGCCGCCGTTGATGACGTCGATGGCGAGTTTTTCCCGCTCGTACTCGTAGGCGAAATCGCGCCAAAGCGGATAATCCGGGTACAAGCGGCGGATCGCCTTGAAAGCAAGCGCCTGGATGCGCCAGGGCTTGAACACCGCGTGATCGTAGCCGGGACCTTCGGTGTGGATCTGCACGCCATTGCACAGCTCGCCGGCGTGTTTGTGAAACGTCGGCTCGAACCAGCACGCGCGCAGCCGGCAACCGTGCAGCCAGTGCGGCGCCAGCGCATGCATGTCCTTGATCACCGCCCGCGCGTCGATATCGGGGGCGCCGAACAGTTCAAGCGGCCGCGTGGTACCGCGGCCTTCCGAGAGCGTCGTGCCCTCGACCATCACCGTGCCCGCATAGGCGCGCGCCATCCATAAATTTGGCGCGTTGGGACTGGGATTGATCCACGTGCGCACACCGAGCGGCCAGCCGAATCCCGGCGCGGCATCGGGCCGCCAGCCTTGCATCGCGATCACGCGATAGTCGACATCGAGCTTGAGCGTTTTGACAAACCACGAACCGAGCTCGCCGAGCGTGAGCCCGTGCCGCATCGGCAACGGCCCGGCGCCGACAAAGCTTTGCCAGCCCTGGCGCAGCGTCAAGCCCTCGACCGGCCGGCCGACCGGATTGGGCCGCTCCAGCACCCACACCGCTTTATTATGTTTCGCCGCGGCTTCGAGCATGTAGCGCAGCGTGGTGATGAACGTATAAATCCGGCAACCCAAATCCTGCAGATCGACGAGGATGACATCGAACGTCTCCATCATCGCATCGGTCGGCTTGCGCACGTCGCCGTACAAACTAAAGACCGGGATGCCGTGCAGCGGATCGTAAAAATCCGGCGACTCGATCATGTTGTCCTGCTTGTCGCCGCGCAGCCCGTGCTGCGGGCCGAACGCGGCGGCGAGCGTGATGTCGCCGCAGGCGGCCAGCGCATCGAGCGCATGCGTCAGGTCGGCCGTGACCGAAGCGGGATGCGCGAGCAAGGCGACGCGCCGGCCGCGGAGCGGCGCGCGCAAATCAGCTTCGGCGATCAGTCGATCGATGCCAAATCTCATGGCCGCTACGCTTAAGAAATTTCATGCGCAAAGCAATCGGAATGATGGAAGTCCGGCTGGCCAGGCGGGTGCGCCAGCGCCCAATAGGATTTCCGACCGCTGACTTCTTCGATCACCGCCGCGAGGCCGAGACGCCATGTTGCGTCACGCGGCAGCCGCGATAAATCGAGCGCGGCTTGCAAGGCGTAGCGCTCGGGCGTGGCTTGCACGTCGATCCGCGGCGCGCCGATCTCGGTCGCGACACGCATGCCGCTTCGATAGCCATCGAACCGATACGCCGCCCATTGCGTCGAGGGCGCAAAATTGAATTCGTAGTAGGCCTCGCCCGGCAAAGGACGCACGAAGACCTCGAAGCAAGTGTGCCGCCAGAGCTCATCGGTGCGCGCTCCCGCCGTGACGGGCGGCAGACCAAGATCGCCAATCTTGCCGGTCACGACATACGAGAGCAGCAAACTGCCGGCGCGGGAACGCGCAACGTCCACGTCAATGCGGGTCGCGGCGAGGCAGAGCGAGTCCGGATGAAGTCGCAACGACTGGCGCATGCCGCTTCCATCTTCCAAGCGAAGATTCATCGGTTTCGTGGTTCGCGTCGCTTGAACATTACGCCCCCAGCTTATAGGTTCACCACGGTTTTGGAGGATCGTTACATGAGCGCAGATGGCAACTGGAATCTCTTGGTGTCGACGCCAATGGGCGACCGTCAGGCCACCCTTTCGGTGAAGACCGACGGCAATGCGCTCACGGGCAGCCAAGGGACCGAGGGAAATTCGGCGGACATTTTCGACGGTACGGTCAATGGCAACGAAGCGTGCTGGAAGGTATCGATCACCGACCCCATGCCAATGACGCTCGAATTCACCGGCACGATCAATGGCGATGCGATCAGCGGCAGCGTGAAACTGGGAGCGTTCGGCACCGCTTCGTTCTCCGGCACCCGCAGCTAGCGTACCTACCGGAACAACAAACAAGCATCGCCGTAGGAATAGAACCGGTAGCCGGCCTCGATGGCATGCGCGTAAGCGCGCCGCATCGTCTCGAGCCCGCAGAAAGCGCTCACCAGCATGAACAAGGTCGAGCGCGGCAGATGGAAATTGGTCAGCATCGCGTCGACCGCGCGGAAGCGGTAGCCCGGCGTAATGAACAGCGCGGTCTCGCCGGAAAATGCCGCCAGCGTGCCGTCCTCCGCCGCCGCGCTTTCCAGTAGCCGCAGCGCGGTCGAACCGATCGCGACGATGCGCCCGCCGGCGCGGCGCGTGGCATTGAGCGCCGCCGCGGTTTCGGCGCTGACCACACCCCATTCGGGCTGCATCTGGTGACCGGAGGTATCTTCGGCCTTGACCGGCAGGAAGGTGCCGGGGCCGACATGCAGCGTCAGCCGATGCATCGCAATCCCGTGCGTGTGCAAATCCTCGACGAGGGCGTCGGTGAAGTGCAGGCCCGCGGTCGGCGCCGCCACGGAGCCCTCCTCGCGCGCGAACATGGTCTGGTAGTCGGCGCGGTCGCGCTCGTCGACCGGACGGCGGCCGGCGATATAGGGCGGCAACGGCATGTCGCCGCGTTCCGCGAGCGCCTGATCTAGCACCGCTCCATGGAAGGCGAAGGCGAGCGTCACTTCGCCGCCCTCGCCCTTGGCCTCGACGGTGGCGTCGAGCTGGTCGAGGAAACACACCCGGCCTTCGCTGCCGAAACGCACGACGTCGCCGACGGCGAGGCGCTTGCCCGGTTTGACCAGGGTGTTCCAGCGCGAGCCGTCGAGCCGCTTGATCAGCGTTGCGGCGACGGCAGGCTCGCGGTCGCCGCGGCCGATGCGGCGGCCGTGAAGCTTTGCCGGGATCACTCTGCTGTCGTTGACGACCAGCGCATCGCCGGCCCGCAGCAGACCCGGCAGGTCGCGCATCGTGCGGTCCTTGAGCTTGGTTGCCGCGCTGGGGCGCACCACCAGCAGCCGCGCGGCATCGCGCGGCGAAACCGGCCGCAGCGCGATGCGGTCCTCGGGCAAGGCGAATTCGAACAGGTCTGTGCGCATGCCCCACTCCTACTGCATTCCCGCCGGCGCGGGAATGAACGGAGCTGCGAAGCTATTGCCCGGACTTGTCGCCGATGGTCCGGTCGTCGACGAAGCGAATGGCGATCGGGCGCCCGGCGACGGCGTCGCCCATGCCTTCGCTGAAATGCAGCGGCATGCAGCGATTGAGCGCCGCGTTCACGGCGTCGCGATAGACGTTGCGCACGTCGGCTGGCGCGTCATGGCTCGAGTAGGTTATGCGCGGCGGGGCAATCATTTCGCCATCGCGCTTAAACGCGAAGCGGATGGTGTATTCCATGCCGTGCCGCGCCTCATCCTTCGGCGGCGGGATCCAGCATGCGCGCAACGCCGCAAACATGTCGCGGATCGTATCGAGCGCGTGATCGTCCTTACTCCCCTCACGATCGCCAGCATCGGCATCGCTCCCACCGGCGGGCTTTCCCGTCGGGTCGTTGTCGTCGGTGGAGACAATGGTGAGCCGCAACGCCTCGCCGAGCGCCGGCAGGTCATAGGGAAAGCACGGGCCGCGATGGAAGACGCCGCAGAATGACGGATGACAGGGATGCCCGCTCAACACGTTGCAAGGCGCGCGCGCCGGTGGCAGACGATTGAGCTTCGATGTTTGGCCTGCCGCCACGAGCCCGCCAAGGCCGATCGTCGCGCAGACCGCAACAATCGCCTTGCCGGTCGCGCGCATCGATCCTTACGGCTTGGCGTCGGCCGCCACCTGCATATGGATGATGCGGTCGGGATCGGCCGGCGGCTCGCCCTTCTTGAGCTTGTCGACTGCGTCCATGCCGCGGACGACCTCGCCGACCACCGTGTACTGGCCGTTGAGGAACGAGCCGTCGGCGAACATGATGAAGAACTGGCTGTTGGCCGAATTGGGACTGCTGGCGCGGGCCATGCCGACGGTGCCCCGCTTGAACGGCACCTTGGAGAATTCCGCCTTGAGATCGGGGTATTTCGAACCGCCGGTGCCGTTGCCGTATTTGCCGTCGCCCGTCTGCGCCATGAAGCCGTCGATGACGCGATGGAACGGCACGTTGTCGTAAAAATGCTCGCGCGCGAGCAGCTTGAGCCGCTCGGCGTGGAGCGGCGCGACTTCGGTGTTCAACTTGATGATCACCCGACCGTATTTGGTGTCGAGGTAAAGCGTGTTCTGCGGATCGAGACCGGGCGGGAGCGTTTCGGCGAGGACTGGTGCTGCACACATGATGGCGAACAGTACGGCAAGGACGCGGGTCATGTCATCTCCCGGGTGAGATTTTTTAGGCCCTGGCGAATTTCTTTTGCAGCCGCGCCGCAACCGGCCCGGGCACGAAGGCCGAGACATCGCCGCCCATGCCGGCAATCTGCCGCACCAACGTGGCGGTGATCGGGCGCACCGCGGGCGAGGCGGGCACAAAGACGGTCTGCACTTCGGGCGCCATGGCGGCATTCATGCCTGCCATCTGCATTTCGTAGTCGAAGTCGGTCGCGTCGCGCACGCCGCGGATCAGGATCGTGGCGCCGGCCCGCCGCGCCGCCGTGACGACAAGATCGGCGAAGGTGGTGCAGGCGATCTCGCAGCCCGCGGCGCGGGCCAGCGGTCCGCAAATCTCCTCCAGCATGGCGAGCCGTTCCTCGGCCGAGAACAAAGGCGCCTTGCCGGGATGGATGCCGACGGCCAGCACCAGCCGGTCGGCAAGGCGCACGGCGCTTCGCACCACGTCGAGGTGGCCGTTGGTCATGGGATCGAACGACCCACCGAACAGAGCAATGCGCGGCATGGCGGCGGTCTAGCCCGCGCCCGGCCGCGCCGCAAGGCGGGGAGTGAACTTGTCATCGGGGAAGGAGGGAAAAATTGGCGGCGCGCCGGAACTTGGGCAATTCACATTGGTTTTCAGGGCAGCGTCGGAAACGGCAAAATTGTGACGGCCATCAACGAGGACATGGCGCGTGTTGGGAAGAATGCCAGCTAGTCAAGCCGCGACCCTCCGCAGAAAAGGGCGCAAAACAGGGACCGGTGTCATGCTCAAAACCGTTTACGCCATCGCCGCCGCTGCGATCGTAGCGACCTCATTCGTGGGCACCCTCAGTCTGTCACCCCAAGTCGAAGCCCGCGGATCGCTGCCTGGCGTCAAAGCCGATCGGGCCGATACGCGCCCGCTGGCCAAGGACTGCTCGCAGCAGGCTTGGCCCTATTTCGAACCCGCCTGCCTGCGCGATACGCGCCATCCGTACGGTCAGTCTCGCGAAGTGCGCCTGATTTCGGCGGATCGCCCAGCGGCGGCAAATTCCAAGCGCTAGCCCTCCTTCCTGCCCCCAGCAATGGTGTCGGGCACGCGGCTGGCGTGCCCCGCTTTTGCGGTCGTAACCGCTGCCGAACAGGCGGCGTTTCATCCGCGCGAGAATTGCGCTAAGACCCCGGCTAGGCGTTTGGTTCGGGCATCATGATCGTTTTGATCGACAATTACGACAGCTTCGCCTTCAACCTGGTGCACTATCTCGGTGAACTGGGGGCGGAAGTTCGCGTCCACCGCAATGACAAGATCACTTGCGCCGCCGTCGTCGACGCCGATCCGGACGCCATCGTGCTTTCGCCCGGCCCCTGCACGCCCAAGGAGGCCGGCATCTGTCTCGATCTGATCGCGGCGGTTGCCGCCAAAATCCCGGTCCTCGGCGTCTGCCTGGGCCATCAGGCGATTGGCGACGCCTTCGGCGGCAAGGTAGTGCGGGCGCCGGTACCGGTGCACGGCAAGCTGTCCGAGATCCGCCATGGCAGCAGCGGAATTTTCCGCGGCATCAACGCGCCGTTCCAGGCGACCCGCTATCATTCGCTGGTGATCGACCGCGGCAGCCTGCCGGGCGAACTGACGGTGACCGCGGACACCGAGGACGGCCTGATCATGGGGATAGCGCACAAAAGCCTGCCCGTGCACGGCGTGCAATTCCATCCCGAGAGCATCGCCTCGGAGCACGGCCACTTGATGCTGCAAAACTTTCTCGACATCGCCGCGGCCTGGAATGCATCGATTGGCCGCCGACCGCCGGCGCAGACCGCGCCGCGAAAATCGCCGGTGCGGGTCAATTGAGAGTCCCATCGTGACCGACGCATTCAGGGCGCTCATCGGCAAAGTCGCGACCGGCGCTGCGCTGACGCGCGAGGAAGCGGCGAACGCGTTCGAGCAGATGATGTCGGGCGAAGCGACGCCCTCGCAGATGGGCGGCCTGTTGATGGCGCTGCGCGTGCGCGGCGAGACGGTCGAGGAAATCACCGGCGCGGTTTCTGCCATGCGCGCCAAAATGCTGCGGGTGAACGCGCCGCCCGACGCCGTCGATGTCGTCGGCACCGGCGGCGATGCCTCGGGCTCGTTCAACATCTCCACCTGCGCGGCGCTGATCGTCGCCGGCGCCGGCGTTCCGGTCGCCAAGCACGGCAATCGCGCGCTGTCGTCGCGCTCGGGCGCGGCCGACGTGCTCGCCGCGCTCGGCGTCAATATCGATCTGACGCCGGAGGCGATCGGGCGCTGCATTCGCGAGGCCGGCATCGGCTTCATGTTTGCGCCGGCGCATCATCCGGCGATGAAGAATGTCGGACCGACCCGCGTCGAGCTCGGCACGCGCACGATCTTCAACCTGCTCGGCCCGCTCTCCAACCCGGCGGGCGTACGCCGGCAGATGGTCGGCGTGTTCTCGCGGCAATGGACCCAGCCGCTGGCGCAGGTCCTGAAAAATCTCGGCGCCGAGCGGGTCTGGGTGGTGCACGGTTCCGACGGGCTCGACGAGATCACCACGGCCGGGCCGACCAGCGTTACCGCGCTCGAAGACGGCGTCATCAAGAGCTTCGAGATTTCGCCCGAGGACGTCGGTCTGCCTCGGGTCAAGCCGGAAGCCTTGCGCGGCGGCGATGCGGCGGCCAATGCCGACGCCTTGCGCGGCGTTCTCGCCGGCAAGGATTCCGCGTTTCGCCACGTGGCGCTCATCAATGCGGCCGCCGGGCTCGTGGTCGCGAGTAAAGCGAAGACCCTGAAGGAGGGCGTCGAGCTTGCCGCCCACGCGGTAGATTCCGGCGAAGCCGGAGGGCGGCTCGAGCGGCTGATCGTGGTCTCCAACGATGGCTGACATTCTCGCCGACATCGCCGCCTATAAGCGCGAAGAGATCGCCGCGGCAAAGCGCCGTCGCCCGCCGGCGGCGCTCGAGCGCGAAGCCAAGGCGGCGAGCGCGCCGCGCGGATTCTTGGCGGCCATCGAGCGCCGGCGCGCGGCGGGCGACTATGCGCTGATCGCCGAAATCAAAAAGGCGAGCCCCTCGAAGGGACTGATCCGGGAAAAATTCGATCCGCCGGCGCTGGCGACCGCCTATCAGGCCGGCGGCGGGACGTGTCTGTCGGTGCTGACCGACGCGCCGTCCTTCCAGGGCTCGCTCGATCATCTTCGCGCGGCGCGCGCGGCCTGCGCGCTGCCGGTGCTGCGCAAAGATTTCATGTACGACCCCTACCAGGTGAGCGAAGCGCGCGCCGCCGGCGCCGATTGCATCCTCGTCATCATGGCGGCGGTCGATGATGCCTGTGCGGCGGACCTCGAAGCGGCGGCATTTGCGCTCGGCATGGACGTGCTGGTCGAGGTCCACGATCAAGAGGAGCTAACGCGAGCGCTGCGCCTGAAATCGCGGCTCATCGGCATCAACAACCGCAATCTGAAAACCTTCGAGACGACGCTCGCAACCAGCGAACGCCTGGCGGCCTTGGTCCCGGGCGGACATGTCGTCGTCGCCGAAAGCGGCATCTTCGCGCCGGACGATCTTACGCGGCTCGCCAAAGCCGGCATTTCCACGTTCCTCGTCGGCGAAAGCTTGATGCGCCAGAACGATGTCGCGGCGGCGACGCGCGCGCTCATCGCCCGCGGCCCCGCGCTCGCTTCGGCACGGTGAATGCCCGTGGCGCCGCGGAAAAAACTCAGCCATCTCGGCGCCCGCGGCGAGGCCCGCATGGTGGACGTCTCCACGAAGCCCGCGAGCGAGCGCGAAGCGCTCGCCGAGGGGCGCGTGCTGATGCGAGCCGCAACGCTCGCCATCGTGCAAAACGGCGACGCGAAAAAAGGCGACGTGCTCGGCGCCGCGCGCATCGCCGGCATCATGGCCGCGAAGCGAACGCACGACTTGATCCCGCTCTGCCATCCGCTCGCTATTTCACAAGTCGAGATCGATCTCAGGCCCGACGCCAAGCTTCCCGGCATTCACGTCAGAGCGCGGGTCAAGGTCGCGGGACAAACCGGCGTCGAGATGGAAGCGCTGACCGCCGTCGCCATCGCCTGCCTGACCATCTACGACATGGTGAAGGCGGTCGAACGCGGCATGCGCATCGAGGGCATCCGGCTCGTCGAGAAACGCGGCGGCCGCAGCGGCCATTATCGCGCAAAGGAGTAAAGCGGTGGCGTTGCTGTCGGTCACCGACGCCCTGGAACGCGTCCTCGCGCACGCAGCGCCGCTGCCGGCCGAAGAGGCGCCGCTCGCCGAGGCCGACGGCCGCGTGCTTGCCTACGCGCTCAAGGCCCGGCGCACGCAGCCGCCGGACGACGTCTCGGCGATGGACGGCTATGCCGTGCGCGCCGACGATGTGGCGAACGTACCGGCGCGCTTAAAGATCATCGGCGAGGTCGCCGCCGGCCGGCCTTTTGCGCGCGCGGTGGGTCGCGGTGAGGCGGCGCGCATTTTCACCGGCGGGGTGGTCCCGGACGGCGCCGACACGGTGGTGATCCAGGAATTCACCAAGCGGGAGGGCGATTGCGTCGAGGTGCAACGGCCGACCACCAAGGGCCGCCACATCCGCGCACAAGGATTGGACTTCACGGCGGGCGACACACTCCTCCCCGCCGGCCATCGGCTCACGGCACGCGATCTTGCGCTTGCCGCCGCCATGAACCATCCGTTCGTTCCCGTGCACCGGCGGCCGAAAGTCGCCATGTTCGCCACCGGCGACGAGCTGGTGCCGCCCGGCGTCGAGCCGGGCCCCGGCCAGATCGTCAGCTCCAACACCTTCGCGTTCGCGGCGCTGGTGCGCGCGGAAGGCGCCGAAGCCGGAGACTTCGGCATCGTCGCCGACCGGCTCGACGATACGGTCGCGGCAATCCGGCGCGCGCGCGAATACGGCGCCGACATTCTCGTCACCTCGGGCGGGGCTTCGGTCGGCGAGTACGATCTGGTGCTGAAGGCGTTTGCCGCCGAGGGCATGGAATTGTCGTTCTGGAAACTGGCGCTGCGGCCCGGCCGTCCGCTGATGCATGGCCGGCTCGGCGCGATGCAGGTCCTCGGCGTTCCCGGCAACCCGGTTTCCGCCTTTGTCTGCGGCCTCCTGTTCCTCGTGCCGCTCATGCGCCGCCTCGCCGGACGCCGCGATCTGGCCATGCCAACCGAATCGGCACTGCTCGGCTGCGACCTCCCGCCGAACGACGAGCGCGCCGACTATCTGCGCGCGACGCTCACGGAGACGCCGGAGGGCTTGGTGGCAAGCCCGTTCCCGGTCCAGGACTCATCGATGATGGCGCCGCTGGCTAAGGCCGATTGTCTTTTGATCCGAGAGCCTTATGAGCCGGCGGCGAAAGCCGGCGGCCGCTGCAAGATTGTTAAGTTCCAGCGTTAAGCGGGCGTTGGACGCGACCCCCGTTTTCTTCACTTCAAATTAAATGGTTGCGGAACACATATGGAACGGATAGTGTCCGTTCATGATTTGTTTCG
>JBEKJZ010000041.1:0-25137 GCA_050010955.1 Xanthobacteraceae bacterium | reverse complement strand
GTCGTCAGGTGGCGTCTTGATCCGCTCCTTGAGAGCCGCCAATGCCTCGGGCGTCAGGATCGTCGGCCTCGTTCCGTTGTGGATACGCTGGTCGCCGAGCGCCTCGGCACCGCCTTCGTTGTAGCGTTTGATCAGCGCCCGCACCCAGCGCGGTGAGAACGACAATATCTCCGCGACCTCATCGACCTCATAGCCTGAAGACAAAAGCCACAGCGCATGAAAATGGCGCTTTCCGACCGGATCGGCCGCCGCCTCATAGCGAGTCTCAAGCTCAAAGCTGCTCAACTGTGCCTTGATCGTCGTCATGATCGTGCCCCTCTGACGAATCATGGCGACGCACGCTAACCGCTTCGATTCTGATCCCCCGCATCAGCACCAACTGCCGCGCCGGCCGCCGTCGTAGCTGCGCGCCCAGCCGCCATTGAGCAGCGCTGCGGAAACGTCCGCCGTGTCGCGGGTGGCGACGGCAGCATCGACGCGCCCGCCATACTTGTCGATCCCGACCCGCGAAATCGTCACTCCACCGGCCGCCAGCATCGTTTCCAGCGCGGCGCGCGCGGCTTGCGCCTTGGCGTATTCGTCGGCGCAGCGGATGTGCAGCTCCGGCGCGTCGATACCGCGCAGCCGCACCTTGGTGTCGACGCTGAGACCGGGCCACACCTGGACGCGGGCCTGAAACTTGTCGCCGTCGATGATGCGCACCACCTCGGCCGGATAGACGGTCTGCAAATCGAACTTGTGTGAGTTCGTGCCGACCGATGCCGCTGGCTCGGCGCCGCTCACGGCGGCCGCGCGTGCGGTGTCAAATGAGCGGGCGCTTTCCGGCAACGATGCCGGCCGCACGAGCGCGCCGACTGTAACGCCAAACGCAAAAATGACTCCGGCTACGACGAGCGCACCGCCATGTCGCTGGTGGCCGAAAGCTGCAAAGGACAGATGCCGCATGCTTCACTCGCAATGAGTGCATCGCATCAGGAATCAATTCGGCGAGCGTAGGATTATATTCACTTAGTGCGGAATAAAGTCAAGAGCGGGGGACCCAAACGCCGGTGCGATGGCCCTAAAAATCCGACGTCAGGCCGTTGATCTCCCAGTCGCCGTAGCGCGTCGGTTCGGGGCCGTCGCGGCCGCGGATTTCCTTCGGGCGATCGGGCGCCGGGCGGTTATTGGCGGCGCGGCGCGCCGCGGCCTCGGCCAGCGCGCGTTCGGCGGCCGAGCTGAGCGGGCGGGGTTTGGTGGCAGGCTTTTCCCCGACGTCCTTGGCGGGAGGTTTCGGCGGTTTCGGATCAGGCGGCGACATGACCTTCACTTGGCGCAACCGCCGCCCGGCTGCAAGTGTCTCGCCCAGCGCAGGCGATCCGTGCCAAGACGGCCTCGATGAGCGCCGCGCCAAACTCAACCGCTCCTCCGAGCAGCCACGCCGGCGCCGTGCCCGGCCTCGCCACCCGTCGCCTCGCCGCCGACATTCTTGACGCCGTGCTGCGCCGCCGCCGTGCGCTCGACGATGAGCTCGAGAGCGCCGCCACACGCGCCGCGCTGACCGCCCTGCCGGAGCGCGATCGCGCGCTGACGCGGGCGCTGGCCGCGACCGTACTGCGCCGGCTCGGCTCGCTGCGCCATCTCCTCGGTCTTTTCCTCGATCGCGGCCCGCCGAAGGAGGCGCCGCGGGTCGAGACCGCGCTCCTTCTCGGCGCGGCGCAGATTCTCTTGCTCGACGTGCCCGACCACGCCGCCGTTGATCTCGCGGTGCGGCTCACTCAGGCGGACCGCCACGCCGCCCGCTATGCCGGTCTGGTCAATGCCGTGTTGCGGCGGCTCGCGCGCGAGGGCGCCGAGCGGCTGGCCGGGTTCGATGCCGCCGTGCTCGACACGCCGGAATGGCTGATGGCGCGCTGGATCGCGACTTACGGCGAGACGACCGCCCGCGCCATCGCCGCCGCCAATAGCCGGGAGCCGGCGCTCGATCTGACGGTCAAGAGCGATCCCGAAATGTGGGCCGCGCGGCTCGGCGGCCGTGTGCTGCCGACCGGCACGGTGCGCATGATCGCGCATGGCGCCGTCACCGCGCTACCGGGCTTCGCCGAGGGTGAGTGGTGGGTGCAGGACGCGGCGGCGGCGCTGCCGGCGCGGCTGTTCGGGAACGTGAGCGGGCTTCGCGTCGCCGATCTCTGTGCGGCTCCGGGCGGCAAGACCGCGCAGCTCGCGGCCGCCGGCGCCCGCGTTACCGCGGTCGATCGCGCGCCAGCGCGGCTCGACCGGGTGCGCGAGAACTTGGCGCGGTTGTCGCTTCTAGCCGATCTCATCGTCGCCGACGTCGCTGAGTGGACCGCCGAGCCGTTCGATGCGGTGCTCCTTGACGCGCCCTGCTCCTCGACCGGCACCATCCGCCGCCATCCCGACGTGCCGTGGCTCAAAAGCGCCGCGGACATCGCCAAGCTCGCCGCCTTGCAGCGCCGATTGATCGAACGCGCGGCGGCGCTGACCAAGCCGGGCGGCACGCTGGTCTATTGCACCTGCTCGCTCGAGCCCGAGGAAGGCGAGCACATCGTCGCCGACCTCTTGGCGCGCGAGCCGAGCCTGCGGCATGTCCCGATCGCCGCGGCCGAGTTGTTCGGCTGCGGCGAGTTCATCACCAAAGACGGCGACTTGCGCACCCTGCCCTGCCATTTTCCCGATGCCGAATCGCGGCTGGCGGGACTTGACGGTTTCTACGCCGCGCGACTCGAAAAACGATAGGGTTTACGACAAAAACAACCGCCCGTTGGCCGCTGCTGCACCATTCCGTTATGGTGAGAATCGGCGGGAGGCTGTGGCTTCCGCCCGGAGGGGCGAGCGCGGGATGGCGCGCTTTTCAGTTGCGAACCAAGCAAAGCTGTCATGGCTGCTGCTGCGCGGCCGGCTGCACCAGCTCGCCGGACGGCTCAACGGCCATCCGCTGCTGCGCTGGCCGCTGCCCGCGCTCAAGGCCGATCAGCTTCTGATCGCGCCGCAGGATTTGCGCACCGCCGATGCCACGCTGGCGGCTGAAATCTATTCCGGCCGCTTCGCCTTCGCCGGCAAGGTCGTGGTCTGTGATGACCGCTCGGTTTTCGAGATGGCGCCGCCGTCGGAGGAATGGGCCACGGCGCTGTTGGGCTTCGGCTGGTTGCGCCACCTGCGCGCGGCCGAATCCGGCATCACCCGCGCCAATGCCCGTGCCTTGATCGACGAATGGATCACGTTGCAGGGCTCGTGGCATCCGCTCGCCTGGCGCCCGGACGTGCTATCGCGCCGCGTCATTTCCTGGCTTAGCCAGGCGGCGCTCGTCTTGCAAGACGCCGACGTCCGCTTCTATCGGCGCTTCCTGCGCAGCCTGGTCCGCCAAGTGCGCTATCTCCGCCTTACCGCCGGCGATGCCCGCCGCGGCGTGGCCGGCCTGCAGGCCGCCATCGCGCTGGCCTATGCGGCGCTCTGCATTGCCGCACAGGCGCGCCACATAAAATCCGCGACCGAGCGGCTCAAGCGCGAACTCGAGGCGGAGATCCTTCCCGACGGCGGCCATGTCAGCCGCGATCCTGGAGCGATCATCGAGGTGCTGATCGAGCTGTTGCCGCTGCGCCAAGTCTACGCATCGCGCAACATCGCGCCGCCGCCGGTGCTGCTCAACGCCATCGATCGGACGATGCCGATGCTGCGGTTCTTCCGTCATTCGGAGGGAACATTTGCGCATTTCAACGGCATGGGGGCGACGCCGGCCGAGCTGTTGCTGACGCTATTGGCCTATGACGAGACCCATGGCGCGCCGCTGTCGAACGCGTCCTATTCCGGCTACCAACGCCTCGAAGCCGGCGGCGGCGTCGTGATCATGGATAGCGGCCGCGCGCCGCCGCTCGAAATGAGTGTGGCGGCGCATGCCGGCTGCCTGTCGTTCGAATTTTCTTCGCCGCGGCAAAACCTCATCGTCGTCAATTGCGGCATGCCGGTGACCGCGCGCGAGGAGTGGCGGCCGCTGGCGCGGGCCACCGCGGCGCATTCGACGGTCACATTCAACGACGCTTCGTCGGCCGAATTCGCCGACACGCAGGCGTTCCGGCGGGTGCTGGGCGGCTCGCCGATGCTCGGCGGACCGAGCCATGTCACCGTGTCGCGCGAGGAGCGGCCCGATGCGATCGTGTTGCGTGCGGCCCACGACGGCTACGCGGCCCGTTTCGGCGTCGTGCATGAGCGCACGCTGGTGCTGGCGGCCGATGGCACGCGGCTGGAAGGCGAGGATTTGTTCCTCGCAGCCGACGGTGCCTCGCAGCTGCGCACCAGCCAGGACCGGTTCACGGTGCGCTTCCATCTGCACCCTTCGATCAAGGCGACGCGGCTCACCGACAGCCACGGCGTGCTGCTTATGATGCCGAACCGCGAGGTCTGGCGTTTCAGCGCCGGCGAGGATCGCGTGGAGCTCGAAGACAGCGTGTATCTTGCCGGCAACGATCGCCCGCGCCGCGCCGCGCAAATGGTCATCAGCGGCCACGCGCGGTCGGCGCCGCGCGTCGTCTGGAGTTTCCAGCAGGCCAATGCCGGCGCTCTCGCGAGCGCCGGCGCCACGCGCCGCGCCCGCGACGACGAACCGAGGCTGCCGTTGTGATAGCGAAAGACTTTCGCTTTCACCTCTCCCCGTTGAACTCGGGTGTAGCCGAGATCAGCAATTCTACGGGGACCGAAGTCGCAAACATCCGACTTCGATGAAGAGAGGTGTTACTAACTGCCTGATCGCGGCTCGGCCGGAATGACGGAATGAAATCGCTGGTGTAAAGACGCGCCATGACCGAGCATCTGCGCCGCGCAATGCGCGCCCTCATTTCCGTGTCCGACAAGACCGGGATTGTCGAATTCGCCCGTACGCTCGCCGACTATGGCATCGAGCTCGTTTCGACCGGCGGCACGCGCAAAGCGTTGAGCGATGCCGGCCTCGCCGTGCTCGACGTTTCCGACCTGACCGGCTTTCCGGAGATGATGGACGGCCGCGTCAAGACCCTGCACCCGGCGGTGCATGGCGGGCTCCTTGCCATCCGCAACAACCCCGCGCACGCCGAAGCGATGGCCGCGCACCACATCCGCCCGATCGATATTCTGGTCGTCAATCTCTACCCGTTCGAGGAAACCGTCGCGCGCGGCGCCGATTTCGCGACCTGCGTGGAGAATATCGACATCGGCGGCCCGGCGATGATCCGCGCCGCGGCCAAAAACCATGACGATGTCGCGGTCTTGGTCGATGCCGGCGATTACGCCGCGGTGCTGGAGGAGCTCGCTCGCTACGGCGGGATGACGACGCTTGCGCTACGCCGCCGGCTCGCCGCCAAGGCCTACGCGCGTACCGCCGCCTACGACGCGGCGATCGCCAATTGGTTCGCCAACGAGCTAGGCGAGGTCGCGCCCGGCTACCGCACCTTCGGCGGCCGGCTGATCGAGCCATTGCGCTATGGCGAGAACCCGCACCAAACGGCGGCGTTCTATCGCACCCTGGAGCTGCGCTTCGGCGTTGCGACCGCGCGGCAAGCGCAGGGCAAGCAATTGTCCTACAACAACATCAACGACACCGACGCCGCTTATGAATGCGTCGCCGAGTTCGATCCGGCCCGCACCGCCGGTTGCGCCATCATCAAGCACGCCAATCCGTGCGGCGTCGCCGAGGGCGATGATCTCCTCGACGCCTACCGCAAGGCGCTCGCTTGCGACCCGGTCTCGGCGTACGGCGGCATCGTCGCGCTCAACCGCACGCTCGATGCGGACGCGGCGCGCGCCATCACTGAAATTTTTACCGAGGTGATCATCGCGCCGAACGCGACCGCCGAAGCCGTCGCTATCGTCGGCGCTAAGAAAAACCTGCGGCTCCTTCTCGCCGGCGGCCTGCCCGATCCGCGAGGCAAGGGGCTGACGGCCAGGACCGTTGCCGGCGGCCTCCTTGTGCAGTCGCGCGACAACGCCGTCGTCGACGACATGGAGCTGAAGCCGGTGACCAAGCGCGCGCCAAGCAACGCCGAATTGCGTGACCTGCGCTTTGCCTTCCGCGTCGCCAAGCACGTCAAATCAAATACCATCGTCTACGCCAAGGACTCCGCGACCGTCGGCATCGGCGCCGGGCAAATGAGCCGTGTCGATTCCGCGCGCATTGCCGCGCGCAAGGCCGAAGACGCCGCCAAGGCGGCCGGTCTGACCGAGCCCGCCACCAAGGGATCGGTGGTCGCCTCTGACGCGTTCTTTCCGTTCGCCGACGGCCTGCTCGTCGCCATCGAGGCCGGCGCCACCGCGGTGATCCAGCCCGGCGGGTCAGTGCGCGACGACGAAGTGATCAAGGCCGCCGACGAGCATGGCATTGCCATGGTCTTCACCGGCACGCGGCATTTTCGGCATTAGGCCGTGTCTTCAACAGGGTTTGGCGGTCGATCTTTCCGGTGCCGGTCTTCGGAAGGTCGTCCATGAACTGGATGATCCGCGGATATTTATAAGGCAGCAGTTTTTGTTTCACATAATCCTGCAAGGTTTTCGTCGCCGCCTCGGCGTCGCAAGCCGTGTCGTTCAACACCACGAAAGCCTTCAGCGTCATGCGCCGGTCAGGCAGTTCGAGCGCCAGAACGGCGCATTCTCTGACGGCCGGATGGTCGGCAAGACAGAGTTCGACCTCCGTCGGGTAGACCCATTGGCCGGAAATCTTGACCAATTCGTCGGCGCGGCCGCGGAAGAAATAGAAGCCGTCGGCGTCGCGCGCAAAACGATCGCCGGTATAGACCCAGCCGCCGTCACGTATGCCCTCTGCGGTCTTGTCGGGCCGGTTCCAATAGAGCGGGGTATTGGAATCGCCGCGTACCCATAAAATACCCTCGCCGCTGTCGGCAACGTCCTTGCCGTCCTGGTCCTTCAGCGAAAGCTCGTAGCCCGGAACCCGCAAACCCGCGGCGCCAGGCTTTTTCTTCTCGACGGTATTGGAGAGATAAACGTGCAGCACTTCGGTTGAGCCGAGGCCCTCGACGATCTCAAGTCCCGTCAATGTCTTCCAGGCATTGAACACCTCGGCGGAAAGAATTTCCGCCGCGGAGACCGCCAGCCGAATCGAGGAGAAGTCGGCTGCGCCGGCTTCCGGCGCCTTGGTCATGGCCGTGTATAGCGTCGGCAGTCCGAAGAACACGGTGGGGCGATCGCGTGCGATTGTCTCGAAGATGCTTGCGGGCTTCGGCTGTCCCGGCATCAGCAGCGATGCCGCGCCCGCGGCATAGGGAAACGTGATCGAGTTGCCGAAGCCGTAAGCGAAGAAGATCTTCGGCACGGAAAAGCAAATATCGTCCGGTCTGAGCTTCAACACGCTACGGGCATAAGAGAGGTCCGTGTACGGCATGTCGTGTTGCAGGTGCACGATCCCCTTCGGCCGGCCGGTCGAGCCGGAGGAGTACATCCAGAACGCCATTTCGTTGCGATGGGTATCCGCCGCATCCAGCCTGTCGGAGAACGCCGCAAGCCACGAACTCGCAGTGATCGCTCTGACCGGGACGGCACCGCCGCCTTTGCCGTTGACGACGATCAGCGCCGCCAGCACGGTGCCGGCGCAAGCCGTCGCGTTGAACCGATCGCGGAAAGTCGCTTCGGCGACGGCGACCTTGGCGCCCGAATCGGCGAGATAGAACTGCAGCAGATCGGGCGGCGTCAGCAGATTGATCAGCAGCGGCACGAGCCCGGCACGGACCGCGCCAAAGAATGCCGCCGGATAGACCGGCGTGTCATCGAGAAACAGCAGCACCCGATCGCCGCGCACGAGGCCGAGCGAGAGCAACGCATTGCCCCACCGCGCGGCGTCAGTGCACAGTTCGGCGAAGGTTCGCCGACCCGCCGGCCCGGTCACGGCGAGACGATCGCCGCGGCTGGCTGCGAGATTGTGAAAGAGAATGTCGCTCGCATTGTAGCGCTCGGCTATCTTGAAATTGATTTCCCGCGCCGCCGCACCATTGGGAGGCACCGCATCGGCGATCGGACGCGTGGTGGTCGGCTCGGTCATCGCCCGACCTCCGACAGTCGGAACACGGAGGGGGATGGATGCGCGGCGTCATAGCGCGCCATGAAACCCGGCGACATCTCCCGCAGCCGGGCGGGGTCGATGCGGCCGGAGCGCGTGATATAGCTGTAGGCGAAGTCAAGCGGCGCTAGCGCCATGTGCGCGGGGAAATGCTCGTACCACTCGGCGCTGGTCTTTGAGGCTTCCACCAGCGTATCGACGATGGGCCGCCGCTCGGCCTCGTAACGGGCAAGACCCCGCTCAATGTCGTCTTCCGCCTCCAACGCTTTGACCAACGAAACGACGTCTTCCATGGCGAGCCGCGTGCCCGAGCCGATGGAGAAGTGCGCGGTATGCAGCGCATCGCCGACCAGCACCAGGTTGCGGAAGTGCCAACGCTCGTTCCACAGCCACGGGAAATTGCGCCAGACCGATCTGTCGGAAATGAGCGGATGACCGTCGAGCGTGCGGGCGAACACTTTTTCGCAGATTGCCTTCGACTCCTCGACGGTCTTTTCGGCAAAGCCGTAGCGGTCCCAGGTTCTCCGATCGCATTCGACCAAAAACGTGCTCGCATCGGGCGCATAGCGATAGTGGTGGGCGTTGAACGTGCCGAGATCGGTCTCGACGAATGTCTGGCTCAATGTGTCAAAAGCCGTGGTCGTCCCGTACCAGGCAAACTTGTTGTCGGCGTAGCTCAGCGAGGTCTTGAAATCGCCTTCGAAGGCGCGGCGCACGACGGAGTTCAGGCCATCGGCGCCGACAACGAGGTCAGCCTCGCCGACCTCGGCGAGGGATTCGACGAGCTTGCCGAACGTTAATTCGACGCCGACCGAGCGGGCCAGTTGCTGCAGCAGTTGAAGAAGCTTCAGCCGGCCGATCGCCGCGAAACCGACACCATCGAGCACAACCTGCTCGCCTTTGAGATCCAGCATCATATTCCGCCAGGTCTCCATGTAGGGGGCAATGAAGTCGGCGGTGTCGGGATCATCGGCGCGCAGAAATTCGAGCGCGCGCTCGGAAAACACGACCCCAAAACCCCAGGTCGCGTCGGCGGGGTTCTGTTCGTACAGCTCGATGCGCGATTGCGGGTGGCGCTTTTTCCAAAGGTAGGAAAAATAAAGGCCGGCAGGGCCGCCGCCCAAAACGGCAATGCGCATGCGAGCGTTTCCACCCAAGCGAGGATTCTTGCAAAACGATCCTCGAACAGATTTGAATTGTAGCAACCCCGAGCGCGACCTCAAACCCACGTTGCCGCCGCCGGTAGGCTTACCGGCAAGCGGCAAATTAGGCATTAGCCGGGACGAGCCCGGCCATGACGAGGTTGAGAAATAGCCGCCGGAGCGCGATCACACGGCGCCGGTGATCCACTGCTCCAGCTTCTGCTTGGGCGCGGCGCCGACCTGACGGGATGCAAGCTGGCCGCCCTTGAACAGCATCAGCGTCGGGATCGACATGATGCCGAACTTCGCCGCGGTGCCGGGGTTCTCATCGACGTTGAGCTTGACGATCTTGACCTTGCCGTTGAGCGACTTGGAAATCTCTTCCAGCGCGGGAGCGATCATCCGGCACGGGCCGCACCACTCCGCCCAGAAATCCACGACGACCGGCTCGGTCGCCTTGAGCACGTCCTGATCGAACGTCGCGTCCGTCACCTTGTCGACCATGGAAACCTCGCTTTTTCGAAGAATCGGCAGCCCGCGGGTATTGAACCTATGAATGGCCCCGGAGGGCGTCAAGACAGCTTCACTGGGGCGTGACCTGCTCGCCACGCTTAGCTCACAAGACTGGCTCACACGCTTGGCTCATGATTGCGGCGAGCGCCGCCTCCATCGCCGCGCCGGGAACCTCCATGACGTTGGGCCCCTCGGTGAAGATCAATGCGGCGCGAATCGTTTTTTCCGGGTAAATGCGCGCCAGCACGGCGCGGTAGAGCGCGAGCTGGGCGACGTAGGCGTCCGGCACCTCGGCAAGCCGGCGCGGCACCGCCCGATCGGTCTTGTAGTCGGCGATCAGGACCGTCCCGCCTGTCACCGCCAACCGGTCCACCTGTCCGGAAACGGCGATCACGACGCCGTCGGGGCGCGCGATGCGGCCGACGATCGGCACTTCGGCCCGGCTGCCCGGCGCGAACACGTCGGCAAAGACCAAATCGTTGAGGATGGTCAAGACTTGCCGCGCGATCTCGGCCCGCTCGGCGGGGAGAAAATCGGCCGCAGCCCCCTTGAGATACCGTTCGATGGCATCTTGGCGGCCGGCCGCGGGGATGTCGGGCAGCGATTGCATCGGCCGATGAACGATGCGGCCCCGCGCCAGCGCGTGACGGCGTTCGGCGGCGGAAGCGGTCGCGGGCGCAGCAACGCGGCCGATGTTCTCCGCGAACGCCGAGGAAGGCGATAGCGATACCAGGCGCGGCGCTTCGACGGCAGCCGGCTGAAAGAGCCACGGCGGCGGTTCGCGCCGGTCGGCGTTTGCCGCTTCGGCCGGCGGCGGCTCGGCCTCGGTGACTCGGCCGGGCATCGGCTTGCCGTAGCGCAAGACCTTTTCCCCGCATTCATCTTCCGCGACCAGGAACGGCTGCAGCGGCTCATAGACAAGATTGTACCAGCAGTTTCGCGGCGGACGGTTGAGCCCTTCGGCGCCGCAAATAATCAGCCGCTCAGCGGCCCGGGTCATGGCGACGTAAAGAAGCCGTCGGTATTCGTCCTCGGTTTCGGAATTCGCGCGCACGCGCGCAGTGGCCACCCGATCAACGTCATCGGCCTTGCGGCCGGCCCAGATGATCGCACCGTCGGCCAACTGCAACAATCGCGGCGGCTTGATCACCGGCGGCGTGATGGTATCGGCCAGGATGACAATTGGCGCTTCCAGGCCCTTGGCGCCGTGAACGGTCATGACGCGCACTTCGTCGCGCGCAATCTCCATGTCGCGCTTGACCTCGGCGCGCGCGTCCCGCAGCCAGGTGAGGAAGCCTTGCAGCGAGGGCGTCTCCCGCCGCTCGTATTCGAGCGCGACATTGAGGAATTCGTCGATGGCGTCGTTGGCTTCGAGGCCAAGCCGTGCCAGGAAACGTCGCCGCGCACCGCCCTGGCCGAGCAGGCGCGCGTAGAATGAGAACGGCGGCTCGCGCCGCGCCGCCTGTTCCAGTGCATTTAACTGCGCGGCGGCTTTGGCAAAGATCGGGTTGTCTCCCGCCTTGCGCGCGAGCGCGGCGCGGAGCGAGTTGCGCCGGCGGTCGTACGCAACATCATAGAGGTCTCGATCCTCGAAGCCGAACAGCGGGCTGCGCAGCGCTGTCGCCAGCGAAAGATCGTCCTCCGGCAAGAGCAGCGCATCCGCCAGCGCCATCAAGTCCATGACCGCGATGTGCTCGGTGAGCATGAGGCGGTCGGCACCGGCGACTTCGACGCCCTGATTCTTCAGCGCGCGGATGATGGCCCCGAACAATTCGCCGCGCTGGCGCACGAGGATGAGTACGTCTCCATAGGACGTCTTCCTCTCATCGACCATGCGCCGGACATTGCGCGCAATCCGGCGAGCAAGTTTTACGCGCGAGCTCGTCTCGTTCACGGTATCGAAGGGCGCGTCCCAGCCTTCCTTGCTGTTGTCGCGCTCATCGGGCTGTTCCAGCTCCCAAATCTCGACCACGCTTGGCGCAGCGCCCGGCAGCGCGTTATGCGGCGGGAAGCCGCCGGTATCAGAGGCAGAGACGCTGGCGGCCATGTCCGCGGGCGCGAACACTTTATCTACGGCTTCGAGGATGGCTTCGCCGGAGCGGAACGAATACTCGAACCTGCTCTCGACGAATTTCAGGCCGCTCTTGTCGTGCGCGCTTTTGAAATGGCGCCGCATATTGTCGAATTCCTTGGGTGCGGCTTGCTGAAAAGAATAGATCGATTGCTTTTCGTCGCCGACCGCAAACATGGTGCGCGTGACGCTACGCGCGCCGGCGCCGGCGGTGAATTCCGCGGTGAGCCAGCGGACGATGTCCCACTGCTTGTGGCTCGTGTCCTGCGCCTCGTCGACCAGCACGTGATCGATGCCGAGATCGAGCTTGTAATGGACCCAGGCTGCGCTGAAGTCGGACAGAAGCGCCACCGCCTTGTCGATCAGGTCGTCGTAATCGAGCAGGCCGCGCCGCTCCTTCTCGACGTGATACCGGCTCAACACCTCATGCGCGACCGTGGCAAGCGCGGCGCTGCGGTCGCGGCTGAAAACGGCGCGGCGACGCTGGAGCAGCAGGCAGACGCGCTGCCGTTCGGCTGCAAGGCGCTCGATCAGCGCGGCGTCGTCGACAGCGTTGGTGGCGACGGATACGCGGGGCGTGCGTCCGCTGCTCACGCTGGTGCAGAAAATATCGAGGTAGGTCTCGATGCGCTCTGACCCGGACAATGACGCCAAGCGCTGGAAGCGCTCCGACTGCTCGCGATCGGTCTTGCGTCCGGACGCAAGAGCTTTGGCGATCGCCGGCCATTCCGACGGCGCGATGATTTCACCCGAAAAGCAGGCGGCTTCGATCGCCTCTATGCTGTCCGACCGATCGACGCCGAGCAGTTTCGACAAATTTGCAGTGGCCGCCTCGATGCCGCCCGCACCGTTCACCCAGCGCATCACTGCGTCACGCCTCCCGATCGCTTCGCGCACTACGTCACGGAAGGTCTGGTCGGCCGCCGCGGTCATGGCGGTATCGAGAGCGCGGGCAAGATTGCTGCCGGGACTGCGCGCGCCGTCGAGCAGCACATTGAGCGTCAGCCGCTCCAAAAGTTCCGACTGCTCGGCTTCGTCGAGCACGGAAAATCGCGCGGCGACGTCCGCCTCGAACGGAAACTGGTGCAGGAGCTGGGTGCAGAAGGCATGGATGGTCTGCACCTTGAGCCCACCCGGCGTTTCCAGCGCGCTCGCGAACAGCCTCCGCGCCAGCGCGCGGCGCTGGGCGTCGGGCGAAAAGCCAGCGCTATCGTGGATGGCCTTATCGAGCTTGCCGTCGTCATAAGTCGTCCACTCGGCGAGCGTGTCGAAGACGCGCTTCGCCATATTGGCCGCGGCAGCCTTGGTGAAGGTGATGCAGAGGATTTTCTCCGGCGCGACGCCGTTGAGCAGCAGATTGATGACCCGCTGCGCCAGCACAAAGGTCTTGCCGGAGCCGGCATTGGCGGCGACCCATGCCGAGATACCCGGATCGGAGGCCTCGCTCTGCTTGCGCTTCACCTCCTCCGGAATTGTGTCGGACGTTATCATTCGCCGCCCCAGATGTCGTCGAGCTCGCCGCCGCTCGCCGACCATTCCTTTACCCGCGCCAGATGGTCGTAGTCGCCGTAACGGGTGGCCCACATCGGATTGACCAGCGAGCGATAGGGCTCATTATCATCGTCGAAGCGCTGGGCCAGCACGGCGAGCTTTTGGAGCGCGTGATCGGCTTGGCTGTCGGTTGTCCCTTTCTCGAATTCGATCAGCTTCGGCTCGCCGGGCAGCGCACCACCCTTGAGCAGCACATAGCCGACCTGCGCCACCGAGCTGCCGCCGGCGATGTCCTTGAATCCTCCCCCGCGCAGGATCGCGGCTTCGAGCGTGAGCTGCGGCGCAAGCCCCGTGCGCACCTGCTTCTCGGTCCGCGCCGATCCGGTCTTGTAATCGAGAATGACGTAGCGGCGATCAGCGTGCCGCTCGATGCGATCGGCGCGCCCGGTAAGCTTAAACACGCCGTCCTTCAGCGGAATGTCGATCTGGCCGGAAATCTCGGCGGCGATTGCCTTGATGCCGGGACGCCGCAGCCCCTCCCAGGCGGCGAACCAATGAGCAATGCGCACGAACCGCGGCCACCAAAAGGCGCTGGTTTCCGGGAAATCCTCGAGCGGCGCGAAGTGTGGCTTGCCGACCTCGATGAGAACCGCCGCGGGATTGTCCGGCAGGGCACTGGCGTAACGCTGCGTGAAATCGCCGACCGCGTTGTGAATGATGGTGCCGCGCTCGGCGGCGCCCGGCGACATATCGACCGGATCGAGCGGCGCTAGCCGCAAGATGTATTTGGCATAGATCGTGTAGGGATCGCGCAGCCAATCCTCGATTGCGGTCACCGAAAGCCCCTTCGGCCGCGCTGCGCGCGGCGGTTTCGGCGCCGGCTGCGGTGCGGGCACAACCTTCTGGGGCCGGTCGAGTTCGCGCGCCCAGGCGAGATACGCGCCACCGCGATCGACCGCGGTCCGCCAACGCGCACCGGCGATAGCTGCGAGCCGCTGGACGAAACGCGACGGCACGGTGGGCGCGCCAGCGACCTTGGCCGAGTGGCTCAGGATCACTTCGCGCGCGCCGAGCATTTGCGCGAAGTCGTGGGCGCTCAGGCCGACACGCCGCTCCGGTTGATCGAGGCCGAGTTGCTGTCGCATCGGCCGACTGAGCCACGCGTCGGAGCGGCTTTCCGGCGGCCAAGTTCCTTCGACTAGGCCACCAAGCACGACGCGGTCGATGTCGGTCAGACGCGCCTCGACGGTGCCAAGGATGCGCACGCGCGCGTCGGACTGCGGCGGCGGCCTCACCTGGAGGCCAGCGAGCACCGCGGCGAAAAGCTCGGCATAGTCGGACGCATCGACAACGAGATTGGCGGCAGCTTCGCTGCTGGCGAGTTCATCGAACGCTTCGGCGAGCTTGGCGCCGTCGGCGCCGGCAAAGGCGGCTTCGTGCCCTCCCTGCCGCGACAAGGCGGCAACTACGTCGCGGTGGCGCGCGACGATCTCGCTGAGCCGATGCGATTGGTTGGCGCCGCCCTCAAGCGGCAAAAGGGCGGAGCCGAGCTTGACGACGAGATCGGCGGCGCCCGCCAGCTCGCTTTCGCCGAGCGTGACGCGCGGATCGGACGGATGCAGATCTGAGGATTCCTTGCGCCGGAATTTTTCCAGTGCGGCGCGGAAGGTTTGGAGCGCGTGCGCGAGACCGTCGCTGCCGGGACGTGGGCGCGGCCCGCGCAGGACGGCGCGCTCAAGTGCGGCGGCGGCACGCCCGTTGGAGTCCAGACGCAGTAGCGGATGCTTGAGCAAGGCCAGCAAGGGGACCGGGGCAAGCCGGCCGAGCGCGGTCTGGGCCGCAAGGCGTGCGAAAATCCCGGCCGGCGTGTCGGCGAGCGCTTCTCCGCCCGAATCTTCCGCCTCGATGTTCCAGCGGCGGAGTGCCGCCAGCACGCGGCGCCCGAGCGCGCGGTCAGGCGTGACCAGCGCCGCCGTCTTGCCCTCGTTCACGGCTTCGCGCAGCGCGACCGCGACGGCGAGCGATTCCTCCTCGGCATTGGCCGCCTCGATCACACTGATGCTTCGCAGCACTGCGTCGACTTGTGCGCCGAATTGCCGGTCGGTGGGCAGCTTCGACCACAGGTCCGCCGTGGACGCCGGGCGCAGCACTTCCGAAGTCAGCCGCTCGCGGCCGCTCGGCTTCGCCAGGTTTTGCACGGCGTCGCGCGCGACGCCGATGCGGGCAAGCAGCGCCTGCAAGGCAAACTGCGGATGTCCCGGCGCTGGCGCGATGTCCTTTGACGCATCGCCCGCGATCATCCGCCAAGAGGCCTCGTCGAGATCGGTATCGAGCCCCGGCAGCACGACGGCACCGTGCGGCAGGCGGGCGATGGTTGCGATCAATTCCGCGGTCACCGGGATCGATCCGGTCGAGCCGGCGGCGATCACCGGCGCTTCGGTGCGCCGTGCAAGCCGCGCGGCTTCGGCTTTGATCAGCGCATCGCGGCGCTCCGTCGGCTCCATCAATCCGCGCTCGCGCAGAATCTGCGGCCAGCTGTCGCGCGCGATCTCCAGGAACCGCAACGTGAGCTGCCAGTAAGGATCGAGAAAATCGGGAACCAGGCCATCGAGCTTGTCCCAAGCCACGCCGCGCGTCGTCATGTCGTCGATGAGCCGGGCCAGATCGTCGGCGAGCGCGCAGGCCGCCGCCGGGGTCTGCGCGACCAGCGGCGTGCCGCTCGCACCGTGCAATTCGGGAGAGTTCGCCCATTTGCTGATCAGCCCCGCAAGCATCAGGCGCCGTTCGAGGCCGCCGAGCGCCGGCGGCAGCGCCAGCGCGTCTGCCGCGATGTCGCCCGTCGCCGCTTCGGCAAACGCGATCTCGTCCTCGTCGATATCGCCGAGCGCGACGATGCGCGGCAGGATCGCCGCATCGTTCTTCAACACGTCGAGAAAGGCATCGCGCGCCAGCCGGCAGGCGCGCCGCGTCGGCAGATAAAGCGTGACGGCGGCCAGCGCGAGCGGATCGTCGGCGACGCGAAAGCCGAGCCGACGGCCGGTCAGGGCGCCGATCAGCGTCGGCAGAAACGGCGCCGATGGCGGAATGGTGAAGACGCGAGCTGGCATGGCGATGATCAATTCGCAAGCAACCGTCATTCCCGCGACAGCGGGAATCCATAACCACTATCAAAGCGAGATTTGCTCGAACTGTGATTATGGGTCCCCGCGTCCGCGGGGACAGAGGTGGCACTGAATAGCAGATTCTAATGCGCGGCGGCGAGTGCCGCCTCCGCAGCCGCGACCGCTTCCGGCGTGCCGACATGCATCCAGAGACCCTCCAGACGCAAGCCAAACAGGCGGTCCTTCGCGCCGGCGCGATCGAACAGCGGCGTCAGCGGAAACGCGCCGGCAGGCGCCCCGGCAAACAGCGCCGGGCTGAGGATGGCGGCGCCGGCATAGACGAACGGCACCACCTCGCGCTCGCCGCGGCGGCGCAAGCGGCCGTCCGGCAGCATGGCGAAGTCGCCGCGGCCGCCATAGCCGATGCTCTCGGCCGTCGGCGCCAGCAAGAGGAGCGCATCCATTGTTGCGGGATCAAAAGCATCGGCGAGCCGCGCGAAGTTGGGCTTGACGCCGTCGAGCCATACCGTGTCGGAATTGACCAGAAAGAACGGCCCATCGCCCAGCTGCGGCAGCGCCTTGGCGATGCCGCCGCCGGTGCCGAGCAATTCCGCGCGCTCGTCCGAGATGACGATGTGCGGGCGCTTCCGCGAAGCCAGATGGCGTTCCAGCGCATCGGCGAGATGATGCACGTTCACGACAACACGCTCGACGCCGGCATCGGCCAGACGATCGAGCGAGTAATCGATCAGCGACTTGCCGCCGATCTGCACCAGCGGCTTCGGGACGTGGCCGTTGTACGGCCGCATGCGCGTGCCGAGGCCGGCCGCCAACACAATCGCACGGTTCAGCCTCATGGTTTTACCGCACTCCGACAATCTCCGATTCGTGCCATCATAACCCATCTCTCGATGCGTCTCTTGATACGCCTCTTGGCGGCAGGTTCGCGGAATACCAGGCCTTGAGCGGGGCCAGCGCCGGATGCGCCAGCGACCGCCACAAATAGGTCAACAGGCGGGGCATATGACGCAAGTATTGCGGCTTGGCATCGCGGCGGTCGAGCCGGGCAAAGATGCCGAGAATCTTGGTCGCCCGTTGCGCCGCGAGCGTTGCGTAAAGCTTGGTGAAGGAGGCGGCGTCGAAGCGCTGATCCTCGCGGCGCGCACGCACGTAGCGGCTGAGCAACGCCACTTCCAGCGATTCCGGGACGTCGACGCGCGCGTCCTGCAACAGCGAGGCCACGTCGTAGGCGGCCGGACCGAGCAAGGCGTCCTGAAAATCAAGGAGCCCGATCCGGGCGACGTCTTCGCGCTGCGGCAGCCACAGCAGATTGGGCGAATGATAATCGCGCAACACCCAGGTGGGGGGCGCAACGATCGCCGGCGCGAGCGCCTGCCGCCACAACGCGACGAACTCTTTGCGCACGGGCTCCGCCGCCGCGGCGCCGGCACTGATCAGATACCAGTCGAGCAGCAGCTCGGCCTCGATCAGAAACGCCTCCATGTCGTAGCGCGGCAGGCGATAGTCCGGATGCGACGGCACCGGCAAAGTTTCCAGCAATTTGCGGCGATGCAGTGACACCAAGAGATCGACAGCGGCTTCGTAGCGCGCCTCGATCGGCGCCGGCGGATCGCCGCCGACGATGCGCTCGTCGCCGAGATCCTCCATGATGAGAAGCCCACGATCGAGATCGGCGTGCAGGATCGTCGGCGCCGAGAGGTTGCACTCGCGTAAGCCTGTCGCGAGGGCGACGTAGGGAACAACGTCCTCGGCGAGGTGCGCGATCGCACTGTACGGCTTGCCGTCGCGCACCGGCGGACCGTCGGGCCGGCGCGGCGCATTCATCAGCACCGTCGTCCGATCGCCGAGCTCGAGGCGCTCGAAGATGCGGGTGGAGGCATCGCCGACCATGCGCCGCCGCCGCGCCTCGCCGAAACCGGATGCGTCGAGGAAGGCGCGCAGCTGCGGAATGCGCTCCGCGCGCGCCGCGAACGCGCCATAGCCGACGACGCGCGCATCGCGGACCTCGGCGCCGAGCTGCGGCGCCAGCCTAAAGGTAATGTCGAGGCGATCGGGCGGCAGCAAACCGGCGGCGCGATCCGGCCATTCCACCAGCACCACGGCGCCTTCGGGCAGGTCTTCGAAACCGAGCTCCGCCAGCTCGGCCGCGCCGGAGAGACGGTAAAAATCGGCGTGGACCAGCGCAAAGCGCGGCAGTTCGTAGCTTTGGATTAACGTGAAGGTCGGGCTCGGCACCTCGACGGTGGCGTCGCCGGCGAGGGTACGGATGAGCGCGCGCGCGAAAGCCGTCTTGCCAGCGCCGAGGTCGCCCGACAACGTCACCAGATCGCCGGGTTCGAGCGCCGCGGCGATACCGGCGGCAAAACGTTCCGTCGCCTGTTCGTTGGCTAAGGTGACGGTGAAGCTGGCGCCGCCGGGGGCGGTCGGAAACATGGCGTTATTCTTTAATAGATTTTTTGGTGGCGCATGATCTTATCCGAAAACCGGTTCCCACTTTTCGGGATCATGCGCTGAGCTTGACCGCTTCGCCGAGTGGGAACGTGCACGTCACCGTCGTGCCTTCTCCCACGACGGAAGTGATATTGACCGTGCCGCCGTGTAGCTCGACGAACGAGCGCACCAGCGAGAGGCCGATTCCGGTGCCGCGATGGTGCGAGCCGAGCGAATGGGTCTCGAACCAATCGAATACCCTTTCCAAGACCTCAGGCGGAATGCCCGGCCCATGGTCGGTGACGGCGAACACCAAGGCATCGTCGCACCGCTCCGCCGACAGCGTGATGGTGCCCGCGGCGGGCGAGAAGCTCACGGCGTTGGCCAGCAGATTGAAAAGGATCTGCCGCACGCGACGCTCGTCGGCGATGAAGCTGCCGATATCGTTTGCGGCGCGAATGTCGAGCACCAGACCGGCGCTGACCAGCCGGTCCTGAACCCCTTCGGCGGCCGCCGCCATGGTGGCCCGAATGTCGACCGGTCCGAGATTGAGCTGCATGCGGCCGGCATCGATGGTCGCCAGATCGAGGATGTTGTTGATCAGCGCCAGCAGCGTATTGGTGGAGACCGTGATGTAGTCGAGATATTCGCGCTGCTTCGGCGCCAGCGGCCCGGTACCCGGGTCGCCGAGCAGATGGACGAAGCCGATGATGTTGGTGAGCGGAGAGCGCAACTCGTAGGACACGTGATGAACGAAATCGATCTTGATCTTGTCGGCGTCCTCGAGCGCCTCGTTGCGCTCGCGCAGCGCGCGCTCGACGTTGACCGAGTCGGTGACATCGTGGAACGTCACCAGTGTGGCGCCGTCCGGCAGCGGCACGGTCCGGCAATCGACCACGCTGCCGTCGCGCCGTTCCAGCCGTCCCGCTATCGCCTCGCGGCTGTCGATCGCCGTGACGACCTGGCGCAGCGCCTGCCAGATGGCGTCGTCGCCGTGCAACGGCCGGCATAGCGCCGTGAGGGTTTCGATATGCGGCCGCGCTTCGAGAGCTTGCGGCGAAAGCCGCCACATGCGGGCGAAGGCGGAATTGTACAGCCGGATGCGGCCGTCGCTGGCAAACACGGCGACGCCTTCGGCGAGGTTGTCGAGCGTTTCGCCTTGCACGCGGATCAGTTCCTCGAACCGCCGCTCCAGATCGAGCCGCTCGGTCACGTCGTTGAACAGGTAGGTGACACCGCCGTCAGGATTGGGGGTGGTGACGACGCGCAATGTGCGGCCGTCGGGCAGATGCCAGGTCTGCTCCTGCGCCTCGACGGCGCTGTAGGCGGTGTGCAGCTGCGCTTTCCATTGCCTGAAGTCCCGCTCTTCAGGCAGCTTGCGGGCGGCGCGCAACGCGTCGAGCACCGCCGAATCGGTCGGCCCCTGGTCGAGATACGAGGCGTCCAGATTCCACAGCGCGCGATACGCGGAATTATAGAACGTCAGCCGGTGCTCGGCGCCGAACATGGCAACGCCGGTGGAAAGCGCATCGAGCGTACGGCGGTGCGCATCGACCATGCGGGAGAGCGCGCTGCGCATGGTTTCCGCTTCCGTAGCATCGATAGCGAGCCCGGCGCTGCCAGTCTCAGTGCGAAAGTCGAGCACGTCGAAGCTGCGCCGCGTTCCGGCGACGACCGCCGGCAGCCGGCCGGCATAGGCTCCGCCGGCGGTGCGCGCCCGCGCGATGTTCTCGCGCGCCGCGTTGTCGAGCAGCTCCAAGCGCCGATCAACCGCGTCGGCGGCATTGAGCGTTTCGACCGCATGCGCGTAGGCGGCATTGACAAAGGTCAGCCGGCCGGCCGCATCGCGCGTCCACACCGGCGACGGCAGCCTTTCGATCAGCGCGCGCAGCGACGCGACCTCCCTCAACAGTGCCTCATGGCGTTCGAGGAGGTCCAATAGATCGCGCTTGATGCCGCCGGCGTCCTTCAGCCGCAGCACGGCGCGCCCGGCGACGGCGCGGCCTTGGGCCTCGATCGGGCGGCCGGCAAGCGTGGCGAAGCTCGTGGAGAAGCCTTCGCCGAGCGTTCGCAGGGCTTCCACCGCTTGCTCCATGGCACGCGCCTTGCCGGCATCAAGCCAACTGCCGAAGGCGAGCACGCGGTGCGGTGCCGCGACGCCGACGATGGCAGGGTCGCCCTCGATGCTCGGTTCGTCGGACCCCGGCGGCCAATCCACCATCACCTGCGGCTCCGAGGCCAGTAGAGCGTTGGCGCGGTCGAGTTCCGCGCGCAGCATCGCGATCTCGTCATGCGATGACGTTTCCAGCCGCGCCGACCGCGCGCGCGTGCGCACCAGCAGGATCGCGGTGACGACCGCGAACAGTAAGAGCCCGACGAGCAGCACGAACACGGCGATCTCATGGCGGTCGATGCTGCGCGAGGCACCGACCACAAGCTCGTGCAGCGCGAGCGCCGGCTTATCGGCGGCGCGCGCCGGCCCCGTCGCGACGGCGCCAATAGCTGTCGAGAATCCGCCGAGCCACGGACGCGCCGTGCCCCCGCTCCTCCGGATCGTGTCCGGCATGCCCCTTCGCCTCTGCTGGCCGCCACCGCCATCGCCAGCGGGTCTATCGCGGGCGAACCCGCGAATCGCTCGACTTTACTCTCAAGCGGAATCGCGCCGAAAGAGTCCAGATCGTGAACGGGCGGCGCCGGAAGTTGCGTCTATGCCAAAGTCGCCGGGCAGGATCATTATTTTTTCGAAGCTGTTCCGGTAGAGCCGAATCCGCCGGCGGCCCGCCCGGTCGCGTCAAGATTGGGCGTTTCGACAAATCTGGCGCGTTGGACCGGCGCGATGACCATTTGCGCGATGCGCATGCCGCGGCGAATGACGAACGGCTCGCTACCGAGATTGACAAGAATAACTTGCAGTTCCCCGCGGTAGTCGGCGTCGACGGTGCCGGGAGAATTGAGCACGGTGACGCCGTGGCGCAGCGCAAGACCCGAGCGCGGCCGGATCTGGGCCTCGTTGCCGGGAGGTAACGCAATGGCGACGCCGGTCGGGATGGCCGCGCGCGCCCCCGGCGCAAGCTCGAGCGGCACCTCGGCCGGCACGGCCGCAAGGAGATCGAGCCCGGCGGCCAGCGCGCTCTGGTATTCCGGCAAGGGCAAATCGGCGCCGTGCGGCAGCCGCATGATGCGCACCTCGACGCATTCGTCGCCGCTCATTTCTTTGTTTCCTGAAGGGCCGCGGCAATGCGCGCGATCAGCGCGCGCGCCACGTCAGTCTTCGACTGCGGCGGCCAGGACTCGACGCCGTCCATGGTAACGACGTGGATGGTGTTGGCGTCGCCGCCCATGATGCCGGTTTCCGGCGACACATCGTTGGCAAGGATCCAGTCGCAGCCCTTCTTGGCGAGCTTGGCCTTGGCGTTGGCGATCACGCGATCGGTCTCGGCGGCAAATCCGATGACCAGCCGCGGCCGGCCGGACTTGCGGTGGGCGATCGTCGACAGGATGTCCGGGTTCTCCACCAGTTCGATCGTCGGCGCCTTGCCCTGCTTCTTGATCTTGTTTTGGCTCGCCTGCCGCGGGCGCCAGTCGGCGACGGCGGCGGCGAATATGGCGATATCGACCGGCAGCGCCTGCTCGACCGCCGCCAGCATCTGCTGCGCGGTTTCCACGTGCACTACAGTCAGCCCGGGCGGATCGGGCACGTTCACTGGACCTGAAACCAACACCACGTCGGCGCCGGCCGCGGCCGCCGCCGCGGCAATGGCGTGGCCTTGCTTGCCCGACGAACGGTTGGCGATGACGCGCACGGGATCGATCGGCTCGGCGGTCGGTCCCGACGTCACCAGCACGCGCTTGCCGGTGAGCGGCCCGTGGCGGCGCAGGATCGCCTCGACCGCCGCTGCGATTTCGAGCGGCTCGGCCATGCGGCCGATGCCGGCTTCGCCACGCTCCGCCATTTCGCCGGTATTCGGACCGACCACACGGACGCCGTCGGCCTTAAGCCGCGCAAGATTACGCTGGGTCGCCTTGGCCGCCCACATGTGGGGGTTCATCGCCGGCGCGATCAGGATCGGCTTGTCGGTCGCGAGCAGGACGGCGGCGGCGAGATCGTCTGCCCGGCCGGCCGCCATCCGGGCCATGAGGTCGGCGGTCGCCGGCGCCACCACGACCAGATCGGTGTCGCGCGCCATGCGAATATGGCCGACGTCGAACTCAGTGCGCGGATCGAACAGATCGGCATAGGCGCGTTCGCCGCAGAGCGCGCCGACGGCAAGCGGCGTGACGAAATGCTGCGCGGCGGGCGTGAGAATGCAGCGCACGCGGGCGCCGCGGTCCTGCAAGCGCCGAATAAGATCGAGCGATTTATAGGCGGCGATGCCACCGCCGATGATGAGCAGAATTCGCGAAGCGCGGAGGGTCGTGGCGACGGCCGACGTGTCGGCAGGACGTTCAAGTCCGGCGCCGGCCGGGCGCGCGGCCGGCTCATCAACGGCGGTAGCGAGCTCGTCTGGCTCGCCTTGGCCGGTGGCGCCGCGCAGAATGGCGCGCACCTCGTCCTCCATCGAGCGGCCGTGTTTGGCCGCGCGGACGCGGAGCCGCTTCTTCAAGCGCTCGTCAAGTTTGCGGACGGTGAGGCTGCTCATGGCTCCTGGCCGGCGGTTTCAGCCCATTCTAGCGGATGATTGCATTGCAATCAATGCAATCACATGAGCCGGAAGCCAATCCACAGCAACAGCGCCACGATCACCCACAAGGCCGCGACCATCCAGCGGTTACGGCGGGCATCGGCTTTGCCGATCTCGGCGACGGTCTGCGGCGACAGCACCAGACCGTCGCGGGTGATTTCGTCGAGCTGATCGAGCACGCGGGCGCCGCGGGTCAGCAGGCCCGGCGCGTTGCCGATGAAACGCCCGACCTCGGTCGCGCCGTGCGCGGCGCTTTCGAGCTGGCCGGCGGGACCGAGATTGCGCGTTATCCATTCGCGCACCACCGGTTCGGCGGTCGACCACATGTCGAGCTTGGGATCGAGCGAGCGGCCCACGCCTTCGACCACCACCATCGTCTTCTGCAACAGCAGCAATTCCGGCCGCGTGCGCATGTCGAACAAGCCGGTCACCTCGAACAACAGCGTGAGCAGCCGCGCCATCGAAATATCCTCGGCGGTGCGGCTGTGGATCGGCTCGCCGATGGCGCGGATGGCCTGCGCGAAGCTTTCGATCGAATGCGACGGCGGCACATAGCCGGCCTCGAAATGAACCTCGGCGGTACGGTAATAATCCCGGGTGATGAAGCCGTGCAGGATTTCCGCCAGAAACAGGCGCTCCCTCGCCCCGAGCCTGCCCATGATGCCGAAATCGACGGCGATGAGCCGGCCGTCGTCGTCGACGAACAGATTCCCCGGATGCATGTCGGCATGAAAGAAGCCGTCGCGCAGCGCATGGCGGAGAAACGTCTGGATCAAGGCACGGGCAAGCTTCGGCAGGTCGAAGCCTTTGGCCTCCAGCCGCGCCCGATCCGACAGCGGCGTGGCGTCGATCCATTCAAGGGTGAGGACTTCCTTGCTGGTGCGGTCCCAATCCACCGTAGGGACGCGGAAATCCGGATCGTCCTTGGTGTTCTCGGCCATCTCCGAGAGCGCGGCCGCCTCCAGGCGAAAATCCATCTCGACCGTCACCGAGCGCCGCAAGGTGTCGACCACTTCAATGAGCCGCAGCCGCCGCGCCTCGGCGGAAAAATCTTCGGCGTGACGCGCGACGAAGGTAAAGGCGCTTAAATCGGCGCGGAAGCGATGTTCGATGCCGGGCCGCAGCACCTTGACGGCGACGACGCGCGTCCCCGTCGCCGTCGCGATCTCCGCCCGGTGCACTTGCGCAATCGAGGCGGCGGCGACCGGCGGGCCGAAGCTTGAGAAGAGCGCGTTGACCGGCCGCCCGAACGAGGCGGCGACGGCGGCTTCCGCTTCCTGTTGCGGGAACGGCGGCATCTGGTCCTGCAGCCGCTCGAGGTCGCGGGCGAGCGCGGCGCCGACCACGTCCGGCCGCGTCGCCAGGAATTGGCCGAGCTTGACATAGCTCGGACCGAGCCGCGTCAGCGCCACAGACAGCCGCGTTTCGGCCGCTCCGCTCGACGGCCGCTCGATGAGGCGCGCCAGCCGCAGCAGCGGCCGCGCCGCGGGCGGCACGATCGCCGGATCGATGACGCCGAAAACGCCTTCGCGCGCGAACACGAAGCCGGCGCGGCCGAGGCGGACGAAATGCGCGGGAGCGGAAATCACAAACGCCAGCCGGAATGCAGCGCCACGATGCCGCCGGTCATGAGTCGATAGGAGACGCGGGCAAA
>JBEKJZ010000040.1:0-25921 GCA_050010955.1 Xanthobacteraceae bacterium | reverse complement strand
TGCAGGTTCTTGTTCGCGACAATAATGTCGACCAGGCCCTCAAGGCGCTGAAGAAGAAGATGCAGCGCGAGGGCATTTTCCGCGAGATGAAGCTTCGCGGCCATTACGAAAAACCCTCGGAACGAAAGGCTCGGGAGAAGGCGGAAGCGATCCGCCGCGCCCGCAAGCTGGCGCGCAAGCGGTTGCAGCGCGAGGGCCTGCTGCCGATGAAGCCGAAGCCGACCACCGGCCCCGGTGCCGCCAGGTCCGGACCGCCGCGCCCGCCTCGCTTTGGTTGAGGCATCGCGAACGTTTTTTGCCGATGGCGCGGGCTGATGTTGCCCGCGCCTTTGTTTTGGCGAGCTTGGCTAGAGTTCTTGTTTTATCGCGCGTCCGCACGGAAAACCGGTTTCCACTTTTCCTGGACGCGCTCTAGTGTCCCGATTCCGAAGTTCGCATCATTATGCGGCACCCTCGTTTGCGAACTTCGGAATCGAAGGACACTAGCAACGTATTGATCTAGTGTGGCTTTGGTTCAGAAGCCCGCATGACGAGCTCGCGGCAAAAATGATGCGGACTTCTGAACCGCCACACTAGTGTTCCTGCGCGAGGCGCGAAAGCGGGCGCGGTGCCACGGGGCATCGGATGACAGGACCGGCAGTCATAAGAAGCAGGCGGCGACAACGGCGTATCGCCTGGCGACGCCCGGCTTTCGCCATGACTGTACTTGGCGCGTTGGCGCTCGCCGGCTGCGGGTCTTTCGGCAATTCGTCGTCCGAGAAGGATGAGACCGCCTATACGCCGTCGCAATCCAATCTGACGTCGCTGACCGAGGTCATTGAAAAGCATCCCGACGATCCGCAAGCTTACAATGTGCGCGGCTCGGTCTTTGCCGAGACCGGGCACCCGGAACAGGCGCTCGCCGATTTCAACAAGGCGATCAGCCTCGATCCCAATTACGCGCAGGCCTATGCCAATCGCGGCTTGCTCTACCGCCAAGCCGGCAAGCTTGATCTGGCGCTTGCCGACTACAACAAAGCGTTGGCGATCGACGGCTCCTACGCGCCCGCCTATCTCGGCCGCGGCATCGTCTATCGCCAGCAAGGCCGCAGCATGCAGGCGCTCAGCGACTTCAACAAAGTTATCGCGCTCAAGCCGGACAACGCGCAGGCCTACTACAATCGCGGCCTGCTCTATCAGGGCCAGCATCAGGACCAAATCGCGATCGACGACTTCACCACGGCCATCGGGCTCGCCACGCAGAAAGCGGAGCCGCGCGTGGCGCGGGCGCTCAGCTATCTTGCGGTCGGCGACGCCAAGTCGGCGGCGGCCGATCTCGACGAGGCGGTGCAGATGCAGCCTTTGAACCTGCAGGCCTGGGCCAGCCGCGGGCTCGCTTACGAGCGCCTTGGGCAAAAGGAGAAGGCGGCGGGTTCCTACGCCAAGGCGCTCAATATCAACGAAAAATATGAGCCGGCGCGCACCGGCTTTGCCCGTGTCGGCGGCAAGATCGGGCAGTCGTACCAGACGTTCTGAGCATGATCCGGAAAAGTGGAAGCCGGTTTTCCGAAAAGATCATGCTCCATCAGGAAATCTAGAGCATTGCGCGAAAGCGGAATCCGGACCGTGCCTCGCGGCTGTTCCCGCATGCGCTGCCGTTCAATGCGAGCGGACGGACGGTTCGTCCAGATCGCCGGCGAGGAAACGGCCGACGGCATGCAGCGCGCCATGCTTATCGAGATCTTCGTGGCCGCCGTCGAGGAAACGCACGAAGTGCTTCGGCGCTTTGGTCAGCTCGAACAGCCGCTGGCCCATCGTGTAGGGCACGAGGTCGTCATGCACGCCGTGCAAGATCAAGACCGGCGCGGTGATTTTTCCGATATGCGCGTCGGAGCGGTATTGATCCTTCATCAATAGCCCGACCGGCATATACCAATAGCGCGTGGCGCCGATCGCGACCGCGGACGTGAACGGCGCTTCCAGGATCACGCGGCCCACCGGTTTTCCCGCCGCCACCGCCACCGCGACGCCGGAGCCGAGCGATTCGCCCCACAACACCAGCTGCTGCGCCGGGTAACGCGCGGCGGCAAAGGCGTAGGCGGCCTCGGCATCGGCGATCAGGCCGGCTTCGGTCGGCGTTCCGCTCGTGCCGCCGTAACCGCGATATTCGAGCGCAACGAGGCCGACACCGTCGCGTATGAGTCGGCGAAAGCGCTCGACGCGATAGCGCAGCGCGCCGCCATTGCCGTGGAAGTAAAGGACGATCGGCTTGCCGTCGCGCGGCGCGACATGCCAGGCGACGCTGTGTTCGCCGTCGGACGCCGTCAGCGTCACCTCTTCGGCCTCGGGCAGGCCGGCCTGCGACGGCGCGGTATGGATCGTTTCCGGGAAATACATCAGCGAACGCTGCGCGATATAGAGCAACAGCGCGGCACCGAGATAAAGGCAGAGGACGACGACGGCGATGCCTTTGAACGCCATCATCGCGTACGGTACCCAGACCGCGCGCGGCCACGGCCACGCGCGGGCGGCAAGTTCACGACCGCGTGCCACGGCGCGCCCAACGAACGCCCATGCTTCGTCGGCGCGGTTCGCGGCACCGCCGTCTTCTCTCGCATCGCCGATCTTCGTCTCGCGCCGAAATGAGAGGGAGCGCAGCATCAAGTTTCGTCCCTATTGTCGCGTGACCGCATCCGTCGCCGCTTCGTTGTGACGCGTGACCGAACTTGATCGCACTTGATCGCTCTTGGCGATCTCAGGATCACAAAAACAAACCGGCCGGCTTAGGCAAGCCGGCCGGTGAAATTCACATCATGCCGCGCGATCAGGGACAGACCTGGACGGTCCGCCATTGATAGCCGACGCCTTCAACCCAAACCCGGCGGTGGCCCCAATGGCAACCGGGTGCCAGCTGGGCGTAAGCGGCGGGCGGTGCATAGGCGCCGGGCGGCGGCGGCGGATAATACGCGCCCGGAGGCGGCGGATAATACGCGCCCGGAGGGGGCGGCGGCGGATAGTAGCCGGGCGGTGGGCTGTTGGCGATGGCGCTGCCAACCACCGTGCCTGCGATGACGCCGCCAAGTATTCCAGCGCCGACGGCGCAGCCGAAACATTGTGCGTTTGCAGTCCCGGGGGCAGCCAATGCGGCAAAGCCGATGCCCGCGGCGCCGACAAGCGCAACCAGCGACTTGTGCATGTGTTCTCCTCGTGTGATCGGCCGGGCGCCGATCCGGGAAGTGAACAAGCGGAAGTCCCCGTAAACCCCCGAATTCCTCGCCGCCCCCGTCACTCTTAAACTGCGACTATTTGGCGGAAGTTTGGTGCGAAAAGTCGTAGCGCACCGAAATTAAGGCGTCCCCCCGAACCGGGGGGACGATTTTCGCCGTGAATCCCGCAGCCTGCTCAGTAGCAGCCGCGGACCCAAGCAACGCCGTTCCAGACGCGGCGGCAGCCAGGCCCGTAATAGGGATACGGACCATAGGGGTAGTGGTAGTAACCGTAGGGGTAGTAGTAGGCGCCATAGGCGCCCGCGGCTAACGCACCACCGACAATGGCCCCGCCGATAAAGGGACCCGGGCCCCAGCCCCAGCCGCCGCGCCAGCCATAACCCCAGCGGGCGTCCGCCGTGCTTGCCGTCGCCAGCGCGGCCGCACCGATGGCCGCCACCGCGATAAGGGTAGTCAGAATTTTTCTCATGGCATCACCTCGAACCATTCCTCTCTGCTTTACTCAACTTCAAAGCCGACCCCTGAGGCGTAAGTTCCCCTTTTTTGGTGAATGTGGACTGAACAATCGTGCCTGAATATGGCCATCATTCCTCGCCGAGCAGCGATCGGCTGGCCGCTGCATCGCTGACTTACGCCATCGGCGACATCCACGGCTCGCTGGGCAAACTGCGCAGGCTGATGGAACGCTGCGTACGCCACGCGCAGGGACGGCCGACGACATTCGTCTTTCTCGGCGACTACATCGACCGCGGACCGGAAAGCGCCGGCGTCGTTCGCTATGTCATCGAGCTTCAGTCGCGGTTGCGCGAGCAAGTGATCGCGCTGAAGGGAAACCATGAAGCCGTCGCGCTGGGCGTCGTCGACGGGACAACGCCGGCAGACTATTGGCTCAACCTCGGCGGCGCGGCAACGCTGCGCAGCTACGGCGTCGACAGAGCCCAGGCGCTGCCCGCCGAGCACGTCGATTGGCTGCGTTTGCTGCGGTCGAGCTACGACGATGGCCGTCGCTTTTTCGTCCACGCCGGTATCGATCCGGAACAACCGCTCGATGCGCAACGCGAGCATGACCTGCTCTGGATCAGAGAACCGTTTCTCTCCGACCAGCGCGACTACGCCCGCCTCATCGTGCACGGTCACACGCCGCTTGCGAGCGGCACGCCGGATCTGCGCGGCAACCGGTTGAACCTCGATACCGCAGCCGTGTTCGGCGGCCCGCTAACGGCGGCGGTCTTTGCCGGCGATGAAACAAGGCCGATCGGGTTTCTCCAGGCGCGATGATGGAGGTTTTGCCGAATGAGTGCTTGATTGGTGCGGTCATTTTTGCCGCGCCACGCAGGGAGTTGGTGTTGCGACAATACGTCGCAGGTTCGCTGCGACCGTTGGTAAGCCGGGATGCCGCCCTCAATCGCGGCTGCCGCGGCGGCTAATGTTTCACTGCGATTCGAAGATGGGGCGCCCGTGCAGCACAAGTCGGCAAGACCGCAGCGAAAGACCGCGGCATTGCGGCCGCCGCGGTCGAAGCGCAACGCGCCAATCCAAAAACGCCGCGGCACGGACGAGCCGAAAACGCCGAAGTTGCGTTCGGGCGCGGCCACCCGACGGCTTGCGGCCGAGGTCGCGCGGCTCGCCGCCGAACTCGAAGCCTCGCGGGCGTACACCAGCGAACTCGAGGCACGGGTCGACGTCGACCCGCTCACCGAGACGCTGAACCGCCGCGGCTTCGAGCGCGAACTCAAGCGTTCGCTCGCTTACGTGAAGCGCTACGGGGTGAGCGCGGCGCTCGTCTATCTCGACCTCGATCAATTCAAGCCGGTCAATGACCGCTATGGCCATGCCGCGGGCGACGCCGTGCTCAAAGCGGTCGCTTCGACGCTCGTTCGTCACGTGCGCGCTTCCGATGTGGTCGCGCGCATCGGCGGCGATGAATTCGTCGTGCTGTTGTGGAACGTCGATGAGCTGGCCGCCGCGAGCAAAGCCGCCGCACTCGAAGCGGTGATCGACGCGACGCCGGTGCGCTGGAAAAGTTCGACGCTGGCGGTCGGAGCGTCGGCGGGCGTCGCATTGCCGGCTCCGCTCGACACGCCCGCCGCGGTGCTCGCTCGCGGCGACGCGGCGATGTACGCGCGCAAGGCCGAGAAAACACCTCTCCCCGTGTACGGGGAGAGGTCGAGCGAGCGTAGCGAGCGAGGGTGAGGGGGCCTCTCCGCGGTTCTGAGCGCATAGGATCCAAGCGAGGCGTCGGATACATTTCCGCAATGCCGCAGCCAGCAGAGAGGCCCCCTCATCCCGACCTTCTCCCCGCACGCGGGGAGAAAGAGGAGTTCAGGCGATGATATCCGGGGTCAGCTGGTCTTCGATGAAGGTGATGCGATCGCGCAATTGCAGCTTGCGCTTCTTCAGGCGCTGAACTTGGATGATGTCGGCGCCTGGTGAAACCTGCAACGCCGCGATCGCGGCGTCGAGGTCGCGATGCTCCTGCTGCAGGCGCGCAAGTTGGGCCCGAAGCTCGCGTTCTTCCTCTTTTGTCATCGCCGCCTTGGTCGCGCCGTGGTTCCGCCTCGGGCGCCCCTTGGGCACGGTCTTAGGCCGGGTAAGTCGCTATGGATTATCGCGTTTTGGTTAACCCCCCACAAGCCCGCATGGCGGCGGTGCACAGCGGGGATTTTCGCCGGGCGGCAAAAGGAGTATCCTTCCGGGCGGTCGAACCGGTGTAGCGTTCCCGCACAGGGGGATATGACACGGAATACGGAAGGAGGCTGCCATATGGCGATCGAATCGCATCTTGCAGAACTCGAAAGACGGCACCAAGCGCTGGAGCAGGAAATCAGCGAAGCGCTAACCCACCCCGCGACGGACGGTTTGAAGCTCGCGGAACTCAAACGGCGCAAGTTGCACGTCAAGGACGAGATCGCGCGGCTCAGGCAAGAAGCGGTCCTACATTAGTCAGTAAGACTGGGTTATTCCCGCCGCTCCCCGCACGGAAGCGGGGAGGCGTTAAAGATTTTATCGCGACAGCGAAATCCCATCAGCATTCAGCCTTGCGCGGTATGAGCAGAGGCGCCTACGCCCCCTTCGCCATATCGCGCAGCTTGAATTTCTGGATTTTTCCCGTGCTCGTCTTCGGAATTTCCGCGAACACGATGTGGCGCGGACATTTGTAGGCGGCGAGCTGCGAGCGGCACCAGGCGATCAGCTCCTCGGCGGTGGCGCTGGCGCCCGGCTTGAATTCGACGAAGGCGCACGGCGTCTCGCCCCATTTGTCGTCGGGCTTGGCGACCACGGCGACGGCTGAAACCGCCGGATGTTTGTAGAGCGCGTCCTCGACCTCGATCGAGGAAATGTTCTCGCCGCCGGAGATGATGATGTCCTTGGAACGGTCCTTGAGCTGGATGTAGCCGTCGGGATGGATGACGCCGAGATCGCCGGAATGAAACCAGCCGCCGGCGAATTCCTTCTCGGTCGCCGACTTGTTTTTCAGATAACCCTTCATCACCACGTTGCCGCGGAACATCACCTCGCCCAGCGTCTCGCCGTCGCGCGGCACCGGCTGCATGGTCGCCGGATCGAGCACGTCGAGCGCTTCGAGTACCGGGTAGCGCACGCCCTGGCGGGCCTTCTTCGCCGCCTGCGCCGCGCCGGGCAGCGCGTCCCATTCGCGGCGCCATTCATTAACGCAGGCGGGCCCATACACCTCGGTCAACCCGTAGACATGGGTGACGTTGAAGCCGGCGGCCTTCATCGCCGCCAGCACGGCTTCCGGCGGCGGCGCCGCGGCGGTGACAAACTCGACCACATGCGGCAGCGCTTTCTTCTCCTGGGCCGGCGCATTGAGCAGCGTAGACATCACGATCGGCGCCCCGCACAGATGGGTCACCTTGCGGGTGGCGATGGCGTCGAAGATCGGCGCCGCGCGCACCGCGCGCAGACAGACATGGGTGCCGGCGACGATCGACAGCGTCCAGGGAAAGCACCAGCCGTTGCAATGGAACATCGGCAGCGTCCATAGATAGACTGGGTGCTTGCCCATGCCGCAGGTGATCACGTTGCCGAGCGCGAGCAGATAAGCCCCGCGATGGTGATAGACGACGCCCTTGGGATCGCCGGTGGTGCCCGAGGTGTAGTTGAGCGAGATTGCGTCCCACTCGTCGTTCGGAATTTGCCAGGCGAACTCGGCGTCGCCCTCGCCGAGCAACTCTTCGTATTCCAAGCCGCCCAGGCGCTCGCCGGCGCCGGTGAATTCCGCGTCGTCGTAAGCGACGACGAGCGGCTTCACTTTGGCGCGGGCCAGCGCCTCCTTGACAACATTGGAAAACTCGCGGTCGGTGATCAGCACCTTGGCATCGGCGTGGTCGAGGATGAAGGCGATGAGAGCGGCGTCGAGCCGTGTGTTCAGCGCGTTGAGCACGGCGCCCGTCATCGGCACGCCGTAATGCGCTTCGATCAGCGCCGCCGTGTTGGCGAGCATCACCGAGACAGTGTCGCCGCGCTTGATGCCGCGGCGCGCCAGCGCTGACGCCAGTTGCCGAGCGCGCGAATAGAACTGCCGATAGTTCCAGGAGCGCGCGCCGTGAACGATCGCGGTGGTGTCGGGATAGACTTCGGCGGCGCGCGCCAGGAAGGACAGCGGCGTCAGCGACTGGAAATTCGCCGGGTTGCGGTCGAGGTCAATGTCATAGGGCGTCGGCATGATTTGTCCCCTCGCTACTAAAGTCGAACCCTAGTGTCCTTCGATTCCGAAGTTCGCATCATCATTATGCGGCACCCTCGTTTGCGAACTTCGGAATCGAAGGACACTAGCAACGTATTGATCTAGTGTGGCTTTGGTTCAGAAGTCCGCATGGCGAGTTCGCGGCAAAAATGATGCGGACTTCTGAACCGCCACACTAGCGAAAGGGAGCGGTAGATCAATGGCGACTCAAGAAACGGCGATCCGTTACTGAAAAGCGCAACGTCTGCAAGCGACCAGATGACATAGATCAAGGCATCGGACTTGCTGCTAGGGCTTCCTGCCGGCGCCGTGACCCGTGGCGAACTGCCGCCCAGCTTGCAATAGCCGTGGCCGCGGATCGAGAATGAGCCAATAACATTACCGCTCCCGCTGGGAAGGATGGAGGAAAGCGCCATGGACGCTCGTCCGAGCCGGTATCACGAGGTCTACGCGCGCTGGCAGCGCGATCCGCAAGGCTTTTGGGGCGAAGCGGCCGCCGACATCGACTGGTTCGAGAAGCCGAAGGCGGCGTTCGACCCCAAGGCCGGGATTTACGGCCGCTGGTTCCCCGGCGGCGTTTGCAACACCTGCTTCAATGCCGTCGACCGCCACGTCAATGCCGGGCGCGGCGAACAGGCGGCCATCATCTACGATTCGCCGCTCGCCGGCGTCAAACGCACCATCACCTACCATCGCCTGCTCACCGAGACGCAGGTGCTCGCCGCCATGCTGCGCGATCTCGGCGTCGGCAAGGGCGACCGGGTGATCATTTATATGCCGATGGTGCCCGAGGCGGTGATCGGCATGCTCGCCTGCGCGCGCATCGGCGCGATTCATTCGGTGGTGTTCGGCGGCTTCGCCGCGCGCGAACTGGCGACGCGCATCGACGACGCCAAGCCGAAGGTGGTTCTCTCCGCCAGCTGCGGTCTCGAGCCCGGCCGCATCGTCCATTACAAGCCGCTGCTCGACGAGGCGATCGCGCTGTCCCAGCACAAGCCCGATGCCTGCCTGATCCTGCAACGCCCGCAGGCGGAAGCCCCGTTGATCGCCGGCCGCGATCTCGATTGGGCGCAGACGCGCGACCACGCGCTCACGCACGCCCGCTCGGTCTACGATTGCGTCCCGGTCGCGGCCACCGACCCGCTGTACATTCTCTATACGTCGGGCACGACCGGCCAGCCGAAGGGCGTCGTGCGCGACAATGGCGGCCACATGGTCGCGCTCAAATGGTCGATGAAGAATCTCTACGGCGTCGAGCCGGGCGAGGCCTACTGGGCGGCCTCCGATATCGGCTGGGTGGTCGGCCACAGCTACATCATCTATGCGCCGCTCTTTCACGGCTGCACCTCGATCCTCTACGAGGGCAAGCCGGTCGGCACGCCCGACGCCGGCGCGTTCTGGCGGGTCATCGCCGAGCACGGCGTCTCCGCGCTGTTCACCGCGCCGACCGCCTTCCGTGCCATCAAGAAGGAGGATCCGGACGGCAAGCTTCTGGCGCGATACGATCTGAGCAAATTCCGCACGCTGTTTCTCGCCGGCGAACGCGCCGACCCGCCGACGCTCGAATGGGCGGAGAAGATGCTCAAGGTGCCGGTGATCGATCATTGGTGGCAGACCGAGACCGGCTGGGCCATCGCCGGCAATCCGGTGGGGCTCGGCATGCTGCCGATCAAGCACGGCTCGCCGACCGTGGCGATGCCCGGCTACGACGTGCGCATCGTCGACGAGGCGAACCACGAAGTAGCGGCCAACAAAATGGGCTCGATCGTGGTCAAGCTGCCGCTACCGCCGGCGTGCCTGCCGACGCTGTGGCAGGCCGACGAGCGCATGCGCGAAAGCTACCTCGACGAATTCCCCGGCTACTACAAGACCGCCGACGCCGGCTTCAAGGACGACGACGGCTACATTTTCGTGATGAGCCGCACCGACGACATCATCAACGTCGCCGGCCACCGGCTCTCGACCGGCGGCATGGAGGAAGTGCTGGCGTCGCATCCCGACGTCGCCGAATGCGCCGTGCTCGGCATCAAGGACGAGCTCAAGGGCGAAGTGCCGTGCGGCTTCATCGTGCTCAAGTCCGGCGTCAACCGGCCGCCGACCGAGATCGAGAAGGAATGCATCGCGCTCATTCGCGAGAAGATCGGCCCGGTCGCCGCGTTCAAGCTCGCCATTACGGTGGCGCGGCTGCCGAAGACGCGCTCGGGAAAAATTCTGCGCGGCACGATCAAGAAGATCGCCGACGGCGACACTTGGACCATGCCGGCGACGATCGACGACCCGGCGGTGCTCGACGAGATCGGCAGCGCGCTGAAGGGCAAGGGTTTGGCCGCGTCCTAGATCGCAATCGCTCTAAGACCGCGCTGCGGGCCGCTCAGGAATCGCTGTCGACTTCGGCAGTGACGCGTCCGCTTCCGGCGCAGGTCTTGCATCGGAGCCGGTCGCCGCGCTCGCGCACCCAGCCGGTGCCATAGCAGCGCACGCAGGTCACCTGGACGACAGGCGCTGGGTGATCGGTGTCAGCCGAAATCCGTTTTCCGAAATCCATTCGCGTAGCCCTTGGTCTGCGTGTTGCGCGATGGTGAGAGTGGGCGGGACGTTATCGATGCCGCGTTAAGGCCGCGGCCGCGGATTGTCTAAAATGCGATGTAAGCATCACCCTCCCCTGGAGGGGAGGGTCGCGCCTCGAAGAGGCACGGGGTGGGGTGAGTTTTTCTTCTTCTATTAGATCGGTAGTCCGCTCACCCCCTCCCGCCGCGCCTGCGCTCGCTTCGCGAGCTGCGGCGGGCGACCTCCCCCCTCCAGGGGGAGGTATAGATGTTCGCCTTATTTTTGTATGGTAATTTATCCATACTCCCGGCGCGAGCGTGAAATGAAACGACCACAGTCCAAAGCGCTTAAATACACGGCAGGAGAAATCGGCCGCGTGCGGGTGATCGACGATTTTTTGCCCGCGCCCGCCGAGCTCGTGCCGCGCGAGGAAAACGTGAAGGTGACGCTCTCGCTGTCGCGCCGCAGCCTCGATTTCTTCAAGCGCGAAGCCAAGAAGCGCCGCGTGCCCTATCAGCGCATGATCCGCGCGCTGGTGGACACCTATGCGGACCGGCAAGCGGGCGGCAAGAAGTGACCTCCCCGCGTGCAGGGAGGGTGACGCTAGATCAATTTATAGCCGGGATGGAGCCGCCTAGCGTTGGCGTCGCGACCGGCGCGCCCTTCCCTTCGCCGCCTTCGCCGCCTTCGCCGCCTTCGCCGCCTTCGCCGCCTTCGCCGCCTTCGCCGCCTTCGCCGCCTTCGCCGCGCACGCGGCGCAGCGGCAACCCGACGGCTTGATGAAGAAGTCGAAATATTCTCGTCCGTAGTCGTACGTTATTTCCTCCCCCGGCGCGATGCGGCACAGCGCGACGAACACGATGCGGCCCTTACGCAACACCGGTTTCGCGTTCGGCCGGCAGGAATGATTGAGGTAACGTCCGACATTCCATCGTGAGGACCCGTCGATGGTCCATCGGCGGTTAAGTTCGAACATATATTTTGCGCCGCGCCGCTCGCGCTCTTCGGACTCCTCGGTCGAAATGCGCCGCCCGCGATAGGTCGCGATATAGGCGGTTCGTTTGATCGGTTTGGTCGCGAACAGGCCGAGCCCGGTTGCCGAGCGGCCGACGCGGAAGGCGCGTGACGGCATAGCTCGCGAGTAGCTGGAGATTCGCCCGCTGTCATCCGCAATCATCGATATTCGCCGTACAGCTACAGGTTTCTTTTTTTAAGGAAAACTTCACCCTGCCGGCTCACTCTGTGGCGAACCTCGCAAGCGGCAATGATTTCACTCCTCATGATCGGAATCCCCTGGCAGTCCGCGATCCTGGCGGGCGGCGTTGGCCTGCTCGCCGCATTAGCCGCCGCCGGAGTCTTCGCCCGCCCGCGGCAGACGAGCGGGCGCGCCCGCGCGATGTGGATCGCCGTCGGCGCCGCGATCGTCCTCTGTGCCGCCGTCGCCGTCGACCTGGTCGTGGAGCGGGCCTCCGGCATTGCGCCGATCGCCGCCGGCGCGGCGATCGGGCTCGGCCTCGGCGGCGGCCTCTACTGGCTCGCCGCGGCGAACGGCGTGCAGCAGGACTTGCGCGACGCCGCGCTCAGCTACATGACCCAGGGTCTTTGCATGTTCGACGGCCCGGGGCGGCTCGTCTTCTGGAACAAGCGCTTTGCCGAGATCTACCGGATCGAGGGCCGGCTGCGGATCGGCTTCAGCCTGCGCGACATTCTGCGCGAGCGTGTCGCCGTCGGCACCTTGGCCGAGGACCCGGAGGAATTTGCCCGCCGTGCCACGGCGGCAGCCCGCGACGGCAAGAAATTCACCCACGTGTTCGAGCTGTCCGACGGGCGCAAGATCGCGGTCAGCAACGAGCCGCGGCCGAGCGGCGGCTGGGTGTCGACGCATGAGGACATCAGCGAGCGGCTGCAGGCGGCGCAGGAGCGTGCCGCGCTCCGCGATCAGGAGCAGCGCCGGGCGCTGGTGGATGCCGCCATCGCCGCGTTTCGCCCGCAGATGGAAAACCTCATCGGCAGCGTCAGCGGCAGTGCCGGCGCGATGCACAATACCGCCTCGTCGCTGTTCGACTCTTCGCAGCAGACCTCGCAGCGCGCCGCCGGCGCGGTGCGCGCCTTCGACGAGGCCTCGGCCAACGTCAAGATCGTCGCCGCGGCCGCCGAGGAACTGTCGCAGTCGATCGCCGAGATCAGCAACCAGCTGATGCAAATGAGCGAGGTGGTGCGGCTCGCCACCACCGAGGCGCAGGCGACCGACCAGGAGATCGCCGGGCTTTCCGACGGCGCGCAGAAGATCGGCGACGTGGTCAAGCTGATCCGCGCCATCGCCGAGCAGACCAATCTGTTGGCGCTCAACGCCACCATTGAGGCGGCGCGCGCCGGCGACGCCGGCCGCGGCTTTGCCGTGGTCGCCGCCGAGGTGAAATCGCTCGCGGTGCAGACCGCGAAGGCCACGGAAGAGATCGCCGATCACATCCTCGCCGTGCAGACCTCGACCGGCGGCGCGGTCGAGGCGATCCGTCGCATCGCGCTGCGCATGCAGGCGATCAACGAATCCGCGTCCGAGGCGTCGGCGGCGGTGGAGCAGCAGAACGCGGCCACCGGCGACATCAAGCACAACGTCACCAGCGCCGCCGACGGCACTAACGCCATGGCCGCCGTGCTCGGCGAGGTCGCCGGCGCCACCACCGAGACGCGCGCGGCGGCGCAGACCGTGCTCGATGCCTCGGAAACGGTGGCCAAGGACATCGGCAAGCTGCGCGCCAATGTCGAGGCCTTCCTGGCCAAGGTGGCGGTGTAGGTTTCCCGGGATTAGGGGGTCGCGGCTACCGCGCAGTGAGCGTGCGCTATGTTAGCTGGCATTGAATTTATACATACATTGGTATATTTATATGGTGGATCAAGTCAGGCCCATCGTTTGGCTCGGATCGAGCCGGCGGGACCTGCGCGCGATGCCGCAGCAGGTCCGCCGCGACATCGGCCAGGCGCGTATACGGCGCAACAAGGCATGACCGATCCGGCAGCGAAGCCGCTGAAAGGCTTTGGCGGCGTGCGGGTCATGGAGATCGTCGAACGCTATCGCACGGACGCCTATCGGGCCGTCTATACCGCCCACTTCGAGAACGCCGTGTACGTGCTCCACGTGTTCCAGAAGAAGTCGAAGTCCGGCATCGCCACGCCGAAGCACGAGATCGAATTGATCCGCCGGCGCTTTGCCGAGGCGGAGCGGCATTACCGGGAAAGGCAGAACTGACATGCGCAAGACCAAGGTGCGGGCAACGAAAGGCAGCGGCAACGTGTTCGCCGATCTCGGGTTGCCGAATCCGGAGCAGGAGCTACTCAAGTCCCGCCTGACCTTGCAAATCTACAGGATCGTCAAGGAGCGGGGTTTGACGCAGGCGCGGGCCGGCGAACTCCTCGGCATCAAGCAGCCGCATGTCTCGGCGCTGATGCGCAACCGCGCTGGCAATTTCTCGGTCGGCCGGCTGATGGAGTTTCTTACCGCGCTCGGCCAGGACGTGCGGATCACGGTAAAGCCGACGCGCAAGGCGCAGGGAGGAATGTCGGTGGTGACGCGGTAATTGGCAGCTCGCGTGTCCGCTCGTCATGGCCGGACTTGTTCCGGCCATCCACGTCTTTTGTCACAACTAAATGAAGACGTGGATGCGACGAGCGCGCGCAAGACAATCCCGTCGACTTGAAAGACAGCCACAGGTTAGTTCTTTGCTGACCCAGGGGAATAGTTTAATCGGCCGCAGCCCGCATGGTAGCGCGTCACTTTGAATGTTAAGTGGCCCGCCGCTTTTTGAACTGTCCGTTGATTTAAATCAAAGCGCCATAATACCTTTAGGTGTCGCATTGATGAAAATAAAAGCCAAGGGAGATACCCGATGGCATTTTACAGCGACGACGACCATCATTGGATATACGGCAGCCTACAGGAACGTGTGCTGGTGCTGGCTATCATTGCCATATCGGCGCTTGCACCTGTCGTCATGTGGTTCCACTAGAGTTGACATCACCTAGGCCGCGCTGCGCTGTAAGGTCCGCGTTGCTAGGCATCAGCAGTCGCGGCATGCACCGTTTCGGCAACGTTGCTCATTTCCCAAAGCCGTCTCTATCCCCGATCTCGCCGACTTGCTTCACGCTTGCGCGCTAGCAAGTCGTCCTCTCCCCGCGCAGCGGGGAGAGGTGTAGTTTGCAGCCCGGATATCCGCCCTCGAACTTCGTTTGTTGAAGGCGCCGGGGGCGGGGCAGCTATGGCCCCGAAGCCCACGTATGACGCATGAAAAAGGTGTATAGCTGGCGCCGCATAAACACGAGACATCGGCCATGAACGCACCCCTCTCCACCCACCCGACGCCGCCCTACAAGCACACCCCGCTGTTCCCGCTCGGCAGGGACCAGACGCCCTACCGCAAAATCTCAGCCGACGGCCTGCGCGTCGAGCGGGTGCTGGGCGAGGAACTGCTGGTGGTGCCGCGCGAGGCGATGCGGGCGCTGGCGGAAGCGGCCTTCACCGACATCAATCATCTGCTCCGCCCCGCGCATCTGGCGAGCCTCAAGGCCATCGTCGAGGACCCCGAGGCGTCGGACAACGACAAGTTCGTCGCCTACGACTTTCTCAAGAACGCCAACATCGCCGCCGGCGGCGTCTTGCCGATGTGCCAGGACACCGGCACCGCGATCATCATGGGCAAGAAGGGCCGGCTTATTTGGACCGACGGCGGCGACGAGGCGGCGCTCGCCGAGGGCGCGCGCGACGCCTATCTGAAACGCAACCTGCGCTATTCGCAGCTCGCGCCGCTATCGATGTTCGAGGAGAAGAACACCGGCACCAACCTGCCGGCGCAGGTCGAGATCTACGCCGAGAGCGCCGGCGAGACCGACGCCGCCTACAAGTTCCTGTTCATCGCCAAGGGCGGCGGCTCCGCCAACAAGGCCTTTCTGTTCCAGGCGACGCCGTCGATACTTTCCCGTGAAAGAATGCTCGCCTTCCTCAAGGAAAAGGTGCTGACGCTCGGCACCGCCGCCTGCCCGCCCTACCATCTCGCCATCGTCATCGGCGGCACCTCGGCCGAGATGACCATGAAGACGGTCAAGCTCGCCTCCTGCAAATATTACGACACGCTGCCGGAGCACGGCTCCGAGGACGGCCACGCCTTCCGTGACCGCGACATGGAGCGCGAGATCCAGAAAATGACGCAGGCGCTCGGCGTCGGCGCGCAGTTCGGCGGCAAATATTTCTGCCACGACGTGCGCGTCATCCGGCTGCCGCGCCACGGCGCCTCGCTGCCGATCGGGCTCGGCGTGTCCTGCTCGGCCGACCGCCAGGCGCTGGGCAAGATCACCCGCGACGGCGTGTTCCTCGAGGAGCTGGAGCACAACCCGGCGAAATATCTGCCGGAGGTCGACACGCAAAAACTCGGCGGCGCGGTGGTGCAGATCGACCTCAACAAGCCGATGCGGGAGATTTTGGCGCAGCTGTCAAGACATCCGATCAAGACGCGGCTGTCGCTCAACGGCCCGCTGATCGTGGCGCGCGATCTCGCCCATTCCAAATTGCGCGAGCGTCTGGAGCGCGGCGAAGGACTGCCCGACTATTTCAAGAACCATCCGATCTATTACGCGGGACCGGCGAAAACGCCGGAAGGCTACGCCTCCGGCGCGTTCGGGCCGACGACGGCCGGCCGCATGGATTCCTTCGTCGCCGATTTTCAGGCCGCCGGCGGCTCGATGGTGATGCTGGCGAAAGGCAACCGCGCGGCGACCGTGCGCGAGGCCTGCAAGAAGTACGGCGGCTTCTATCTCGCCTCGATCGGCGGCGCCGCGGCGAACCTCGCCGAGCATTGCATCAAGAAAGTCGAGACGGTGGAATATCCCGAGCTCGGCATGGAAGCGATCTGGCGCATCGAGGTGGTCGACTTCCCCGCCTTCATCGTCATCGACGACAAGGGCAACGACTTCTTCAAGGAATTGAATTTGGGATAGCATCGCGTGCCCGAGCAAGGAGACGAGTCATGATCACCGCTATCGTGCAATTCGCATTGCCGTCGCCGATCAGCCTGGAGGAGGCCGCCCGGCGCTTTCAGTCGAGCGCACCGAATTACAAAAATCTGCCGGGGCTCATCCGCAAGTGCTATTTGCGCAGCGAGGACGGCCGCCGCGTCGGCGGCGTCTATCTGTGGGAGTCGCGGCAAGCGGCTGAGGCCGTCTATACCGGCGAATGGCGCGCGCGGGTGCAACAGCTCTACGGCAGCACGCCGGAGATCGCCTGGTTCGACACGCCGGTCGTCGTCGACAACGGCGCCGGCAAAATCACCAAGGCGGCATAGTCAAGCCGCTTCGGCGTCGTTGACCGGGTGCGGCGAAGACGGCGGGGTCGCGTAAGCTCCCTGGCGGACCGAGGTGCGAATGAGTTCCGCACCGCAGTTCCGGCAGGCATAGACGGTGTCTTCGACTTCGGCGGTAACGGGATGCCGGGCGTGAAACGCCATACGACCCGCGCAAATCGGGCAGGGCATCATCAGCGAGGGCAGGCTGGACGGCGATTCGACCGTTTGATGACGCATCGGCCACCCAAATGTTACCGTTTCGTTAATCTCCCGCCTCTTTTGCGCCGAGTCAACGACTTTTGTGCATTGCACACAGCGGACGCTGCACTGCCGCGCGCGAGCCTTAACGGTAAGGCTCTACCAGACGTTGGGTTCCGCCGGACGCCTGGTCTGCCATTAGGTCGATTCCAGCGCCGCGATGCAGGCGACGCCGAGCGCCGCCAAATTAGCGCGCGTCGCCGCAACCGAGCCGTCCAAATCGATGCCGCGACAAGCGTCTTCGACGACGAAAACCGCGAAACCCTCGCGCTGGGCGTCCTCGGCCGAATAGCGCACGCAGAAATCGAAGGCGAGGCCGGCGAGGAAAACGCGCGACAGACCGCGCGTGCGCAAGTATCCGGTGAGGCCGGTCGGCGTGCTGCGGTCGTTCTCGTAGAACGCGGAGTAGGAATCGATCGTGCGCGCCATGCCCTTGCGCAGCACCAGCGCCGCGTGCGGAATGTCGAGCGCCGGATGGAACTCGGCGCCCGGCGAGCCTTGCACGCAATGGTCGGGCCAGAGTATTTGCGGCCCGTAGGAAACGGCAATGGTGTCGTAGGGCTTTTTGCCGGGATGCGTCGAGGCGAAGGAAAAGTGCCCGGCCGGATGCCAATCCTGCGTCAGCACGACATTGCGAAACCGTGCGGCGAGACGATTGACGATCGGCACCACCTCGTCGCCGCGCGGCACGGCGAGCGCCCCGCCGGGACAAAAATCGTTCTGCACGTCCACCACGATGAGGACGTCGCTGCCATTGATGGTCGCGTGTTCGCTCATAAGTCCGGATCGCGTTCGCTCATGGGTCCTGATCGCGTCCGCTCGTGACTGTCACGACGGCGGCGTCTTCTCCTGCACGCGGCGATCGACTTCCGCCGCAAGCTGCACCAGTTCGTCGGCGACCTCGACCGGATAGGTCGTGCCCGGCTCGAGCCGACGCAACGGCTCGGGCAGCCGTTCAAGCTCGCGCTGGGCGTGGCGCCGGATGTCGTCGAGCGAAGGCGCTGGCCGCAGGCGCCGGCCGCTCTGCATTACCGGCTGGATCAGCGGCTCGCCGCCCCGGTCGTGGCCCTCCAGACCGAGCAGGTCGCCGGCCATGCGGCCGTCCGTCCCGTAGCGCCGCCAGACCTGCTTGCGCCCCGGCCAGGTGGCCTTGTTCGCCGAGCGCTTGCGCCGCGGCAGGCCGGCATATTCCTGCATCTTGTAAACGCAATCGAGCGCCGGCACGTCGGACGACGTGGTGAGGCTCGTGCCGACGCCGAGCCCGTCGATCGGCGCTTTCACCCGCGCAAAGCCGGCGATCGCGTCTTCGTCGAGGCCGCCGCTGGCAAAGATCGTCACGTCGGCAAGCCCGCCGGCATCGAGGATGCCGCGCACGCTGCGCGACAGCGCGACGAGATCGCCGGAGTCGAGACGAACGCCGCGAATGGCGATCCCCTTGGCCTTGAGCCGCGGCGCCAGCGCCACGACCTTCCGCGCCGCCGTTTCGGTGTCGTAGGTGTCGAGCAGCAGGACGAGATTGTCGGGGCGCGACTGCGCGAAGGCCGCGAAGGCCGCGGTCTCATCGGCGAACGCCTCGATGAAGGAATGCGCCATCGTGCCGTAGAGCGGGATGCCGAAATCGTGCCCGGCGAGCACGGTGGCGGTGCCGGCAAAGCCGGCGACATAGCTCGCGCGCGCCGCCATCAGCCCGGCCTCGGCGCCATGCGCGCGCCGCAAGCCGAAATCGACCAGCAACTTGCCGCGCGCGGCCAGCACGACGCGCGCCGCCTTGGCGGCGATCAGCGTTTGCAGATGCAGGATATTGATCAGGCGCGATTCGGCGAATTGCGCCTGCGGCAGCGGCGCGGTGATGCGCAGGATCGGCTCGTTGGCAAAGAACACCGTGCCTTCCGGCATGGCGTGGACGTCGCCGCCGAAGCGGAAGTCGGAGAGATAATCGAGCAGGTTGTCGCGGAACCGGCCGGTGCCCCTGAGCCAGGCGATCTCCGCGGCCGGGAAGCGCGCGTTTTCAAGAAAATCGAGCGCCTGCTCCAGCCCGGCGGCGAGGAGAAAGCCGCGGCGGGCCGGCAGCGCGCGGACGAAGAACTCGAATACCGCGGTTTTCGTCTCGCCATGATCCAGGTAGGCCTGCATCATGTTGAGCTGGTAAAGGTCCGTCAGCAGCGCGTTTGGGGTGGAAGTCATTGTTAGCCTGTGTCCCCGATTTTCGCGCCGGACCATAGCAGGTCAGGATGCCGGATACGGATATCAGGCGTCACGTATGCAACATTGTATTTGCTGGAGATTTTCTCCACCGGAATGGGCCCGCTAAAATTTTCTCCAAAACAACCCCGTGCAAAGTAGGCAGAACAAGACATGCTGCTACCCGTATTGCGGACTCCCGAGTGGAGATGTGTGGCACTCCGTCCTGCATAGACGCTGCCGGATGCAGCGTTGGTAGGTAGGTGGCCCGGATCTTGTTCTCGTTTCATCCGGTTCCGCTGACGGCATGTCGCAGCCGCTTCGACGCCGATGACGATGGCCTAACGGCCAGGAGAGCGCTCGCGAATATGACCCCTCATGTGCGTTTCCTCAGTTTTCTTTTAAGTCGATTCGAAATATTGCGTGGCTCCGTGAGCGTTGGTTGGCGAAGGTCATCGTAAGGATTTCGGTCACGTACTAGCTCACCTAGCTTGTCCTTGAGCATTGCCATAGCGTGTTGACGCGTGGATCCTTTTGTTATCGGGAGTGCCGGGTCCGCAGAGCGAATTTCATTGATTAGCTGATCGGCTCGATCTGTGCCGGAGCTCAACGTTATCTGCTGCATCCCGCTGTCGCCGCCAGGCCTGAACCACAAGAGCATGTGCCGAATCGCGGTCATGACATCATCGAAAAGCCATTGCTCCTCGAGCCAATCGTGTTTTCCACGCTTTGAAACCCGAGCCGCAGTGGACTGAATCGTCGCGCCGATGAGTTTGACGACGGCTGCGGTCCGCTCCGAGCCGAACCACTCGATGGACTTGTCGTCTTCGATGAAAGTTCGGCGAAGCCGATGTTCCAGCTCTTGGCTTAAACTGCGTCCGTTAGCTTTTGCCGCCTCCCGAAGCCGTGCTCTGGTATCCGGCTGAAGCCTCGTCGAGAGCACCGCGGTCCGCCTTATGTTGCGCCCGTATTCCCCTTTCGGATGAGGCCCTCGCTTTCCCATTTTGCTCACAGTTCCCTACCGAAAAAACATACTTACAAATCGGCATATAATTATTGGATAGATGTGGAAGCGTCAAGGACATACAGCCATAAACAGAAATAGCGATCCGGCACTGCCGGGGCATCATTGAAAGAGGAGTTTCCCATGCGTCCTGGACCAATCCAGAAATTGCACACTGAGCCGGGCCAGCAGGAGCGGGGCGCGCCGAGTAATGGTCTCGAGCAAACCACGGCCAAGGCCGCCCGTGCTCCTGAACGCGACACGCCCTCGCGACAGTCGGAGATCCCCACCCCAGATATATCGACCGCGGTCGAACGCAAAAACGACGCCGGCAAACCGGAGCGCGAATCGATCGAGCGCGAGCCCGTTGTCCGCGAGCAAGTCCGACGACGTCAACCGGCAACGCCGCCACCACCCGCCGACGACCGACCTTCAGCGACCTCACCAGATCATTCACGCGACAAGTCGGCGATTTCGCCTGAAACCGATGCTGTCCCGATGCGAAGGTTGCCAATCGACAGCATTATCGAAGAAGCCTCACAATACCATCCTGATAGGGCCCGAAGTTTTAACTTCCGGCTCCTTAGCGAGGCTTTGGGAAGTCAGGATCCGGATTTTATCTGGGGCCTTGTTGGCCAACTGGCGGACGCAAGTACCCGTTTTAACGACGGCGAAGGACTAAATTTCATGCTCTCGGTGATCAAGAATATTCATCCGCGAGACTGTATTGACGCGATGCTTGGGGCCCAAATGGTGGCTGTGCACATGAGTATGATGAATTATGTAGATGAGCTCGCCCGGCTCGACCACACACCCCAACCCCAACAGGAAATGGCTGAGCGGACTCTGAACAAACTCTCACGAACATTTGCGACGCTGGTAGGTGCTTTCAAACATTACCGGACAAGCGGCGAGCAAAAGCTAGCTGTTGGCCAAGTTTCCGTAAGTCACGGCGGTCAGGCGATCGTAGGGACCGTTAATCAGACTCCGCGCGATGTTCTTCCGGAGAAGTCTCCGAATGCAACGCCCGCTCTTACCGATGGGCGGCAAACTGCTATGGAGATGGTCGGCGAACGGAAGCGTAAACCGGTTCTGCAGCGGCGCGAGCGTTTAGATGATTAGCAATCATCTCCGTAACACCAGTGCGATGTTGTCGAGTCCCCGCTGCGGCGCGAGGACTCGCTCGGGCAAACCGTGCAGGTCCCCCGCGGTAAGCGGCAAACGACGTTGCCGAATGCATGGGAGTGCGCCGGGATCAGGCGCTCCGCGCGGCAACCAAAACGCCCTCAAGTACGGAATGTACACGCACGAAGCTCTTGCGGAACGTCGATCGGTGCGGGACCTGCTACGTCAATCACGCGTCCTGTTGAGCCAGATCAAGTGATTCTGAGTAGCGGACGTCACAAACCCATGACGGGAAGAGGGCCGACGCCCTCACACCAGTTGGGGTGCAACCGTCTCGACGCCGACCGCCTCTAGTGCGCGTTGTAGCGTCAATCGTCCGCTGAGTTCCTCAAGCCTCCAGGACTGTCGATCCCAAGTTACATGTTCTAAGCCGCCCAAGGATCTACTACCGAAATGTTTAGATCCCCAAAATGCCGTACGTTTCGCGCAGCAAGCGTGGCGCGCCGCGCCGCCCCTTCCAATCGCGTCGACAGGCTTCGCAAAAGTGCCGAAAGACGTCTGATTGGAACGCAAATCAGAACGAAGCGGGCTCGCACGCTGCGTTTTCGCACGACGCCGATGCACGGCGCACATCTGGCGCGGCCTTGGGTAGGAGCAGCCTGACGCCGGTTTGATCAAGGGCAAACAACGGCACCATCCGCGGCATCTCGCTGTCCTTAACCAGCGTCAGCCAGCGATTGTCGAGAATGATCCAGTCGCCGTTGAGACGAGTGGCAACAACCGCATGGTTCTCGTCGACGGCGAGATCGTGCACGATGACGAGCCTCACGTCCTCCGCCGCAACACCCGCCTGGGTCAACGCCACGTATTTGGCGATCGCATAATCCTCGCAGTCGCCGCGGCCGGTGGTGAGCGTTTCGAGGGGGGCGCTCCAGCGGTCGAGCACACCCCACTGGGCGAGATCGCTCATGGGACGGATGGCCAGATTGAAGGCGCGATTGATGATCCCGATGCGGGCGCGGCCGGTGTGAGCTCGGCCTTGCGCAACGATAGCCAAAAAGTTCCGCGCCGCTGGCGGGCACTGCGCGGGGTTCGTTCGGCATAGTGCGAGAATGTCATTCTCGGCGCGGATATCGGCCTCCACGCCGTTCCATTTCGTCAGAACCTCTCCAGTCGCGACCTGCTCCGTGTTGAGCCCGAACGGCTCCGCCGAAATCGGTGATTGGATAGCAGGACCTGCATTAGCCGGCGATTCGATGGATGGTTCTGCTGGGTCGAGAGCCGCTATGTGCGCCGGTGCTAGTGTATCGTCATGGGCTCGATCTTGGGTCTGATCCGGAATTTGATCTGAGATCTGATCTGGATCCTGATCGTGCGGCGCCGCTACAAGCATATTGATGGCCGGCGCATCCACGCCGGCGAATGCATTGGTCTCGCCACCAGAAAACCTCGGCGAGACAAGAAGCAATGCAGCGATGCTGCACACCGCAACGCGCCCGAACATTTTGACGTCCCTGAACGTCCGGGGTACGGCGCTTGATCGCGCTCTCCCGGCCTTCGTTCAGGGACGGAATAAATCCGGCGCTGCTGCCGTCCGGTTAAGACGCCTAAGCCTTGCAGCGAACAGTCGAAAACAGCGTCAAGGAACCGCCGCAACATTGCGAACAATTTTATCGATTGTGTTGCGAATGGAAATTTCAGCAGGCCTTTCGGGCGGTTTGAGTGGAGAGATCCCAATCGCCTTCGCTAGCCGTCCGGCGAAACCCTATACTCGGCCAAGAGCTCATCCTTGGGCATTTTGCCGGGAGTACGCATTCTTAGCCATCTGCGTCTCTCGTCAGTGGCGGTCTCCCAACCTCGCCGCAAAGCGCAGGTTTTGTGCTGTGAGGCACATCCCGCACCGCAGGGGAAGAGGCAACTGAGTCGAAAGGACGGGAGTGCGGCGCGTCCCACGGGGTGAAAATTGCAGGCGGAATGATAGGGCAGTCCGCTTCACGCTGAGTTTCTTTGTCCACGGACGAAATGTTGGCGCCCAATGGACTTGAGGAGGGTCAAAAAAATATGTGCCGCACGCACCTATTTCCCTGGCCTTCCTGGCAAGGCGCCCTGCACCTCAAGGCAAATTTTAATCTTCAGGGATTAACACAAGAGGGCAGCGCTTAAGGGACCTAAGAGTGGGCAAGTTTGTTCAATCGATCGAGCGCTTCGCCCGCATGGTCGCGGAAGATGGCCATGTCGTAGTAAATGACGAGGGGATTTGGCAGAAACGCGCCGACGGCAGCCCCCTCCAGTTCACAGACAGCATCGGGCGCAAGTTTTCGCCACCGCTACAGCGCGCGGACTTCGACGCCTGGCGCAAAGCAAAGCTTATTTCTCAGGACTTGAGCGCCCCGGCGGAGCAAGGGCTCGTTTTTGCGCCTACCCCAGCCGGTTTCAAAGTCGGCGCCAAGGCCTCAGGGTGGCGCATGGCTTAAGTGGATTGTCCTCTGCTTCAAGGCCTGGTGCGTATTCGCTGCTTGAATGCCGTTAGAAGATCTGGCCGTTTGCACCCGGCTGCATAGCGAGCCAAGCCCGAGCATTCTTAGTTCAATTCACATGAGATGTATCCGAGAAGGAAACCATCGAGCTGCGCTATTAGCGGCCGCTCTCATCCGGCGAGACTTCGCATCTGTCTTGCAGGTAAGCCGGGAAGCGCCAATATTCACGCCAAATCGGGAATCATTTGGAAATGCCGGTTTTAAGGATCGGCTGGCGCACCGCCCACGGCAGCCAGTTGCGGCAATAGACGCAGCGAGGATTGCAGCAATGTGGAAACCAGCGGACGTTCCGCTCGCGGAAGGGACAAAAGGAGAGCAAGCATATGACGTCCGATAAGCCCGACACAGCGACAAAAGGCAGCCCGGCGCCGGCCGCCAAGCCGGCATCTGTCGCTGCAGGTCAGAGTGACCGGCAGGCGGCAACAATCCGCTATATCGATCGTCCCGATATCGAGGAGACTTTCGCCGATTCTGTCAGCGGTCTCATCTTCGATGGGCAGACGCTGCGCATTGAGTTCGCGGTAACGCGCCTCGACGAGGTCAAGCCTAACACGCCGGTCACCGGCCGCCGCTATCCGGCAAGTCGGATTGTGCTGCCGCCGGCGGCGGCGGTCGATCTCATCAACCGCATGCAGCAGATCGCGGCGGTGCTGACGCAGGCCGGCGTGGTGAAGGCTGCAGCGCGGCCGGGCGAAGAGCCGAGGGGGGCTGAGCTCAACCCATAATGGGCGCGCACAGTAATTGCCGGGGCTACCGGTCGTCGACGAAATGTCGATAATTCGCGCGCCTGTCGTTATCGCTCTCGAATGCGCAGCAGAGCTGAGGCGTTTCCTCGAAGGTGCCGTCGGTTCAATTTAACCTTCTTCACCATACCGTGCGACTGAGCACCTAATGCAGTCCATGACGCGCAAATTCCGCCTCGATATTCGGTTCGGCAGTCTTTGCCGCGGCGATGTCGGCGTTTCCACCCGCTAGGTCCCCCTTCTTCAGCTTGGCGAACCCTCGGCCGTACAGTGCACTTGGCAACTTTGAATCCAACCGCAGTGCCTGATCAAAATCAGCAACCGCTAATTGCCATTGGCCTAGTTTAAGGTACGTGAACCCACGCGAATCGAATGTCGCGGCGTCCTTTGGCTTCAATTGGATCGCCTTATTGCAATCAGCCAACGCTTCCTGCAATTCGCCGATTATGGCGCGGGTCCAGCACCGCTCATTCCAGACGATTGCTAACGTCGGCTCCTGCCGCAGTGCCTCATCGAAATCCTTCACGGCGCGGGGATAGTCACCTTTTTTCTGGTAAGTCTCTGCACGGTTGGCAAAAACGTTGGCATAGTTCGGATCGATTTTAATTGCAGCATCAAAATCCTCTATCGCTCGGTCGTATTCGCCCTTCCTTTGGTAAGCTACACCTCGATTGTTGAAGGCTTTGGCGTAATTCGGATTGAGCTTGATCGATTCATTATAGTCCTGGATGGCCAGATCGTATTGCCCCTTGCCGGCGTACGCGTTTCCCCGGTTGTTATAAGCGATCATCAAGACTTTCGGGTTATCCGCGTCCGACTGTATAAGCGCCGTGCAACCGGTAATCTGAGGTTCTGCTGATGTACGGTCTTTACCGTTGCACAAGTCGACGTTGCTGAACTTTTGGCTCTGCGCCGCCGCCGACGTTACAAGCATCATCAACATCAGGGTCGATGCCACACCGTGCACAATGCTTCGGGATGCATCACATCTCATGTCATAAAATCCGAGCTTCCCGGCAGCGCGGCCGCCGGGACGTTTCTCACGCCGCAAGCGCTCTATTTTTCTTCGACAAGCGTTGAAAACCTGACGTCGCCGTTTTCCGAGATTTCAACGCGCGGGGCGGTGCCTCGAATTCCCATCGTTCCGATAGGCGTGTCGACCTTCATGCTGCCGGTGTGCGCGACATTGCCTGCAATGAACGTAAATGTCCCTTTGGTCAAACTAAGAAGGGTCGAATTTGAATTGCCCTTGGGATCATAGACAAACTCATTTACTTCCATTCG
>JBEKJZ010000039.1:0-42694 GCA_050010955.1 Xanthobacteraceae bacterium | reverse complement strand
GGCGTCTCGTTCATGAAGCCCATGCCGCCCCAATATTGCAGGCAGGCATCCGACAGCTCGCGGCGCAGCCGGCCGCCTTTGAGCTTGGCCATCGAAGCCAGCCGCGTGACATCGGTGCCGGCAAGGTACAGTTCGCAGGCGCGATAGGTGAGCGCGCGCAACAGCTCGACCTCGGTCGCAAGCTCGGCGAGCCGGAAATGCACCACCTGATTGTCGAGGATCGACTTGCCGAAGGCTTTGCGGTTGCGCGTGTAGTCGATCGTCTGCGCGATCAGCCGCTCCATCGATTTCAGGTTGGCGGCGGCGGCCCATAGTCGCTCTTCCTGGAACTGCAGCATCTGATAGACGAAGCCTTTGCCCTCTTCGCCGATCAGAAAACGCTGCGGCACGCGCACATTGTCGAAGAAGATCTGGGCGGTGTCGGAGGAGCGCATGCCGAGCTTGTCGAGCTTGCGGGCGATCTCGACGCCTTTGGTCTTCATCGGCAGGCAAATCAGCGACTTGTTTTTATGCACGGCGCCGTCAGAGGTGTTGGCAAGCAAGCACATCCAGTCGGCTTGCGTGCCGTTGGTGGTCCACATTTTGCCGCCGTTAATAACGTAATCGCCGCCGTCCTTGCGCGCCGTGGTCTTGATCGAGGCGACGTCGGAGCCGGCGCCGACTTCGGAGACGCCGAGACAGGCCACGTAGTCGCCGGCAATCGACGGCGCCAGGAACTCGCGCTTGACCTCGCCCGAGCCGAACCGGGCAAGCGCCGGCGTCGCCATGTCGGTCTGCACGCCGATCGCCATCGGCACGCTCCCGCACTCGATGTTGCCGAGTTCCTCGGCCATGACCATGGCGTAGGAATAATCCAGACCCTGGCCGCCGTATTCGACCGGTTTGGTCAAGCCGAGGAAACCCAGATCGCCCATTTTCTTGAACAGCTCGTGGGCCGGAAAGATGCCGGCTTCTTCCCATTGATCGACGTGCGGGTTGACTTCCGCGGCGATGAATTTCTGCAGGCTGCGGCGCAGCTCCTCATGCTCGGGCGTGAACAGCATGGCGTTTCCTCTTTTTACATGCGCCCGACGCCGAACGTATTGGGTTTGAGCGGGCGAAGTTCTGCCTCGCGGCAGATCGACAGACAGAAGCCTAGCACCTTGCGGGTGTCGCGCGGGTCGATCAGCCCGTCGTCCCACAAACGCGCGGTAGCATAGAGCGCGGTGGATTCGCCTTCCATGCGCTTGATGATGGCCTTCTCCATCACCTCGAGCTTTGCCTTGTCGACCGGCTTGCTCTCGCGTTTGAGCTTTTCCTCGGTGACGATCGCCATGACCTTCGCGGCCTGCTCGCCGCCCATGACCGCGATGCGGTTGCTCGGCCAGGCGAAAATGAAACGCGGGTCATAGGCGCGGCCGCACATCCCGTAATTGCCGGCCCCGAAGGAGGCGCCGACATGGATGGTCAGTTGCGGCACCGTGGCGTTGGCGACCGCCTGAATCATCTTCGAGCCATGCTTGATAATACCGGACTGCTCGGCCTCGCGTCCGACCATGTAGCCGGTGGTGTTCTGCAGATACACGATCGGCATGTTGGCTTGGCAGCACAACTGGATGAACTGCGCCGCCTTGCTGGCGCCGTCGGCGTCGATCGGCCCGTTGTTGCCGATGAGCCCGATGGCTTGGCCCTCGATCGCGGCTTGGCCGCAGACCGTATGCGGACCGTAGAGCGCCTTGAAGTCCAGGTAATCGGAATCGTCGACAATGCGGGCGATGACCTCGCGCACGTCATAGGGCTTGCGATAGTCGGTCGGCACAACGCCGGCCAGTTCCTCGGCCGGATAGCGCGGCTCCTTGAAGGGCTTTTGCTGCCGGACCGGAAGCTGCTCGTTCCAGGGCAGCTTGGCCATGATTTCGCGGGCGAGGCGAATGCCGTCGGCATCATCCTCGGCGAGATATTCGCCGAGCCCGGAGATGGTCGCATGCATCTCGGCGCCGCCGAGTTCCTCGTCGGTGGCGACCTCACCGGTCGCGGCGCGCAACAGCGGCGGCCCGGCCAGAAACACCTTGGCCCGGCCGCGCACCAGGATCACGTAATCCGAGAGACCGGGCAGATAAGCGCCGCCCGCGGTCGACGAGCCGTGCACCACGGTGACCTGCGGGATGCCGGCTGCCGACAGACGCGCCTGATTGGCAAAGCCGCGGCCGCCTTCGACGAACATCTCCGCCTGGTAGAGCAGATTGGCGCCGCCGGATTCCACGAGACGCACCATCGGCAGCTTGTTCTCGCGAGCGACCTGCTGGACGCGCAGATGCTTCTTGACCCCCATCGGAGTCGACGTGCCGCCCTTGATGGCGCTGTCGTTGGCCGAGACGATGCAGCGGATGCCGGACACATAGCCGATGCCGGCGATGCCGCCGCCGCCCTGGATGCCGGCGGCGCCGTCGTCGTCGTGCATGCGAAAACCGGCGAGCGTCGACAGCTCCAGCCACGGCGCGCCGTGGTCGAGCACCAGAGCGACACGCTCCCGTGGCAGCAGCTGGCCACGGGCGCGAAAGCGCTCGCGCTTGGAGTTCGAAAAATCCCGCACCTTCTGCTCGAGCGCGCGGAAATCGCCGATCAACGCCAGCATCTGCTCGCGGTTGGCGCGAAAGGTCTCGGATCTGGTATCGACGCGGCTCTCGATGATCGGCATGACCAATGCAGCGGTAACGCGGGCGGCTACGGGCCGGACAGAAGCCTTTGCAGGCGACGGTTAGGCAAGTCAATATCGCGACCGGCTGCCAATAGCGGAAACGAACGGCGCCCGCATGCGTTATCCGCGCTGAAACGGCAAAAACCGAGACGCCCTGCCCACTCCGGTCATCTACGAAATCGTGCGCCGGCTCGGTGAAGAGGAGATGGCCGGCCGGTTACCTCGCTGTGGTTGGTGAAAGAGCTGTAGCTGACGCAGCCGCCCTAACAGGCGCCGACAGGGAACCAGCTTGCGATCGTTGCTGGGTGCGCAGGCGGCGTGATAGGAACCTAAGGGAGGAGCGCACAAGACAAAATCAGCGGATAGGAGCACAGGCCATGCGCGCACACGCCATCGTCGTCCTTGCCGGGGCTTTGTCGGCGACAGCACCAGCACTTGCGCAGCAGACGATCAAGATCGGCGAACTCAACAGCTACAAGAGCCAGCCCGCCTTCCTCGAGCCCTACAAGAAGGGCTGGGAGATGGCGATCGACGAGATCAACGCTGCCGGCGGCGTTTTGGGCCAAAAGCTCGAAGTGGTCTCGCGCGACGACGGCGCCAATCCCGGCGACGCTGTGCGCGTCGCCGAAGAATTGGTGACCGCGGACGGCATCAACATCCTCTGCGGCACGTTTCTCTCCAATGTCGGCCTCGCCGTCACTGAATTCGCCGGCAAGAAAAAGGTGTTCTTTCTCGCCGCCGAGCCGCTGTCCGACAAGGTCACCTGGGCGAACGGCAACCACTACACCTTCCGCCTACGGCCCTCGACCTACATGCAGGTGGCGATGCTCTTGCCCGACGCGCTCGCGGCGAAGAAGAAGCGCTGGGCGCTGGTCTATCCGAATTACGAATACGGCCAATCCGCGGCCGCCACTTTCAAGGAGCTGATGAAAGCGAAACAGCCCGACGTCGAGTTCGTCACCGAACAGGCGTCGCCGCTCGGTAAGATCGATGCCGGCGCGGTGGCGCAGGCGCTCGACGATGCCAAGCCCGACGCCATCTTCAGCGCGCTATTCGGCGGCGATCTCACCAAATTCGTGCGCGAGGGCGATACGCGCGGCACGTTCAAGGATCGCGTCGTCGTCGACCTGCTCGGCGGCGAGCCGGAATATCTCGATCCGCTCAAGGACGAGGCGCCGGTCGGCTGGATCGTCACCGGCTATCCCTGGAACGAAGTGCAGACGCCGGAGAACAAGGCATTCGTAGCCGCCTACCAGAACCGCTACCACGACTACCCGCGGGTCGGCTCGATCGTGGGCTATCTGACCATGAAGTCGATCGCCGCCGGCATCGCCAAGGCCGGCTCGACCGACACCGAGAAGCTCGCTGACGCCTTTCGCGGCCTCAAGATGGACGGCCCGTTCGGGCCGTTTCATTTCCGCGCCAGCGATCATCAAGCCACGCTCGGCGCCTTCGTCGGCAAGCTAGCCTTGAAGGACGGCCATGGCACGATGGTCGATTTCAAGTATGTCGACGGCGCCAGCGTGCTCCCTTCCGATGCCGAGGTGAAGAAGTTGCGGCCGGCGTCGGCCGATTGAACATCGGCAAGGCGCGATGACGCACCTGCGGGTCTCTGATATCGTTCGGCAATGAACTGGGAAGGCCTTGCTTTCCAGGCGCTCGACGGCCTGGCCTCGGCGTCCGGCCTGTTCTTCGTCGCAGCCGGGCTTTCCCTCATCTTCGGCGTCACGCGCGTCATCAATATCGCGCATGGCTCGCTCTACATGCTGGGAACCTATATCGCCGTCACGCTGGTGACGGCGATGGGCGGCAGCGCGCTCGGCTTTTGGGGCGGCATCGTCGCATCCGCCATCATCGTCGGCGTCATCGGCGCCTTGATCGAGGTTCTGCTGTTGCGGCGCGTTTATAGCGCGCCGGAGCTGTTTCAGCTGCTCGCCACCTTCGCGCTGCTCCTCGTCATCAACGATGCAACGCTGTGGCTGTGGGGACCGGAAGATTTGCTCGGGCCGCGCGCTCCCGGCCTGCGCGGCGCCATCGAAGTCCTCGGCCGCAATTTGCCGAGCTACGATGCCTTCCTGATCGTCGTCGCCCCGATCGCGCTCTGCGTGCTGCACATCATGTTTGCGCGCACGCGCTTCGGCCGCCTGGTGCGGGCCGCGACCGAGGATCGCGACATGCTCGGCGCGCTTGGTGTCAATCAGTCGGTGCTGTTCACCGCCGTTTTCGCCCTGGGCGCCTTGCTGGCGGGTCTCGGCGGCGCGTTGCAGGTGGCGCGCGAGCCGGCTGATCTCGGCATGGACCTGACCGTCATCACTGACGCCTTCGTGGTGGTCGTCGTCGGCGGCATGGGCTCGATCGTCGGGTCCTACATCGCGGCCGTGCTCATTGCCGAGGTCAAGGCTCTTTGCATTGGCCTCGGGCTCGTCACTTTCGCCGGTTTTTCGGTGAACTTTTCCAAGTTCACGCTGGTCGCCGAGTTTCTGGTCATGGCCATCGTGCTGATCGCCAGGCCGCACGGTCTGCTCGGCCGGCCGCAGGTCGCGGCGCGCGGCGCCGCCGCCGAGCCGGAGGCGCCGATCCGTCCGGCCTCACGCACTGTCGCGGTTCTTGGCGTCGTCGTTGTCCTCGTGCTGATCGCCTTGCCGTGGTTGGCGCGCGCTTCACCCTATGCCTTGGTGCTTGGCGTCGATGTGCTGATCGCAGTGCTGTTCGCCACCAGCCTGCATTTCATCATGGGCCCGGGCGGGATGGCGTCGTTCGGCCACGCCGCCTATTTCGGCCTCGGCGCCTACGGTGCAGCTTTGGCGGTGAAATGGCTCGCCGCGCCGATGGGCCTCGCTCTCGCCGCGGCTCCGGTCGCGGCTGCGCTTGGCGCGTTGCTGTTCGGCTGGTTCGCGGTCCGTCTGTCCGGTGTCTATCTCGCCATGCTCACGCTCGCCTTCGCCCAGATCGTCTGGTCGATCGTTTTCCAGTGGCAGGAGTTTACCGGCGGCTCCAACGGCGTGCTCGGCGTCTGGCCGAGCGTTCCATTCGATCGGCTTTCCGCATTCTTTCTTCTCACGCTTGTGCTCGTCGTCGCCGGCGTTCTGCTGCTGCGGCGCGTGCTGTTCGCGCCGTTCGGCTACGCCATGCGCGCCGGCCGCGATTCGCCGCTGCGGGCGGAGGCGATCGGCATCGACGTGAAAAGGGTGCACTGGCTCGCCTTCGCTATCGCCGGAACGGTTTGCGGCGTCGCCGGCGGCGTTTTCGCCTTCGCCAAAGGCTCGATTTCTCCGGAAACGATCAGCATTGGGCGCTCGATCGACGGCCTGGTGATGGTGCTCCTCGGCGGCATCCAAACGCTGTCCGGCCCGATCGTCGGCGCCTCGGTGTTCGCCGTGCTCCAGGATTTGGTCATGCAGCAGACCGAATACTGGCACGCGCTCCTTGGCGGCATCATCCTCGTGCTGGTGCTCGCCTTCCCCGCCGGCCTCGCCGGCGGATTCCTGCGCCTCGCCGCGCGCTGGCGTTCCTCATGACCGAGCTTGTGGTGCGCTCGCTGTGCAAAAGCTTCGGCGCGGTGCGCGCGGTCGACGGCGTGAGCTTTTCCGTCAGCGGCGGCGAGTTTCTCGCTTTGATCGGACCCAATGGCGCCGGCAAGACCACCTGCTTCAACACCATCAACGGCCAATTGTCGCCGGACGCCGGAACGATCCGCTTCGATGGCAGCGACATCGCCGGGTTGCCGCCGCGCGACATCTGCCGCCGCGGCATCGCCCGCACGTTCCAGATCGCCGCGACTTTCGGCTCGATGACCGTCGTCGAGAACGTGCAGATGGCTCTCATAGCGCACGCGCGCGAGACCTACCGACTATGGCGCGCGGCGAGATCGTATCATCGGCCGCGCGCGCTTGAACTCTTGCGACAGGTCGGCATGCATGAGGCGGCGGATCGGCCGTGCCGCGAACTTGCCTATGGCGACGTCAAGCGGGTGGAACTCGCCATCGCGCTCGCCAGCGACCCTCGTCTGCTGCTGATGGACGAGCCGACGGCCGGCATGGCGCCGCGCGAGCGCAACGAATTGATCGCTCTGGTCAAGGTGCTGGTAGTCGAGCGCGGCGTTTCCGTGCTGTTCACCGAACATTCCATGGACGTGGTGTTCGCGTTCGCGGACCGCATTGTCGTCATGGCGCGCGGCCGGTTGATCGCCGACGGCGACGCCAAGACGATCCGCAACGACCCGCTGGTGCGGCAGGTCTATTTCGGCAGCGGCAGAACGTTCGAGCGGGCGAGGACGGTTTTATGAGCGCGTCGCCGGGACTCGCGGTCGAGCATCTCAACGCCTGGTACGGCGCCGCCCAGGTTCTCTACGACCTGACGTTCACTGTGGCGCCAGGCGAGGTCGTGGCACTGATGGGGAGGAACGGCGCGGGCAAATCGACGACCATGAAGGCGATCATGGGGCTGTTGCCGCGACGCAGCGGCATCGTGCGCTTCAACGGACGCGACATTTCCGCGCTCAAGCCGTTCGAGATTGCCCGCCTCGGCGTCGGCTTTACTCCGGAGGATCGCCGCATCTTTTCCGATCTCACGGTTCTGGAAAATCTCGACTCCGGCCGGCAGCCGCCGCGCCAGCTCGCCAACGGCACGCCAGCGCCGGCATGGACGCCGGAGACGTTGTTCCGGTTGTTCCCCAATCTCGCCGAACTCCGCCACCGGCCCGGCGGCCGCATGAGCGGCGGCGAGCAACAAATGCTGACGATTGCGCGCACGCTGATGGGCAATCCGCTCATCGTGCTCCTTGACGAGCCGTCGGAAGGCATCGCGCCGCTGATCGTGGAGCAGATCGCCGACACCATCGTCGAACTGAAAAAACGCGGTTTGTCGATCCTGCTCTCCGAGCAGAACGTCGGCTTCGCCGAGATCGTGTCCGATCGCGCCTATATGCTGGAGAAAGGCCAGATCCGCTGGGGCGGAACCATGGCGGAGTTGGCGGAAAACGTGGAGCTTCAGCGCAGTTATCTGACGCTGTAGTGACGTGCGTCGACGACGAGAATCGCGGAACGCTCGCGTTGAGACCTCCGATTATTTAGCTTACAAGGCGTTGGGAGTTTCTGGTTCGAGAAGGGGCCTGGCCGGTGAAGCCCGCGCCGTTCGTCTATCATGCGCCGCAAACCGTGGACGACGCGATTGCGAAGCTCGCCGAGCTGAGTTCGCGCGATGGCCGCATCCTGGCCGGCGGCCAAAGCCTGATCCCAATGATGGCGTTCCGCATGGCGCGGCCGGCGCATCTCATCGACATTAATTCGGTGCCCGGTCTCGATCGGCTCGCGGTTGAGCAAGACACGCTCTCGATCGCGGCGTGCGTCCGTCATGCGGCGTTTCATCGTCCGGTCGTTCCGGGGCCGACCGGAGCGCTGCTTGCCGCCGTCGTGCGGAATATCGCGCATTACCCGATCCGATTGCGCGGTACGTTTTGCGGCAGCCTGGCCCATGCCGATCCGGCTTCGGAATGGTGCCTGACCGCGGTGACCCTCGGCGCGGAAATCGTCGCCGCTAGTCTGCGTGGCCGCCGTATAATCGCGGCCGACGATTACTTCGAGGGCATGATGGCAACGGCGCTGGCCGAGGATGAATTGCTGCTCGAGACCCGCCTGCCCTTGCTCGCTCCGGATACGCACTTCGGTTTCTATGAATTCAGCCGTCGCGCCGGCGACTACGCGCTGGCGATGGCGCTGACCACCTACCGGCTGCAGAATGGCCTGATCGTCGAGCCGCGGATCGGGATCGGGGGCGCCGAGGGTCGGCCGCGCCGGATCGCCGCGGCTGAAGCAGTCCTTGCCGGTCGTAGGCCCGACAGTGAAAGTTTTCGTGCCGCGGCGGAAGCTGCCGCCGAGGCGGTGGATCCATTGGAAGATGTGCATGCGGATGCCGAGTTCAGGCTCGATCTGGTGCGCGCCGTGACCCGGCGCGCGCTCGAGCGGGCGGTCGCATGACGGCGCCGACCAAAGGTTCGGGTTCGGCGTGGGTCGGCCGCTCCATCCGCCGGCTGGAGGACCCGGCTCTTCTCACCGGTCGTGGCCGCTTCACCGCCGACCTGCCGTCGACTCATCGGGTTCGCTTCGTGCGCAGCGCTTTTGCTGCGGGCGAAATCAAAAAAATCACGGTACCCGACGACGCAATGGTGTTCACGGCGGCCGACCTTGCGGCGGTGAAGCCGATCACGCCGGAGCTGCATAAGTTCAACTACGTTCCAGTGGCGCAGCCGGTTCTGGCCTCGGGTTTCGTCAGATTCGTCGGCGAACCCATCGCCGCGGTCGTGGCGCCGAGCGAAGCGGAAGCCGAAGATATGGCCGAGGACGTGTTGGTGGACATTGCCGAAGCCGCGCCGGTGATCGACGCGCGCGCGGCGCTCGCCGATGACGCGCCGACGGTTCACGCCGAGGCCGTGCGCAATCTCGTCGTTGAGGGAACGATCGAGACGCCGGGATTTGCCGCCGCGCAACAGGCGGCGCATTGCCAGATCACGGTCGAGGCACGTTCGCGGCGCCAGAATGCAACGCCGATCGAGGCGCGCGCAGGCCATGCCGCCTTCGATCTCGCATCGGGACGCGTCACGCTGACCTGCGCCACACAGATGCCGCACCTGATGCGGACGGCGATTGCGGATCTGATCGGCATCGCCGAAACCGAATTGCGCGTCATTGCTCCCGATGTCGGCGGCGGGTTCGGTCAAAAAATGTCGCTCGTTCCCGAGTACGTCGTGCTGGTTTGGCTGGCGCGGAAGTTGCGGAGCTCGGTGGCCTGGACCGAGGACCGCCGCGAGAACCTGGTCGCCTCGTTTCACAGCCGGGATCAGTACATCCGATTGCAAGGCGCGTTCGACGCCGATGCAAAAATCGTCGCGCTTGCCGCCGATGTCACCGCCAATGTCGGCGCCTATTCCTGCTATCCGACGACCTGTGCGGTCGAGCCACTGATGGCGATGGCCGAGTTGCCCGGCCCCTATGACATACGCGCCTATGCCTGCCTCGCTCGCGGCGTGCTCACCAATACCTGTCCGATGGCGCCCTATCGCGGCGTCTCGCGCCCGGTAATTACCATGGCCTTGGAGCGGCTGATGGATCGCGCCGCAGCGCAATTCGGTTTGGATCCGGTCGAAATCCGCCGGCGCAACCTCATCGACAAGTTCCCCTATACCTCGGCAACCGGTCTCGTTTTTGACGAGGGGACCTACCGGCAAACGCTCGACATGGCGGTCAAGGCACTCGACTTGGCAGGGTTCCGACAACGCCAGCAGGGTGCGCGATCGGAGGGACGTTATTTGGGTATCGGCTTTGCGACGTTTTCCGAGCGGACGGGTTACGGCACGCCGGCTTTCGCGGCGCGGGGCATGGCGGTGACGCCGGGATGGGAGACGGTCGAGCTGACGATGGACCCTTCCGGCTGCGTTGAGGCACGGATTGGCGCCAGTCCGCACGGCCAAGGCCTGCGCACGACGCTCGCCCAACTCATCGCCGATCAGCTCGGCCTGTCTCCCGATCGGATCAAAGTGGTGCACGGCGACACCGACCGGACGCCGTATGGCTGGGGCACGTTCGCCAGCCGATCGCTGGTCATTGCCGGCGGAGCAAGCCTGCTGGCGGCGCGCAAAGTGCATGCGAAGCTCGTGAAGATCGCCAGCCGCCTCCTGGAAGCCGCGGCGGACGACATCGTGCTGCAAGACGGCGCCGCACGGGTGATCGGAACGGATCGTACGATCGCAATCGAAACCTTGGCGCGCGCCGCCTATCATCAGGTTCATCTCTTCAACGGCGAAATCGACCCGGGAATCTCCGAGACCGCAACCTACGACCCGCCCGGCACGTTCTCGAACGCCTGTCATGCCGCGATCGTCGAGGTCGATCCGGAGACCGGGCTGGTCACCGTCGAAAAGTTTGTGGTGGCGGAGGATGCCGGCCGTCTCATCAATCCGATGATCGTCGATGGCCAGATCCTCGGCGGGGTCGTGCAAGGCATCGGCAATGCCCTGCTGGAAGAAATCATCTACGACGACGTGGGCAACGTGCTGACGGCGACGCTGGCCGACTTTCTGCCGCCGACCAGCCGCGAGGTTCCGCCGATCGAGCTGTTTCATCTGGAAACGCTGAACGGCGCTACGATCACCCAGGCCAAGGGCCTTGGCGAAGGTGGCGCGATCGGCGCGCCGGCCGCCATTCTCAATGCCATCAATGACGCGCTCGCGTCGCTCGGAGTGTCGATCGACGAAATGCCGGCTACGCCTCGGCGCATCCGCGCGGCGTTGCGCCAAACGAGGAAGCAACACGCATGAGTGAGAGAAGCGAAATCACTCTAACGATCAATCAGCAGGCTCATACCATTCGTGTCGAGCCGCGCCGCACGCTGGCCGACGCGATCCGTGAGGATTGCGGTCAGACCGGCACGCATATCGGCTGCGAGCACGGCGTCTGCGGCGCCTGCACGGTGCTCGTCGACGGCGAGCCGTTGCGTTCGTGCCTGATGTTCGCGGTCCAGGCGAACGGCAAGGAGATCCGCACGGTCGAAGGCTTGGCGAACGGCGACGAGCTCAATCCGCTGCAGCGTGCCTTCATGGAGCATCACGGCTTGCAGTGCGGTTTCTGTACGCCCGGCTTTCTCATGCTGATCACCGGGGTGCTTGAGCGCGATCCCGCTATCACTGACGAGGATCTTGTCGACGTGCTCTCGTCCAATCTTTGTCGCTGCACCGGCTATCAGAACATCGTGAAGGCCGCGCGCTCGGCCGCCGCCGAGCTGCGGCAGCGTTAAGGAGCGTCGGCAGGATCGGAGCAGCGGGACCGGCGGCCATGGCAAAAGCAAAATTTGTCGGCCAGTCGGTGCCGCGCTTGGAGGATCGGCCGCTGCTGATGGGCCGGGGCTCTTTTGCCGCCGATATCTCGTTTGCACGGCAGCTGCATATGCGCGTCGTGCGCTCGCATGTCGCGCACGGTCGTATCCGGTCGCTCGACATCACCGCGGCGCTCGCGGAACACGGCGTCCACGCAGTCTGGACCGCTGCCGACGTTGCCGACATCCCTCCCATCGACTTTCGCCTCACCCGCATCGAAGGGCTCGAGCCCTACCGTCAGAGGCTGTTTGCCACCGGCAAGGTGCGTTACGTCGGCGAGCCGGTGGCCGCCATTTTCGCGGAAGACCCGTATCTCGCCGAAGATGCGGCCGAACTTGTGGTGCTGGACGTCGAAGAATTGCCGGTCATTTTGCACGCCGCAGATGACCCCGGTGAGTTCGAGCCCGGTCGCTCGACCGAGCCTGCGATCGTTGGCAAGGGCTACGGCGATGTCGACGCGGCCTTTCGCTCCGCTCACGCCGTGGTCGCCGCGACTCTGTCGACCGGGCGCCATTCCGGCGTCCCGATCGAAACCCGCGGCGCCATCGCCCGATACGATGCAGCGCGCGATATCCTCGAGCTTTACGGCGCCGCCAAGGTGCCGCATTGGAACCGCGATCAGATTGCCCGCATGCTTGGACGCGCCGCGTCGTCGGTTCACCTGCACGAGGGGCACGTCGGCGGCGGCTTCGGCATCCGCGGCGAGCTTTATCCCGAGGACGTTCTGGTGTGCGCGGCGGCGCTGCGCCTGCAGCGGCCGGTCAAGTGGATCGAGGATCGCCGCGAGCATCTGATCGCCGCCAACCATTCGCGCCAGCAGCAGCATCGCGTCCGCGCCGCCGTCGATCGTGACGGGCGCATTCTCGCGATCGAGGACGAAATATTTCACGATCAGGGCGCCTATATGCGCACCCATGCGGCGACCGTGCCCGATCTCGCCGCGGCGATGCTGCCGGGCCCCTATCGCGTGCCGGCCTATCGCGCCAACGCCCATATCCGGCTGACCAACAAGACGCCGTGCGGAACCTATCGCGCGCCGGGCCGGTTCGAGAGCACCTTCGTGCGCGAGCGGCTCCTCGACGCGATCGCCGATAGGCTCGATTTGGATCGCGTCGAAGTGCGCCGGCGAAATCTCATCGCCAAGCACGAAATACCGTATTCGCGTCCGCTCGATACGCTGGGCACCGATATCATTCTCGATTCCGGCGACTATGCGGGACTGCTCGACAAGGCGCTGGCTGCCACCGAATGGCCGAAACTGCGGCAAACGCTGGCCGCGCGCCGCACCGCCGGCGAACTTGTCGGCGCGGGCCTTGCGCTATTCGTGGAAAAGAGCGGACTTGGTCCGTTCGATCAGGTCAAGGTCGGCGTCGATACCGACGGCAAAGTGGAGGTCGTGACCGGCTCTGCGTCGCTCGGTCAGGGTATGGAAACCGCGATCGCGCAAATCTGCGCTGACGCCCTTGGTGTCGACTACCGGAGCATTCGGGTGACGCACGGGCAAACGGATCGCATCGAATACGGCATGGGGGCGTTTGCCTCCCGCGTGACCGTGATGACCGGCGAAGCCACCCGCATCGCGGCCTGCGCGGTCAAAGCCAAGGCCATCGAAGTCGCTTCCGAACTGCTGCAGGCGCCCGCCGCCGTCCTCGATGTCGCGGATGGCGAGGTTGTTCGCACCGACATCGCGGCCGGCCCCTCGATCGGCCTCGGTGCGATCGCCCGCGCCTTGTCGCCCGGTTCGAATTTGCGCCGCGGGCGTCCGCCGGGGCTTTCGGCGGACGGCTGGTTCCATACCAATCACATGAACTACCCCTACGGCGTGCACATCGCGGTCGCGCGCGTGGACCGCGACACCGGCGCGGTCGCCATCGAGCGCTATCTCGTCGCCTACGACATCGGCAAAGCGGTCAATCCGATGCTGATTGAAGGCCAGATCGCCGGCGGCTGCGTGCAGGGTATCGGCGGCACATTATTCGAGGAGTTTTTGTATGACGCACGCGGCGAGCCGCTGTCGGTGACGCTCGCCGACTATCTCATGCCGACCGCGCGCGAGGTGCCGCCCATCGAGGTTCTGATTTGCGAAGACGCGCCGAGCCCGCTCAATCCGATGGGGATGAAAGGGGCCGGCGAAGGTGGCGCCAATGCGGTCGGAGCGGCGATCGCCGCGGCGATTGACGAGGCGCTCGGGGCGCCCAACGCCGTGACCGAGCTTCCGGTCACGCCACGACGGCTCAGAGGGCTGATACGGCGCGCGGCCAAGCATCCGCAAGCACCGCAAACCGGAGTTGCTGGACCGATCGCGTAACGCCCGGTAGTCAATACGCGTCAAACCGGCGTTCAATTGATGCGTTTGGGAGGGAGAAGAACGGATGGACCTGAAACTTCACGCCAAGACGGCACTGGTGACCGGCGGCAGCGAAGGCATCGGCAAGGGCATCGCGCTGGCGCTGGCGAAGGAGGGCGTCGACGTCGCCATGTGCGCCCGGCGCAAGGAGCCGCTGGAAGCCGCCGCCAAGGAAATTGCCCAAGCCACCGGCCGCAAGATCGTTGCCATTCCCGCCGACCTGCGCCGGGACGCGGACGCCAAGGCCTTCATCGAGCAAGGACACAAAGCGCTCGGCCGCGTCGATATCATGGTCAACAATGCCGGATCGGCGGCAGGCGGCGTGATCGAGCATCTGACCGAGGACGATTGGGAAAAGGGGCTTCAGCTCAAGTTCATGGGCTATGTGCGCTGCCTGCGCTACGTGCTGCCGATCATGGTCAAGCAAGGCGGCGGCCGTGTCGTCAACTTGATCGGCAATGACGGCGTCAAGCCGTCCTACTGGGAAATATGTCCGGGCGCCGCCAACGCGGCGGGACAGAACCTGACGGTTTCGCTCGCCGGCCAATACGGCAAGCACGGCATCAGCTTCGTCGCGGTCAATCCTGGCCCGGTACGCACCGAGCGCTGGACCGGGCTGGTCAAGGCCATGTCACGCGACATGAAGATTTCATACGAGGAGGCCGACACGCTGGCGCCCGCCTCCATCCCCATGGGCCGCATTGCCGAGGTCGAGGAGGTCGCCAATCTCGTGGCGATGCTGGCCTCGCCGCTGATGCAGATGGTCAACGGCACCATGATCGAGATCGACGGCGGCCAGGACAAGCCGCTGATGGACCGCTTCCGCGACAAGAACCGCTAGCTCGCCGCGCGCGACATGACCGGGCGTTTCGATAACTGCGACGCGCTCGTGCCAAATTAGCCGCTTTCTGAGACGATCACATTCACGCCGCCGCGTTAAGGTGGTGACGACCCGATGCAGGTTTTGACCCGACAATGAAGATACTGACCGTCGGCGGCGCCATGATCGACACGATTGCGATCATCGACAGCGATCGCATCGAACGCATGACCATGCTCAATGCGGACTCTTCCTTTCTGCTGCTGGAGGAAGGCCGCAAGACCGAGGCCGAGGAGGTGTCGACCCACCCCGGCGGCGGCGCCGTCAACGCCGCGGTCGCCATGGCGCGCCTGGGGATGGACGTCGCGCTGCTGGCGAAACTCGGAACCGATGCGCGCGCCGAAGCCATTTTGGCGCGGCTGACCCAGGAGGGCGTGTCGAGCCGGTGGACGAGCCGCGACGCGCGCGCGCCGACCGGTGCTTCCGTCCTCGTCTCCTCGCATGATCGCAACGCCGCGATCTTCACCTTCCGCGGCGCCAACACGCTGCTTCAGGTCGAGGACCTTCGCGACGAGGCGTTCGCCGTCGACCTCGTCTACATCGCCAATTTGAGCAATCAGTCGGCCGATTGCTTTCCGGCGATCGTCAAGCGCGCCAAAGCGCACCATGCGCCCGTGGCGGCAAACCCCGGGCCGCGTCAGTTGTCCGCCCGCGGCCAGGCATTCCTCGAAAATCTGTCGGCGATCGACATCCTGATGTTGAACCGCACGGAAGCCGATCTTTTGGTGCCGAGCCTGGTCGCTCGCGCCGGCGAAGGCGGCCCCACCCTCGCCCTGGCCCCGGGGGAGGAGGTGCCGGCGCTGGCGGCGCGCGGGCTCGTCGGCGGCGGCTTTGAGATGGGCCTTGCCGCGTTCTTTCGCGCGCTGGAGCGGCTCGGTCCCAAGCACATCGTCATCACCGACGGCGCCCGCGGCGCCTTCGTTGCATCGACCGCGGAGATCCTGTTCGCGCCGGCGCTCGAACCGAAGGTCGTCGGCACGGCCGGAGCGGGCGACGCGTTCGGCGCGACGTTTGCCACTTACGTGATGCTCGGGAAGCCCATCGACGACGCGCTGCGGGCGGCGACGATCAATTCGGCCTCGGTCGTCGGACATATCGATACCCAGACCGGCATGTTGCGACGCGAGGAGCTCGACCGGCGGCTCGCCGCAACCCCGCCGCAACCGGCGATCCGCAGGTGGGTAAGGTAAAGCCTCTCTCGCGGCGCGATGCGCGTCCGAGGTATGCCGTACAACGCGTCAACGACTCCGCCGAGCATCATCGCGTCACGCCTGAACCGGCGGTGGGACCGGTTTTTGGCTCGATTATGCTCTGCGAACCTTATTCTTTGCGGTCGGTTTCGCTTCGCTCAACCCACCCTACAAACCAAAAACTACAAACAACAAATAAAAGGAAGCAGAACGCCGCCAGGCGCACTTTTCCTTCCATGAGCCGCATCAGCGGATGCGGCGCGCGCCTTAACGCGGCGCGCTCGCCTGACGGCGTTCCACCGCGGCACTTGTTGCAGCGAGCCAACGCCGCAACTCAGCTCCAGAACGCGCTTCCTGGGACGCGGTTGCCGGCGGGCGTTATCCACCGTCCCCTATCCCAGTCCAGCGACAAAGTCGCAGACCGGTCATCATGCCGGCCGGGCGTCTTGCCGTTAGCCGCCCGGGAGGGAGGTGACGAGCCCCTGCCCGCGGGAACCGCTCCTGCCCCCATCGGGCCGGTGTCACCCGGCCGACGTCCTTTGGTGGGCAAATTCGCAATGATGTAACGCAAATAGGGACGGATGTCAAGACCATCGTCGCTGCGGCAGTGACGACCCGCCGCGCCGTCGCTCAATTTCCCTCGAAGGCCGGCTTTGCCTTCTTCACGAAGGCCTCATAGGCGCGTTCGTAATCCTTGGTCTGCATGCAGATCGCCTGCGCCTGCGCCTCCGCTTCGATGGCTTCGTCGATGCCCATGTTCCATTCCTGGTGGATGCATTTCTTGGTCATGGCATGGGCGAAAGTCGGACCGTCGGCAAGCGAACGCGCCAAAGCCTGCGCATCCGTCAGCACCGCCTCCGGCTCGCAAACTTTATTATAGAAGCCCCACTGCGCGGCCTCGTTGCCGTCGATCGCGCGCCCGGTATAGAGCAGCTCGGCGGCGCGGCCGGCGCCGATAATCCGCGGCAGCATGTTGCAAGCGCCCATGTCGGCGCCGGCGAGCCCGACGCGCACAAACAGAAAGGCGACCTTGCTGCGCGCAGTGCCGTAGCGCAGGTCCGACGCCATAGCGATAATCGCACCGGCGCCGGCGCAGATGCCGTCGACCGCCGCCACGATCGGCTGCGGGCAGGCGCGCATGGCCTTGACTAGGTCGCCGGTCATCCGCGTGAAGGCGATGAGGCCGGCCATGTCGCCCTGGCGCTGCATCTCTACCAGCGGTCCGATGATTTCGTGCACATCGCCGCCGGAACAGAAGTTGCCGCCGGCGCCGGTCACGACCACGGTCTTGATGTCCTCGGCATAGACAAGATTGCGAAAGGTGTCGCGCAGCTCGGCGTAGGATTCGAGCGTGAGCGGATTCTTGCGTTCGGGCCGGTTGAGTGTGACGGTCGCCACCTTGCCGTCGCGGTCCCAGCGAAAGTGCTGTGGCTGAAAGCTGGAAAAATCCAGGCGGGAAGGGCGAAAACGAGCAGCGGTTGCGAGCATGGGGTCGGTCCTTCAAGTTGTCGCGGTCTAGATCTTAGTGGAGCATGATCTTTTCGGAAAACCGGTATCCACTTTTCCGGATCATGCTCTAGGTGTCGCCAGCCGAGAAAAGTCTTCGCTTTAGCCTGCGAAAGTCAACCCGCCGCTGATGCTCAACACCTGCCCGGTAATGTAGTCGGAGCGCGAGCTGGCGAAAAACAAAATCGCGTCGGCGATTTCCTGCGGCTTGGCAAAGCGCCGGAACGGTATAGCGCGGATGAAGGCTTCCTTGAGTTTTTCCGGCCGCGACTGCAGCATGGGCGTATCGGTCGGACCCGGACAGACGCAATTGACGTTGATGGAATAGCGCGCGACTTCGCGAGCGAGCGACTTGGTAAAGGCGATTACGCCGCCTTTCGCCGCCGCATAAGCCGTTTCACCGCTGGAGCCGACCCGGCCGGCATCGCTCGAAACGTTGACGATCTTGCCCTTGCTGGCCGCGACCATCGCCGGCAGCAATGCCTGGGTGAGATGCAGCAGCCCGCCCAGATTGACCGCCAGCACCCGGTCCATGTAATCGGGCGCATTTTGCAGGAACGGCTGGATGTCGTTCCAGCCGGCCGCATTCACCAAAATATCGACCCGGCCGTATCGATCGAGCACCTCCGCCGCGCAGCGACGGACGCTGACCGGATCCGCCAGATCGATCGCGACGAACTCGACGGCGAGGTTGCCGGCCTCCTTCACCAGATCGGCGCCCTTCGCCGCATCGATATCGGCGCAGATGACGCGGGCGCCGCGGCGCGCGAATTCCATCACGGTCGCCCTGCCGATCCCCGAAGCGCCGCCGGTGATCAAGGCCGTCTTGCCGGTAAAATTCATCGGTCCCCTCCTCCACTACGATCTGTCGAAGTCATTGCGGCTTTCCCGCCAAAAACGCTTCGCCCCGCAGCTTGAAACGCTGGATCTTGCCGGTGGCGGTCTTCGGCAGACTGTCGACGAACTCGATCCAGCGCGGATATTTCCACGGACCGATGGTGCGCTTCACGTGCACCTTGATGTCCTCGTAAAGGGCGCGGTTGGCGCCGCCGTCGGACGCTTCCTTGAGCACGACGAACGCCTTCGGCTTGATCAAGCCGTTGTCGTCCTCGGCCGGCACCACGGCGGCCTCGAGCACGCTCGGATGGGCGACCAGCGCCGCCTCGACCTCAAACGGCGACACCCAGATGCCGCTCACTTTGAACATTTCGTCGGCGCGGCCGCAGAAGAGGTAAACCCCGTCGGCACGGCGCACGTATTTGTCGCCGGTGCGCGTCCACTCGCCCTCGAAAATGCGCCGCGATTTCTCACGCTGGTTCCAATATCCGGCGGCAGCCGAGGCGCAGCGTACCAGCATCTCGCCGATCGTTCCATCGGCCACATCCTGCCCGGCCTCGTCGACCAGCCTGACGTCGTAGCCTTTCACCGGAACGCCGGCGGTTCCGTACTCGACGGCATCCGGGATATTCGTAATGAAGAGATGCCCTACCTCGGTCGACCCGATGCCATTGACGATATCGAGGCCGAAGCGCTCTTTCCAAGCTTTACCGATGTGCGGCGGCAACGGCTCTGCGGCCGAGAAACACAGCCGCAGCCTCCTCGAGCCGCGCTCCGGAGTACATTCGGCGTCCGCGAGAATCGCGGCGTAAAGAGTTGGAACCGCATAGAACATCGTCGGCTGATAGCCGCGCAGCGTTTCAAACACGGTCTGCGGTGTCGGCCGCTCGGGGTAAAATACCGACGTCGCACCCACCGCCATCGGGCAGATGATCGCATTACCGAGGCCGTAGGCAAAAAACAGCTTGGGCGCGGAAAAAATTAGATCGTCCTCACGGAGGCCGATGCGGTCCTGCCCGGCTTGTCGCGCTATGACCATCGGGGTCGAGTGCACGTGCATGACGCCTTTGGGCATGCCCGTGCTGCCGGAGGAGTAAAGCCAGTAGGCAACCTCGTCGGCGCAGGTTTTCGCCGGTGCCGGCCGCTCATTGACGGCGGCGAGAAGCCTCGCTAACCGCGGCACGCCATCCGGACCGCCGCCGACCACAATTATCGCCTTCAAATCCGGCAAGCCGCCGGCCGCTTCCTGCACAACCGGCAAGATCGCGGTCGAAACAAAGACCACCTTGGCCCGCGAGTCCTCGAGCAGCTGATGATATTGCTCGGCGTTGAGCCGGGTGTTCAACAGAACCGGAATGATGCCGGCGCGGATCGCACCCCAAAACAGCACCGGGAAATCGACCGAATCGAGCATGACCAGCGCGATACGGTTTTCCCGCTCGACGCCCAAACGGGCGAGCATCGGCCCGACGCGTGCGGCCTCATCGAGCAGCTGTCCGTAAGTGATGTCTCGCGACGGATCGATGCACGCGGTCTTGTCGCCGCGGCCCTCGAGCACGTGACGGTCCACGAAATCAGCCGCGGCGTTATAGTCAGCGCCCATGCCAAAAGACAATTCTCAAAGAAATTCAGAAATGATTCACAGCGCAAGCCACGATCCATGTCCTTGACTTAGGTCAAGTGGCGCGAACGCGAAAGCATGGTCAGGGCGAAGTGCGTATCCGAGGCGGCGATGGTCACGCGCCCGCCCTCACTACGGGCTCGAGTGAACCGATTTCCTCAACCGTGATCACGCACCACTCCGGTAGTTCTTTTCCATTTGCGGACGGTCCTCCGGCAAGAGAATTTCTTGACTTTAGTCAATGTCGACGGAATAGCACGCGTCTATCCAAAAACCACATTCCCCGGATGGCGCTCCCAGCGTGCGCGGGAAGTCACGGGTGACTTCGCGTTGATCGCATCATAATCTTAATCGCGATCGGCGTTACCGGTTCCGTTTTTGCGACGCAGAAAGCTTGGTGGGCACGTGGCGCAAGGCATTTCAGCACTGAGCGCGTTTTTCACTCCAAAAAGCGTCGCCTTGGTGGGCGCCTCTTCGGATCCCAAAAAGCCCGGGCACACTATGCTGCGCAACATGATTGCCGCGGGCTACAAAGGAAAGATGTTTCCCGTCAATCCGCGCGAGTCGGTCATCCTCGGTCTGCCGTGCTACAAGAGTGTGCTCGATATCCCTGAACCGGTCGAGGCCTGCGCGCTGATGGTCTCGTCGGATATGGCGGTGTCGGTCGCGAAAGAGTTGGCAGAGAGAAAAAAACGCTTCAACGACGTTGCGGCCGTCGTGTGCATGTCGGCCGGCTTCGGCGAGATCAACACCCCGGAGGGGACCAAGCGGGAACGCGACATGGTCGAAAGCCTGCGTTCCGCCGATATTCGCATGGTCGGCCCCAATTGCGTCGGCGTCATGAACACCGTGAGCGGGTTCAACACCAACTTCGACATCGGCGCCTACCCGAGCGGTGGAATTAGCCTGCTGACGCAGAGCGGCGCGTTCGGCAACTCGTTCTTGTTTGCCGCCGGCAGCGGCGGCCGGGTCGGCCTGAACAAATACGTCTCAGTCGGCAATATGGCCGATGTGCAGATGGCCGAGTTGCTGACGTTCCTCGAGAACGACGACTCCACGCGGGTCATCGGCATCTATCTGGAAGGCCTGTCCGATCCGCGACGCTTTTTCGAAGCCGCCGACAAAGTCGCATTGGCGAAGCCGGTGGTGGTCCTCAAAAGCGGCCGAAGCGAGCTGGGCTCGACTGCCGCGCTCTCTCATACCGGCGCAATCGCCGGCGCCGATGCGATCTATGACGGAGCCTTCAGGCAATTCGGGCTGATACGCGCCCGCAGCATCGCGGAGTTTTCCGACACGTTGAGAGCGTTTTCCAAGCAGCCGGTGCCGACCGGAAACCGCTTTGCCGTGCTGACCCACATGGGCGGCCCAGGAACCATGTGCATTGACGAGATTTCCGCGCTCCCCGCCATCAAGATGGCGACCTTTTCGAATGCCACGCAGACGGCGTTGAAAAGCATGCTGTCCTCCGCCGCCAATATCGGCCACCCGCCGGGTTATATCGATATGACGGCGACCAGTTCCGAAGCTCTCCACAATCAGGTCCTGACGCTTCTGTTCAAGGACCCGAACGTGGACGCGATCATTCAGATCCTGGGTCCCAGCGCATTCCATGTTCAGCCGCAGCTCGCCAAGGAAGTCGCGGCCGCTTACCAAGGCCAGAGCGGGACGAAGAAGCCGCTGCTCAATGTCGTCATGTTCGGCGAATTCGGCGCCGACTTGCGCCACGGTCTGGAAAGCGCGGGCCTGCCGACGTTCGACTATCCGGACACGGTTGTCCGGGTGGCGGCAAATCTTTCAGGCTTTGCGGCCGTTCGCGCAGCGGCGATGCCGGCCGCCAAGAGGCAATTGGGTCGCACCGAAGGGCCCGCGGCGCAGCTGATCGCTACCGCGGCCAGGGAGGATCGCGTCAGCCTGCTCGAGCCGGAAGCCTATGCGGTGTGCAAGCAATACGATGTCCGAGTACCGCCATTCAAATTGGTGGAAACGGTCCAAGACGCCGTCGACGCCGCAAACGATATCGCCTATCCGGTCGTGCTCAAAGTGGTGTCGGCGCAGATCCTGCACAAATCGGATATCGGCGGCGTGATGCTCGGCATCAGCTCCGATGGCGTTCTAGAGCAATCGTATGCACGGCTTGTCGAGAACGTCAGGAAAGCGGCGCCCGACATTCGCAACCCGAGCGTGCTCGTGCAGAAGATGATGCCGTCGACGACCGAGCTGGTGCTGGGAGCGATCCGCGATAAGCTGTTCGGCCCAGTGGTCATGTTCGGCCTCGGTGGAATCTACGTCGAAGTGCTCAAACGCGTGGGCTTCCGGCTGGCGCCGTTCGGGATCGAACAAGCGCGGGAGCTGATTACCGATACGCTTCCCCCGCAGCTGATCGCCGGGGCACGCGGCAGGAACAAACTCAACGTCGACGCCATTGCTGAAACACTCGTTTCGCTGGGCCGCCTGCTGGAGGAACAGCCGCAGATCGAGCAGGTGGATCTGAACCCCTGCCTGGCGCTCGACGATTGCTGCATGGCCGTCGACGCAAGGATCATCCTTTCGAAGCAGTAGGTGCCGGCCCTCACTAGTCGGCGAGGCCCGCCTTTCTTGACTTTTGTCAAGGTGTCGGAACGGCGGACGGTCTATCAAAAAAATCAGGGTATTGCCCGTCGTCAAGGCGGCATGCCCGGATGGAAACTCCTGTTTGCCGATGGAAAACTCGCGCTCCGCCAAACGGCTGCTCAAAGTGCAGGTCAACGGCCGCTGGCGTGAAGATGCCGTCGCCGAGAGCCTGCTGCTGGTGGACTATCTGCGTGACGTCGCTCGTCTGACCGGGACGAAGACCGGCTGCGACGGCGGCGAATGCGGCGCCTGCACGGTCCTGGTCGACGGCCAGGCGGTGCCCGCCTGCATCACGCTCGCGGTGCGTTGCGAAGGGCGCGCGGTCGAGACCATCGAAGGTCTTGTCGCGCAGGGCCGGCCCAGCCGGCTGCAGCGCGCTTTCCACGAGAAGCTCGGGGCGCAATGCGGCTTCTGCACGCCCGGCATGATCATGGCCGCCGAAGCGCTGCTGCGGCGCAATCCGAAGCCCAACGATCACGATATTCGCGTGGCGCTGTCGGGCAATCTCTGCCGCTGCACCGGCTACGTGAAGATCATCGAATCGGTGCGCAGCGCGGCGGAGATGGCGCCATGAAAGACGCTCCGAGCGGTAACGGCGGGACCGCGCGTGCCGGCGTGCCGCTGATCGACGGCATCGACAAGGTTACCGGCCGCGCGCGCTACACGGCGGATCTCGAACACGCCGATGCGCTGATCGGTCGGATTTTCCGCAGCCCAGTGAGTCACGGCGAGATCATTCGGCTCGATGTGTCGAAGGCACGGGCGCTGCCAGGCGTCGTAGCCGTCGTCACCGGCGACGACTGCCCACACACCTACGGCGTATTGCCGGTCGCCATGAACGAATACCCGCTGGCTCGCGAGCGGGTGCGCTACCGCGGCGAGCCGGTCGCGGCCGTCGCCGCGATCGACGGAGAGACCGCCGAACACGCGCTGAAGCTGGTCGAATTCGAGGTCCGCGAGCTTCCGGCCTATTATACGTCGGAGGAAGCGCGCGCCCCCGGGGCGACGCTGCTGCACGACAACAAGCCGGGCAATCTCGAACGCGAGGTGCACAACGAGTTCGGCGATGTGCGCCAAGAGTTCGCCGTGGCTGATCTCGTTCGCGAAGCGACCTTCCGCTGCGCAGAGGTCAATCACGCCCAGATCGAGCCGCACGCCGCGCTGGCCGATTACGATCCGCTGACCGGACGATTGATGTTTCAGAGCGTGTCCCAGGTCATCTACTACCTGCATTTGATGCTGGCGCGTTGCCTGGAGATGGACGCCTCGCGGATTCGCGTGGTCAAGCCATTCGTCGGCGGCGGGTTCGGCGCGCGGGTGGAGGTGCTGAATTTCGAGATCGTCACCGCACTGTTGGCGCGCGCCGCTGGCGGCAAGGTGCTGATGCAATTGACGCGCGAGGAAACCTTCTTGACCCACCGCGCGCGGCCGCAGACCGACATCAGGCTGAAGCTCGGCATGCGGCGCGATGGCCGCATCAGTGCGTGCGAGTGCGAGGTGGTGCAGCGCGGCGGCGCCTATGCCGGCTACGGCATCGTGACCATCCTCTATGCCGGCTCGCTGCTGCAGGGCATCTACGACATTCCGGCGATCAAATACGACGGCTATCGGGTCTATGCCAACCTGCCGCCCTGCGGTGCCATGCGCGGTCACGGCTCGGTCGATAGCCGGCATGCCTTCGAATGCCTGCTCGATCGCATGGCGCGCGAGCTCAAGCTCGATCCGTTCGCTGTGCGCCGCGCCAATCTGCTGCGCGCGCCGACCCGCACCTTGAACGACCTGATGGTGAACAGCTACGGCCTCGACGAATGTCTGGAAAAGGTCGAGCGCGCCAGTCGATGGGCCGAGCGCATTGGCAAGTTGCCTCCGGGCAAAGGCCTCGGCATGGCCTGCTCGCATTACGTCAGCGGCGCCGCCAAGCCCATCCACTGGACCGGCGAGCCGCACGCCACCGTCAATCTGCGCATCGATTTCGATGGCGGCGTGACGGCGCTGACCGGCGCCGCCGATATCGGCCAGGGCTCCTCGACAATGGTCGCGATCGCCGTCGCGGAGACGCTCGGCATTTCGCTTGAGCGGGTGCGCGTCATCGCCGCCGACAGCGCCATTACGCCGAAGGACAACGGTTCGTACTCGTCCCGCGTCACCTTCATGGTCGGCAACGCCGCAATCGACGCAGCCCGCAGCCTCAAAGCCATGCTGACCGCCGCGGCGGCGCGCAAGCTCGAGGCGAGCCCGGAAGACATCGAATGTGTCGGCGAAGTCTTTCAAGTGGGCAGCGGCGGGCAATCGAACCTTTCCTTCGCGGAAGTCGTGAAAGCAGCACTCGCCGAGCGCGGTCCGATCACTGTTTCTGGCACCTTTACTTGTCCGCCGGAGGCGCAGGGCGGCAAGCATCGCGGCGGCGCCGTCGGTTCGACCATGGGCTTCAGCTATGCGGCTCAGGTGGTGGAAGTGACGGTCGATGAGGCGACCGGCGCGATCTCGGTCGACAAGGTTTGGGCGGCGCTCGATTGCGGGCATGCGATCAATCCGCTCGCGGTCGAAGGCCAGATCGAAGGATCGGTGTGGATGGGCATGGGTCAGGCGCTCACCGAGGAAACCCACTACGCCGAGGGCCTGCCGGTGCATGCAAGCCTGCTCGAATATCGGGTTCCGACGAGCGCCGAATCCCCGCCGATCGACGTTCAGATCGTGGAAAGCCATGATCCATACGGTCCGTTCGGCGCCAAGGAAGCGAGCGAAGGCGCGCTGGCCGGATTTCCGCCGGCTCTGATCAACGCGGTCGCCAACGCGATCGGCGTCGACTTGAGCGAGTTGCCGGCGACGGCCGACCGCGTGATGGAAGCGCTGGTCGAACGGCGGCGCCGCAAGCGGCTCGGCGATGCGCGGAGGGAGGCGTCATGACGGCGCTGATGCCTCAGTTCCACATTGCGCGGCCACGCGACGTCGAAGCCGCGGTCGCGGCGCGGCGCGAGCATCCAGACAGCCGTTTTCTTGCCGGCGGAACCGATCTCGTGGTCAACATGCGCCGCGGCATTGCCAGCCCGACGCTGTTGATCGACCTCGCGCAGGTCGGCGAACTTGCCGGCATCGAAGCCACGGACACTGGCGTGCGGATCGGTGCCTCCGTCACCGTCGCGACGCTGCCGCGCTCCCCGATACTGGCCGAGCATTATCGCGCCCTGACCGAGGCCGCCGAGGCGATCGCGGGCCCGGGCCACCGCGCCATGGCGACGGTCGGCGGCAATCTGTGCCTCGATACGCTGGCGCCGCAGGGCCAGCGCTGCCATGCCGCCTTTACCGGCGATCTCGCACCGGCCTTGCTGGCGCTCGGAGCCGAGGTCGAAATCGCCGGGGCGCAGCAACGCCGGCGCATTCCGCTCGGCAAACTCTATGTCGAGGACGGCAAAGGGCATCTCGCGCTTGCTGCCGACGAAATCGTCGTCGCCGTGCACCTGCCCCCGAACCCGCCGCCGTCGGCTTACGCCAAACTGCGCGTACGCGGTGCGATCGACTATCCGCTCGCCGGCGTGGCGGTGGCGCTCGCGACTGCCGACGGCGTGGTGAAGGCGCTCCGCATCGGAATAACCGGTACCAATTCCCGCCCCTTCCTGCTCGCCGGAACCGACGAACTGCTGGGGCGGCCGATCGACGAAAAAATGCTGCAGCAGGTCGATCGCTCGGTGCAGAAACAGGTGCAGCCGATGCGGACCACGGTGGCCTCGGCGCATTACCGCCGGCTTGCTGCGGCCGGCCTCGCCCGCCGCCTGGTGTCCGCGCTCGGTTCCAAGCCAGGGAACCGACCGTAAGCCATCATCATCGCCGTACCGTCCGCAGGACGGATCGCGTGTCCACGAGGCGGACGGTTTGTATATCGACGTATGCCAGCTCGAGTCACCGGAACCAGTGGTCAGCATCCTGAAATAGCCTCAAACTAAACCGGCCTCACTCGTGGAGCGGATCGGCCTGACTGTCTTGATCTCGATCAACAGATCGCCATGGAGCGCCGCTTATTTACGCCGTAGGGCACGCTGATAATGCGAGCGCAAGCCATTGGCATCGGTAGCGTCTGCCGCAATTAGCTAGCTAAATTGCTCCCGAAATGAAACGTTGTTGCGCCCCTCAAAAACGTGGCTGACGCCGCCGGCGTGACATCGCAGCTTGCGGACGCCGACCGCGACCGGTCGCGCGCCGGTCGACGAGCTTACGCATCGTTGCAATGGTAATCGATCCGAGGGTCGCGCGCGCGATATCGTCGATTTCATTGAGAACTTCGCGCAGGGCTTGCCCCTCAGGCGTTGCATCCGCAACCCCGGCGTCCTGCACAACGGAGTTCAGGTCTTCGAAGAGTTGGGCCACGTCCAGCAGCGTTGTACGCCGAGCATTGCCGGTGAATTGGTAACCGCCACCCGCGCCACGAACCGAGCGGACCAGACCGGCACGGCCCATGACATGCATGACTTTCGCCAAGTGGTGGCTCGAGACGCCGTATTTCTCGCCAATCTCGGCGACGGAAAGCCGACGGTCTTCGCGCGCGGCGAGTTCCAGAACCGCGAATATGGCAAGCCCGGTCGAAATCTGCAACCTCATGACATTGCCGTCCGAATGCCCCTCCTGGCAAGATTCTGATTGCCGCGCTGCCGGTTCAATCGAGGTCCTTCTCGAGCTGGATGTAGGGGCCAGCCATCATTCCTTCGCTTCGGAAAAACAGCAGAGGAAGTCGGCCGTCCCTCGCGACCATTGTTCGCATCTTGCCGACGCCCGCTTTCTTGAACTCTCTGGAGATCGCATCGAGCAACGCACTACCAATGCCCTGCAAACGCGTCTCCGGTTCAACCGACAACGCAAATACCCAGCCACAGGGTGTAGAACCAAATTCCCACGCGCGAATCTCGCCGATGATAAAGCCGACCACGCCCGAACCCGGCCGATCCTTGCGACCCTCCGTCACCAGGAAAAACCGCTCGTGCAGCCGTTGTTTGCCGTAACGATGGAAAACATCGCCCCAGTATTCCGCCTTGGCGACTTTGGTCACCCGGGTGTCGAGCGCGATCACATGCGGGATATCGGCGGCTTGCACGCGCCGGACCGACACGGCCGCACTGGTCGTCGCTGCTCGCGCATTCATATTCGTCGCCAACGAATCCACCACCGTTCGCCTCGGACACCATTAGCCTTTCGCCTCGGACACCATAGCGTCTAATTAAGCATTGTGGTACCGATTTATAGATGCCTGCGTAAAAAAGAGGGTCTTGCGCGCTCGGCCAGCAAAAAATTCCCGGGTGTGGCGGGCGGCGGATGCGGAACATATGATCCTGTGCGGCCTCGAAGCGCCGAGGCCATGGTTGCGATCCTGCAAACGATGGACGGCGGAGAGGTCAATACCGCCCCCGTTGCCCACCTTGGTCACGAACCGATTTTTCTCTATCCGGAGCCCGAGGTTGGGGATGGAGTCACGAACTGCCGACCTCGTGCGGGAGCGCGAACCGTTAGAACGGGGTCATGACTCGCATGCTTTGCGCATCATGCCTTCCTTGCCTCGATGTTCGTGACGCCGCCAGCCAGCGGCACGGCCCAGCGCATGATCAGCTACACATTTTTCTGCTTTATTGCGAATGGGGCAGGCCTTCCCTCCGCGTCGCGGCCGCTGCACTGGAATGAAGATGGTCTACCATGGTCTTGCCCATGCCGTTACGACCCATCAGCGACACCATTTCGCCCGACCCGACGGCGAGCGATATGCCGAACAGCACGCGGCCCCAGGCAATGCCGTAGCGCGCATTGTTGAGACAGCCGAAGGGGCCGGCAAGACCCTTTGCGTTGGGAAGCAGATTGTCGTCCGGCACCACGCAGTCTTCCAGCGCGATCTCGCCGGTGATGGAAGCGCGCAAACTGAGCTTGCCTTCGATCTTCGGCGTGGAGAAACCTTTCGTGCCGCGCTCGACGATGAAGCCGCGGATGACATTATCGAGCTTTGCCCACACCACCGCTACATGCGCGACCGGCGCGTTGGAAATCCAGGTCTTAGCGCCGTTAAGTTTGTAGCCCCCTGCGACTTTCTCCGCGCGGGTTACCATCGAGTCGGGATCGGAGCCATGGCCGGGCTCGGTCAGACCAAAGCAGCCAATCGTCTCGCCGGTTGCAAGCTTGAGCAGGTGTTTGCGTCGCCGTGCCTCGGTGCATGGCATAGATCGGATACATCACCAGCGAGGACTGCACCGACATGGTGGAGCGATAGCCGCTGTCGACGCGCTCGAGTTCGCACGCGATCAAACCGTAAGCGACGTAACCCAAGCCAGCCCCGCCGTATTCTTCCGGAATCGTCGGGCCGAGCAGACCGAGCTTGCCCATTTCCGACAACATGCTGGGATCGTATTTTTCCTCGCGGTAATCGGCGACGACGCGCGGCATCAAATAATCCTGCGCGAAGCGACGCGCGGTGTCGCGCACCATGCGCTCCTCTTCGGTGAGTTCGCCTTCGAGATCCAGTGGATCCTCCCACTGGAAGCTTGAGTCCTTTAGCATTGCGGGATTGCCCTCGCGCTTCTCCGTCACTTGCGACATGCCTATTCTCCCTCAACAACTTGCGGCATGGGGTCGCTCGATCAACGCGCGTTGCCGCATCCTTCGCCCTCACCCCGGTGGGCGCGACAACTGTCTGAGCGCATTCGCGCGCTCAGATCCAATCATCAGTTGCCCTTGACACCGGCTTCGTCTTGCCGATAAAAGCCTCATAGGCTCGCTCGTAGTCTTTCGTCTGCATGCAGATCGCCTGCGCCTGGGCCTCCGCTTCGATGGCGTCGTCAATGCCCTTGATCTCGTTCAACGTATCGCCATGGGCAACATATCGCCATGGGGCGCCACTTATTTACGCTGCAGTGCACGCTGATAATGCGAGCGCAAGCCATCGGCATCGGCACCGTCTGCTGCAATTAGAATAGCTAAATCGCTACGCGGTGATCGCAAAATTCAAAGGGCGGCTGACAAGCAAGTTTTCGATTTGATCAGCATCTAATAGTAAGCAGACCTCAAACGAGGGATCGGTTGAAACACAGCTGTTGCGAAGGACGGAACCCATTGCGACCGAGATAGCCGAGTAAATCGTGATCCTGCCAATCGACTTCGGTGCGCACCTTCTCGACGCGCAACGTGCCGAGGTTCGCCAATAATTGCGATATCAGAGCGTGACCGACGCCGCGATTCTGGTAGTTCGGATCGACACCAATCGTATCGATGATCGCCGTGGTTTCGACCCGGCCAAATTCGCCGAGGTCGACGCGGGCCATGATGAAGCCGACCGGCACGGAATCGAGATCGGCAACGAGCGAGACGCGCACATCCGATTCGGTCAGCGCGTCGGCCAGCTTGCGCTGGAAATATTTGGAACGGTCGCGGCCAGTGATCCGGCGATCGATCGCCACCAGCGCAAGCAGATCGCCTTCGGCCAGCGAACGCACGGGTATCCTGTCGCGCGCGAGCAGCCCGAAATCCGGGGCAGGCTGTCCGCTGTAATCAATCTCCGCGGCTTCCCCCACGTGTTGCGGGATGGTGATACCGGTGCGTCGAGCCATTGCCGCTACTCCTTATCTCGTTGTCACTCGTCCTCGACCGGTTCCGCGAGTGGAGTCAGAACCGAACGCTCCAGCACTAGGCGCGGCGCCAATCCAAAGCCGGATGCATCGAAAAATCGCAGCAAAGCATGGTTGGTCCAATCGGCCTGCGATTGGAGCGATTGCACCCCCTTCCGACGCATGACTTCGGTGAGGCCGTTCATCAATGCACGGCCAACGCCGCGGTCCTGGTTGCTTCGCTCGACGCCGAACGCGTCGAGCGTGGCCATGGCCTGCTCACGGCCAAATTCCCCACGCAGGATACGGGCGAAGGCAAAACCGACCAGCACGCCATCACGGGCGACGCCAACATGCACGAAATCTTCCCGGTGCTGCTTGGCATGGTCCAGCCGCTTCTCGAAAAATCGTCGGCGTGGCTCACCCACGTGCCCCCAGTCGATGGCGATAACCCGGTCAAGATCCGCCGGCGTTAACGGGCGGACACGGTTGTCCGTGTGCGCAGCAGGATTACTCATAGAAGTGCCTCATGCGTCCTCGACATATTCCTGATAAAGGCGGGCTTCAGTTTCCGCATCCATGGTTTCTTCGATTACCGGCAGCAGCGCCATCTCTTCCTTCTGCACATGCGCGAGCAAGCAATCGGCGAGTTCCTGGCCCACGCGCACAAACTCTTCCCATTCCGCCAGCGTGAAAGACTTGGCAGCGGCCGCGCGCGCAATCTCGACGACGCGCGCTCCGAGCGGGCGAATGGTCGCATGCTCGCTCGTCAGGTGCGCACCGATGCCGCCGTCGCCCGTCGCCTCTAAATATGTGAAGAGATGGTTTTCCTCGAATGCAAAATGGCGCTCCACCTCCGTCCCCAGACCGATCGACAGGTCGGACAACAAACGTGCAACGTCGCCGGCGACCGAACTTGGCGGCCCACCGCGCCGATTGCGCGCCAGAAACTGCTGAAGTCGCTCCATCAGAGCGACAGTTGCGTCGTGCTCGTCATGCAGCGTCTGGCTGATCCGATTGGTGAAGCTCATACCAGTTCCTTGACCGGACGTGGTCGGACTAAAATTGAGGTTTGCCGTTAGCCGTGCAACTGCTCGTATTTGGCTAGCAGATCCTCTTTCGTTTCGTTCCAGTCCGGATTGGGCTCGATGCAATTCGCCGGGCAAACCAGCTTGCACTGCGGCTCATCCTCGGCACCCACGCACTCCGTGCATTTGAGCGCATCGATGACGTACATCGGATTGCCGGCGGTGATTGCCTTGTTCGGGCACACCGGCTCGCAAGCGTCGCAGGCGGTGCAGGTATCGGTGATCATCAGGGCCATAGTGGCATCTCCTCACAGTCTCATGCCGCGTTCGGCATCCGGCTGGCGGCGGCAAGTTTTTCAAATCGAAACGCTCCCCAGAGCGCGGCTCCGATCGCCCCGGCATACATCGAATCCGGGTGGCTGCGGACCGCGATCTTCATATCCTTGACGTGCGAGATATCTTCTTCGAGCGCAGCGACCAGTCCCTTGTCGAGTGCAAGCCCTCCGGTCACCATCACCGCGCCATCCACGACGCCGATCGATTTCAGTAGTTTGGATAGCCGGGCCGCCATCGACAGGTGGATGCCTTTGAGGATATTCGACGTCGAAATGCCGCGCGAAACCATGTTGATCACGTCGGTCTCCGCGAGCACGGCGCAAATGCTACTCACAACCTCGGGATTATCGCCTTGGCGCGACAACGATCCGATCTCCTCCTGCGCGATACCGAGATAGCGAGCGATGTTTTCGAGGAATTGCCCCGAGCCCGAGGCGCATTGGCTCGTCATCTTGTAGCTGAGGACTTTGCCGCGCCCGTCGATCTGGATCGCTCGGCCGTGCAGCGCGCCGATGTCGAGCGCCGCTCGCGATTCTGGGTCGAGGAAGATGGCGCCGCGAGCATGGGTCGTCATCGAGTAGAAATGGCCGGTATGGAACGGCACGCTTTCGCCTTCGCCCGTGGTAGCGACATAATCGACGTCTTCGGGACGAAGTTTCGCGTCTTCGAGCACGGCGTCATAGGCGACGCGTGCCAGTTCCATGGGATCGCGTTGCCGGATGCGCATCACGTAGCGCGACAGCCAGGTTTCCTTGCCGTTCTCGACCTTGAACAGCACCGCCTTGATGGTGCTGGTGCCGATGTCGATGCCCGCCGTGATGGTCATTGTTCGCTCCCGTCCGCCTGCCCCGAATGCGCCCGGCGCGCGAACTCCGCCGCGCCGAGCGCACCAGTATAGATCGAGTCCGGATCGATATTGATGGTAACCTCTCCGTAGTTGTCCTTGATGACCTTCCTTAGCTCGCGCACCGCGGCCTCGTTCTTGGCAACGCCGCCAGTGAAGGTGAACTCGTTGGTGACGCCGCCCGAGCGCGAGATGATGGAGATCGCGCGCAATATGATAGCGCGATGCAGGCCGGCTAAAATATCTTCGCGCTTTTCCCCGAGCGAAAGCCGGTCGCGCAGCTCCGCGCCGGCGAACACGGTGCAGGTCGAGTTGATGCGCGCCGGCCTGTCCGACTTCATGGCCATGGGGCCCAATTCATGCAGGCCCATGTTCATCTCGTCGGCGATATAGCCGAGATAGCGCCCGCATCCTGCCGCACAGCGGTCGTTCATCTGAAAGTTTGCAACGATCCCGTTCTCGTCGATCTGGATGCCCTTGGTATCCTGACCGCCGATGTCCAGCACAGTGCGCGTCTGCGGATACATCAGGTGCGCGCCGAGGCCGTGGCAGAGGATCTCCGAGCGGATATGCTCCTTAGAGAACGGCAGCGTCACCCGGCCATAGCCGGTGCCGACGAGATAGGTTTCCTCCAGTTTTACCGCGAGCGCGCTTTCGATCATTTGCTGGATGTCGGCTGCCGCCGATTTCACCGATGGCTCCGTTTTCAGTACACGCGCGAGTGCCCGGCGGAATTTGTCACTCAGCTCGCCCGCCGGCGGCCGGTTCTCTACCTCGATAATCGATTTGTCGTAGACGTTGAGCAGCAGGTCATAGGGAAGGTTCGCCTCGCGGGCGACCTCTTCGGCATGGGTATGGTAGCGCGATCCGGCGATATCGCGGAAAAAGTCCGACTTGCGCTTGGCGCCGGGAGCATAAAGTTCGGGCGCCTCCTTGCGTAACCGTCGGAACACCTCGCCGAGCGAATCCTTCACACCGGACTCGACCTTGGCGAAGCGCTCGCCTTGGATTTGACCGATGCAGGTCTGCTCGAGATCGTCGAGTTGTTCGAGAAACTGCTCGAGGCGAAACGCTCGCTCCAGCACGTCGAGGAACGTGTCGAGCTCGATTAGCCCGTGGGCGTCGGTCAGTGCCCGGCGGAACAGCGTAAACTGGCCGTCGACATACGCTTCCCGACCCGCCACGCGCGCCGCAGTCGCGTAATTCGAGCGCGAATTAGTGATGCCGCGCCCGATCACTTTGCGGTCCTCGTCGAGGAGGACAGCCTTGGTCGTTGTCGAGCCAAGGTCGACGCCGACGAAAGTCTTCATGTATATCTCCTCAAGCCGCCGCGTCTACGCCGGCACGCTTTTGATCGACCATCTGGAAATAGCTCTCCAGACGATTTTTGATGTTGGCCGCCGAGAAATAGCGCGGATCGACCAAGTCGGATTCCACAAACGCCGCCGGCTTGCCTGTGCGCTTTTCGACCTCACGCATCATTAGCAACTGTCCGGCCGAGAAGCTGTTGCAGCTCTTGATCGAGTTGATCAGTAGGCCGTCCGCTTCGTATTCGTTGATGTAGTTGACCAGCATGTCGATGCGCATCGGCAGGCTGCGGTTGGTGTAGACGCCGAGGCAATATTCGGCCAGCGTCTCCAACGGCTTGTCCGGATCGTGGCGGAAACCGAAATCGTAGACGCCGCCGACCTTGGTGTAGCTCGACGCGACGACGACCGCGCCTTCGTCGTAGAACATCTTCCAGAACTGGCGGAAGCTGGTGTAGTTCGGCGGCCCTTCGACGACCAGGCGATATTTCTCCTTGCCCATGTCGCCGTCGGGCGTGACCGGCCCTTGGCCTTTGGCCAGCCGGTCTTCGACCTCCTCGCGCAGAAACCGGTAGTAATCGATAGCGTCCTGGGTGCCGCGGAAGGCGCCGAAGATCGGCCCGATGTAGTAGATACCGCCAAAATACGCGTCGATCGGCGACGGCTTGGCCTTGGCGCTTTGCAGCACGCGGACAAGATTGTCCTCGGCCTTGGACGATTTCTTCAGGTATTCGCGCAATCGGTCGATGTCGAACTTCACTCCGGACACGCGCTCGAGCGTAGGGATGACCTCGTCCTTGAGCTGCTTCACCATGTAGTCGATCATGTTCTTGGTGATCTTGCCGTCGCCCATGTAAGGCGTGTGCAACATGACCGTCTCGCACTTGTACTGCTCGCGCAGCAGTTCGAACCACTTCATGAAGGTGAAGCAGCCAGTATAGGAAAGCAGAAGCACGTCGGGATTAGGAAATTTCTTTCCGTTGGGCGCGAGATTGCCTTTGGCCATCATGCCGATGTCCGACTTCACATAGGTGCAGACGTCCTCCGAATGGCCGAGTTTTTCCGCTTCGAGCACGAAGCTGCCGCTCACGCGCCGCAATCCATTCTGAATGGCATTGACCTCCGGCAGATTGTTCAGGAGGTCAAAGCACATGATCAGCTCGTTGAGATTGCCGGGCACGAAGGTGGTGGCCACCTTGTCGCCGGTCTCGGGCGCGCTGGTCAGGCGATCGTAATGCGCGGCCATCATCTCTTTCTGCTTCACCATGGAAGCATCCTTGACGGCCTCCTTCACCGGCGCCCTGGAGGTGACAATCTTTGTCTGCGTCGTCATGATCCGCTCCATAGTTTGATTGAATCCGCGAAAGTGCCGGCTTGCTCTCGAATCGGCTGCATCTGGCCGGAGTTCTCGGCGTACTTGAACGCGATGTAAGGGATGCCGGCTTCCTTGAGCACGTGCTGTAGCATCGGCCGTTCGAGCAACGCCGGATCGCAGAAGCTCGGTGCGGCAAAGATAACGCCTTCCGCCGCGGTCCGTTTAACCGCGCGGACGAGATGCTGGCCCTTTTCCTTCTGATCTGGTTCGTATTTGGACGCTGTCGACTCGGAATGATGCAGGAAGGCGAGCGAAAGATTCTGCAGCGGATCACCCTCGATCTCGACGTCGCCGGTGAGCCAACGGGTGACCAGCAGGAGATCGTCGTCCACCACGTAGCAACCGGACAGTTCGAGCGACTTGATCAGATTGAGCGGCGGCTGCTCGCAGAACATGCCGGTTAGCACGACGCGGCAATTGTCGCGCATCGGCCGCTGATCGGCTCGCGCAGCCGCAAGATATTCGCGCAGCATGATGGTGTGCTCCTCCACCGGGAGCACGAGGCCGGCGCGCACCATCAGATAGACCTCGGCGGCGGGCGCCTGCCACGGCCGCTCCGCCCTGAAGTCGTAGAGATCGCGCACCAAGTGGCGGTTCTCGTTGTAAACCGCGATTGAATGCCGAAGTTCGTCGTCGGTTATCGGCTCGCCGCGAAGCTCGCCGAGATCGTGCCTGAGCTCGGCCAGCTCGTTGATGTAGAAATTCCCGCCTATATCGTCCCGATAGTTCTGCGGGACGTCGAAATAATGGGAATAGACGTGGGGGAACATCATCTTCCACATGCCGGACAGATTGCGGATCACGTCGCAGATCGATGGGAACAGCATACCGTCGACGAAATCGATGCGACCGGACACACCCAGCTCGATGGTCGAGCGCGGAATGCGGCAGATGTAGCTCTGGTAATAGGCGTCGCCGTGGATAACTTCGAGCTGATCGCCGCCACCGACGATGCCGAGCGGCAGCATGCCAGCGGCATGAATGATCTCGCGCGGCACATAGATCGGCATGTAGCCGATCACCTTGCGGCCGGGCTTCGCGGCTTTCCATTCGCGCGCGGACGTGAAGGATAGGTCATCGAACAGGGCGGTCGCGCGCGCGACGATGTCGGCCGTGGCCGAAGGGTTCAACGATGTTGCCATTGTGGCGCCCTCTTCGCGATAAAAGCTTCGAGACCTGCCACCGCGTCAGCGGTGGCCATGAGTTCGTCGAGATAAAGCCGCTCAACGGCGCGGAGCTTTTCCCTGACGCGCGCGACGTAGTCGAGCCGCGCCGCCTTGATTGCGAAGCGCAACGAGCTCGCGCTTTTCGGCTTCAAATATTCCTCGAAATAGGCGAGCGCGGCGCGCTCCGGATCGACGACCGCTTCATGCGCAATGCCGATGGCTGCCGCTTGCACGCCGGTGATGCTGCGGCCCGACACCAGCAGATCGAAGGCGCGCTGCGGGCCAACCAATTCCGGCAACAAACAGGAGGCGGCCGGCGCGAACACACCGAGCTTCATTTCCGGCTGGCTGAGATTGGCTTCCGGGGTGACGAACATGAGATGACCGGCAAGCGCCAGTTCCAGCCCACCGCCGAGGCATTGGCCGCGCACCGCCACCAACAGAGGCACCGGCGACTCGACCATACGCAGGACCAAGCGATGCAGCCCCGCCAGCATAGCGGCGCATCGACTTGGCAGATGTTCTTCGACGCTGGCGCCGAAACTGAAATGCGGCCCTTCGGCATCGATCAGCGCCGCACCGAGCTGACCATTGCCGAGATGCTCCAGCGCCTGGTCGAGCTCCGCTATCATGGTGGCATCGACAAGATTGGCCTTCGGACGGTTCAGCCGTAGCCGCAGCAAGCGACCGTCCGCCTCGTGCCAGATCTTGACCGGCCGCGTCACGGCTATGACCTCGCCCGCGGCATGATGCTTTCGGTGAGCTCATCGCTCCATGGCGTGTTGGCGGCGAGCGCCCGGCGTAGCGCAACAAAATCGACTTCCCGCCCGGTCTCCCGCGTGCCTTCGTTGAAGGCGCGAAAACCGGCGCGCGCTTCCGTCATCATGTTGAGAGCCAGCCAGTCGCGCGCGTTTTCCTTGTTGTTATTCCACGCGTTGAGCTTCGGCTTGCGCAGCTCCTCGACCGTCTTGGTCGTGCAATCGGGGAAGGTGTAGAGGAGCTTAGTGCACAGCGCTTCGACCCGCTCATCGAGCAGGCTAAGGTCGATGGTGCCGCGTTTCAACAGCACTTGGCCTTCGGCGGCCGCCGCGCCCGTCTTTGGCTCGCCGTGGACGATGCGCCCATACTCATCGAGGTAGCGATCGGTGCAAACCATCGGGTTTGCGACGAAGCTGCCGTCAACTTTCAGCGCCGGCACGATCTCGCTGATGATGCCGAGACGATAGGCCTTGTGCGCCGAGAATGGTTCGCAAAGCAGGCCAGAAACCATCGCCTGTTCGCAGCCCATCATGTAGGGGAGGAAGTCGGTCGCCCCGCCGATCGGAGCCGAGCCGTGCTTGGGCCCGGCCTGCCCGAAGCGAGCGAGGTCTTGCGCAATCGAGAAATCGCAGGCCATGCCGATTTCTTGGCCGCCGCCGATGCGCATGCCATTCACGCGGCAAATCACCGGTTTGTCGCAGCCAATGATCGCCGAGACCATATCATTGAACAGCCGCATATACCCCCGGTATTCCTGGGGATTGCCGGCGTAGTACTCGGCGTATTCCTTGGTGTTGCCGCCGGTGCAAAAAGCTTTGTCGCCGGCGCCGGTAAAGACCACGGCAACAACGTCGCGCGCCGCACTCGCGGCGCGAAAAGCCAGAATGGTCGCCTTCACCATATCGGTTGTGTAGGAATTGAACTGGCTTGGGTTGTCGAGCGTGATCCAGGCGTTGAACAGCCCGGCCACCGGCTTGCCGTCCGTCCCTTTCACTGGGCGCTTCTCGTAGTGCACGCCTTTGGAAACCGTTTCGCGCACAGCCTCGATGACGAGATTGTGATCCTTGGGCTCGGATTTTGGCTCGGCGATGACGCGGGCTGCTTCGACAGTCATGGAGAGCTCCTCACGATGCAGGAATGAGAACGGCACGGCGCTTGAGTGCCCCGGCATGGGCTACCTCGAACACGTGGTTGATCTCGCTGAGCGGATGTTTCTCGATAAATGTCGTGACCTTGACGCGGCCGTTCAACACGAGTTCCAAGGCCTCGGGATAGAGATCGGGCGGACATCCCCAGTTTCCGATCGCCCGCGCGTGATATGCCATTAAGTTCGAGAGCCGCACCTCGACCTTGTCCATGGTGAATCCGACAACGGCGAGCGTGGCGCCGTGATTAAGCAGACTGAACGCGGTCTCCTGCCCAGTGCGGGTGCCGGAACATTCGAAAATGATCCACTCGGTCTGGCGCAGGCCGCGTTCCTTGGCGAAGGCCTGGATCGCCGCCTTGATGTCGCGCGGCGTCATCTGTTTGGCGTTCAGGGTAAGCGAGACGCCCTGCCCCTTCATCGCGGCGAGTTTTTCGTCGTTCACGTCGATTGCGACAACGACGCCGCCCAAGGCGGCCGCGATCTGGGCCGCATAGCCGCCGACGCCGCCAACACCGTTGACGACGACAAGATCTCCGGTGGTGACGCCGGCCTGCACCACCGCCTGATAGGGCGTAGTCACCGCATCAGCGATGACGGAGAGATCGGCCAGTTCGATTCCAGCCGCCGCCAGGCGGCGCTCATCAACAACACACAGTCCGCGCGCCGGCACGATGATGTGGGTAGCAAAGCCACCGTGAATATCGTTGCCCGGCATCTTCTGGTTCGGACAGATCGTCGCCTTGCCGCGCTGGCAGGCATCGCAGTGGCCGCACGGAATGACCGCCGGGATGATCACGGCGTGATCGGTGCACCAGAGCACATCCGCGCCGGAATCGATGACACGGCCGCTGATCTCATGCCCGAGCGTCAACGGCAGCGCGTGCTTGGTGCGCACGCCATCGTAATAGTAGCCCAAATCGGTGTGACACACCCCGCAACCGGCGATTTCGACAAGGACTTCATCGGGGCCCAGCTTGCCAATTTCGAATTCCATCGCCACCATAGGCTTGCGCGCGCCCGTCATCATCCAACGAACTGGCTTGGCGCTCATGGGTTGATCTCCAGCTTGCCCGGCAAGCCCATCGGCGGACTGGCACGCGGCCTTATTCTATGTTCATTCTTCGTCCGAAGACCATTGGGTTGGCCTTGACCAAGGTCAAGGAAAAGCAAAAAAATCGTATTCTAGTACTTAAATACATGTTGGCGGCGCCCGCTGGGCGGGCTCGGATCAGGAGATGACGACCATGGCAGCTTCGCCGAGCATATCGATCGCAATCGTCGGCAGCGGTGGCGCCGGCGCTCTGACTACAGGAGATTCTCTGCTTGAAGCGGCCAGCGCCGCCGGGTGGCACGGGCTCTATACCCGCACCCTGGGCCCCCAGATCCGCGGCGGTGAGGCGGCAGGGCTGCTCCGCCTGGCTGTCCACCCGGTCGAATGCCTACCCGACCAGTTCGACCTGCTGATCGGCATCGACTGGTTGAACGCCCACCGTTTCGGCGCCGAAATTAAGGTCGGACCGCAGACCCTGGTGATCAGCGATCCCCGCGGCGGCGAGCCGCCGCCGATGGTGACCCAAAACGGCGCCCGCGTGGTTGATGTGCCGATGAAGGACATGGCCAAGGCCATTCCCGAAGGGCGCCCCAACATGATTGCGCTCGGCATCGCAAGCCGCCTGCTGGGCTTTACCACCGAGCAGGTGTTTTCGCCCATCGAAAAGCGTCTCGCCGACAAGGGGCCGGCCGCCATCGAGGCCAGCCTCGCCGGCATCAAAGTCGGATTCGGCGCGGCAGCGGGCATCGTCTTCGGCAAGCAACTCGCCGCACCCAGTCCGAACCCCGCCCGCCGATGGCTTCTGTCGGGCAACGAGGCAACCGCGCTCGGCGCCATCCGCGGCGGCATTCGCTTTGCCGCCGCTTATCCGATCACGCCGGCGACTGAAATTCTCGAATGGCTCGCTCCGAGCCTTCCCAAGGTCGGCGGGGTACTGCTGCAAGCTGAAGACGAGCTCGCCGCAATCAACATGATCATCGGCTCATCCTTTGGCGGCACGCCCGCGCTGACGGCGACCTCGGGGCCCGGACTCTCGCTGATGATCGAAGCACTCGGCCTCGCCACCTCTGCCGAAATCCCAGTCGTGGTCGTGGACGTTATGCGCGGCGGTCCGTCGACCGGCATTCCCACCAAATCCGAACAAGCCGACCTGAACATCGCCGTCTATGGCTTGCACGGCGACGCGCCGCATCTCGTACTAGCGCCACAATCGGTTGGCGACTGCATGTTCACCACGCAATGGGCGACCTATCTCGCGGAAACGCTGCAAGCCCCGGTCATCATCCTGTCCGACCAGTTCATGGGGCAGTCACGCGCCGCGATCGAACGGCCCGCCGACGTCGCGTTCATCGGCGCACGCACAGTCGCCACCGACATTGCCGGCTCCTACAAGCGCTATGCCATGGCTGCCAACGGCGTGTCGCCGATGGCCATCCCGGGACTGCGCGGCGGTCAATACACGGCCGACGGCCTCACCCATTCCGAGCGCGGGACCCCAACCAGCGGAGCCGCGGACCATCTGACCCAGCTCGACAAGCGGCGCGACAAGCTCGAACACTTCAACTTTGGCGACCATTGGGCGAGTGTCGCGGGCACCGGCGATATCGCGGTCATCACCTGGGGATCGCTCACGGGGGCTGCGCGCGAAGCGATCGGACGCGCGGCGGCGGAAGGACTCGACGCCCGCGTCGTCGCGCCGCGCCTGCTGGCGCCGGCCCGGCCGAAACAGATGGCAGCCGCCCTTGAAGGCGTCAAACGCATTCTGGTCGTCGAGCAGACGCATGGCGGCCAGTTTCACAAATACCTGCGGGCCCACTACGACCTGCCGGCGCCGGTTCAGGTGTTCAACCGGCCGGGGCCACTGCCGATCACGGCCGGCGAAATCCATCGCGCCATTACGGAATGGAGATAACCATGTCGAGTGTTGAAACGCGCTTGGCTACCAAGCCGGCAGACTACAAATCCGACGTGAAGCCGATCTGGTGTCCCGGCTGCGGCGATTATCACGTGCTCATGTCGTTCACGCGCGCATTCGCTCAATTGGGTCTGCCACCCGAACAGATCGTCGTCGTATCCGGTATCGGCTGCTCGTCACGCATTCCCGCCTATACGAATTGTTACGGCTTTCACGGCGTGCATGGCCGTTCGCTCGCCATCGCCGCAGGGCTGAAAGTGACGCGGCCCGACCTCACCGTCGTGGTCGCCAGCGGCGATGGCGACGGGTACTCGATCGGCGGCAACCATTTCCTGCACGCCTGCCGCCGCAACATCGACATGACCTATGTGGTGATGGACAACCACATCTACGGCATGACCAAGGGCCAGCCGTCGCCCACGACCGAGCCGGAGTTCGACACCGCGCTGTCGCCGGGCGGCACTGGGGTGCGGCCTTTCCATCCGCTGGTCGTTGCGCTCGCCTCGGGCGCGAACTTCATCGCCCGCTGCTTCTCCGGCGAACCGAACGAAACCGCCGACGTGTTGGCCGAAGCGATCAAGCACCCGGGATTCTCGTTCGTCGAAATCCTCAGCCCCTGCGTGACCTTTCGCCCCGATGAAAAGGCGTGGAAGGAGCAAGTGCACCCAGCCTCGGTCGGCCCAACCGCCGATCAGGGCAAAGCGGCGCGCCGGCTCATGACCGACGACGGTTTCAACATCGGCATTCTGTACCGCGGCAATCGCGCGCCGTTTCAACCCGCAGTCGGCGCAAGCGACACCGATCTGTCGCAGCTGGAGAAGGGCTTCGAGCTATGACCAAGACGCCGGGCACTCCAAAGGTCGCCAGCCTCAACGATCTGCTTAGCGTCGCTTATCAGATCGAGATCGACGCGGTCGAGCGTTACAATCTGCTGGCCGATCAGATGGAAACCCACAACAATCCGGAACTGGTCAAGGTCTTCCGCGACCTAGCCCGCGCCGAAGGCATCCACGGCGAGGAAATCCGTCGTCTCGCCGGCGATTTCGACGTCGTCACTCGCGCCCGCCAGATTGCAAACTTTGAACGAGGAGAAAGCCCGGAAGAGGCCGAACTCGGTTCCGCGCACTACATGATGACGCCTTGGCATGCATTGCAGCTCTCACTCGCCGGCGAAAAGCGAGCGCTGGCCTATTTCACCTCCATCGTCGAGACGGCAAAAGATCCGAAGGTCAAGACTATGGCGGCGGAGCTGGTCGAGGAAGAGGCCGAGCACGTCAATCTCGTACATCGACTGCTGCGCCGCTATCCGAAGCCGAGCGTTACCTGGGCCGATGATATGGATCCACCCGTATCCCAGGAATAGCGCCAGCGGTTCGACATCGCACCGGCTGCTCCCGCAACGCAAACGCGCGCGATCAATTGGCCTTGTTGCGCCGATCTATCACCCGCACGGCTTTGCCCTGCGAGCGCGGCAGCTCGCCCGGCGTCTTGACGGCAACATGGCAGGTGACGCCGATCAGCGATTTGATGTGCTGCCGCACTTCTTCGGCTTTGCGGCCGCGGCCGGCGTCCGTATCGCGGGAGCCCGACGCCAGCTCGATCTCTATCGTCATGGTGTCGAGCGCACCTTCCCGCGTCAATACGATCTGGTAGTGCGGCGC
>JBEKJZ010000038.1:0-46876 GCA_050010955.1 Xanthobacteraceae bacterium | reverse complement strand
CGCCTCGACCGCACCTTTCGGCCGGCGATGTCCGAATCCAACCGGCGCCATCGCTGCGAGGGCTGGCGCGATGCGATGGCGCGCACCCTGTTGGGATCAGCACAATTGTGAGACAAGCCCGCATCGGGGGCTGCGACGATGCGAAATCTATCCAGCGCGTCCGCGCCCTGCACGCGCTCAAGCGCCGATTTGAGCTGACGGCGTTGAACGTGAAATGGCAATTTCCTCTTCGTTCATATCGACCGGAACATCGGCAAACAACGGCGTGCTCAGATAGCGTTCGCCGGTATCCGGCAGCATGCAAAGCACGGTCGCACCCTTCGGCGCCTCGGCGCAAACGCGCAAGGCGCCGGCAAAGGTCCCGCCCGCGGTAATGCCGACAAAAATCCCTTCCTCCTGCGCCAGGTCGCGACTGCAGCGCAGCGCGTCGGCATTTGCGACCGGGAGGATGCGGTGGATGACCTTCATGTCCACGGCGTCCGCAGTCAGCTTCGGAATGAAATCGGGAGTCCAGCCTTGCATCGGGTGGGGTTTGAAGGCCGGATGGGCTGCCGCGGCTGAACCGTCGGGGTTGCGTTGCTGGGGGATGCCGCTTTCAAGCAATGGCGCGTCCTGCGGCTCGCAGACGACGATCTTGGTGTCCGGCCTCTCCTTCGCCAATACGCGGGAGACGCCCTTGAGCGTGCCGCCGGTGCCATAGCCGGTGACCCAGTAATCCAGCCGCTCACCGGCAAAATCCGCTATGATTTCGCGCGCGGTGGTGCGCGAGTGTATGTCGGGATTGGCTTCGTTTTCGAACTGGCGGGTCAGCAACCAGCCATGGGTTTTGGCAAGCTCCGCGGCCTTCACCACCATGCCCACGGCCCGTTGCGCGGCCGGCGTGAGCACCACCTTGGCGCCGAGAAACCGCATAAGCTTGCGCCGCTCGACGCTGAACGTCTCGGCCATCGTCAGCACCAGCGGATAGCCCTTCTGGGCGCACACCATCGCCAGCCCGATACCGGTGTTGCCGCTCGTTGCCTCGATGACCGTCTGCCCCGGCTTGAGCTCGCCGGAGCGCTCGGCTGCCTCGATGACGCCAAGCGCCAAGCGGTCCTTGACCGAGCCGAGCGGATTGAATGCCTCGATTTTGACGTAGAGATTCACATCCGGGGGCGCCAGCCGATTGATCCTCACCACAGGAGTATTGCCGACCGTTTCGAGGATATTTTGAAACTTTGCCATCCTTCGCTCCTGCCGCTACGGTGCCTGGAGGACCACTTTATATCCGCGGACCATCCCAGAAAAACAGCGATTGGACAATCCGGAACGAAATTGCGCCACCGTCTTCGACGGTTCGTAGCCGCGAGTCGGAATCAAACGACGCTCGCCGTGCAGGCAGGCTTACAATTTGTCGGCCTCGGCCGTTCGACCAGAGCGAACGATTGTAACCGTACACGGCGCCTCGGCGGCCACTTTGGCGGAAACACTCCCGAGCAGATTGCGCAGCAGGGAGTTTTGCCGCGCCCCGATCAATACCTGATCGATCGGGTTGGCTTGGACGAATTCGAGGATCGCATTTGCCGGATCGACCGCTTCGAGGACGTGCACCGTCAGACGGTGATCTTCGAGCTTCAGAGGCTCGGCCCAGTGCTTCAGGGCAACGAGACGATCGACTCGCTTGTTGTGGCCCTCTTCGTCCAGTGTGAAATCCAGCGTAATCCTGCCGAGCTTGAAGACGTTGAGGCAAGCCAGTCGCGCGGAAGGCAGCGTCGTGAGAATGCGTTCCGCGGCAACGCGGAGCGCATCGTTGAGCTCCGGCGATCCTTCCGTCAGATCGACGGCGACCGCGACAATCGGGGCGGAAGAGATTTGCCGCGCCAGCGCCGGCAAAGTGATCGATCTCGTGATGTCCTTGTTGAAGCGCCGCCGCAGGACGGTGCCCAGTGGATCGCGTTCCAGCCGCTCGGATCTCTTGGTGAGTTTGACTTGGTCGGGATGGCTCAAGTCGAAGGCAAGTTGCGCCGCGGTCGGATAACGCCATGCCGGTTCGATCTCGATGCAACGCAGAACCACCTCTTGCAGCCACGGCGGATAGTCGGACTTCAATCGGCGCGGAGGAACCGGATCGCGCCAGAGGCGACGGCGCATCCCATACATGGTCTCGCTTTGGCCGAAGGGACGTACACCCGTCGAAAAGAAATACAGCAGCACACCTAGAGCGAACAGGTCGCTTCTCGGATCGTTGCGAATGCCGAGCAATTGCTCGGGTGACATGTACGGAGCGGTGCCGAACGGCACGCGAAATTCCTCCTGCATCAGATCGGGAAGCTCGTCGTGATGCGACAACCCGAAATCGAGTAGGACTCCCTCGCCGGTAGGCCGAAACATGATGTTGCTTGGTTTGACGTCGAGGTGAATCACATGCTGCCGATGCAAGTCGTCCAATGCGGCGGCGATTTTCAAGCCGATGTCGGCAACGTCCGCATAGGGCAATGGGAGCTGGGGGAGCCGCTGGAATAGCGTCGGTCCGGGGACGCGCTCCACAACGATGTAGGGCTGCACCGCAAAATCGCCGGCGGCAATGAACTTCGGCACGTGGACGCCGGACAAGCGCGGCAGGATCATCTGCTCCATCTCGAAGCTGACAATCGCCGCCGGGTCCTCGCCTTCCGCGATCCTCGGCACCTTCATCAGCATGGGCATCGTCGTGCCCGGCCGCGAGACGCGCCAAAGCGTTGCCATGCCTCCCTGATGGAGGCATTCTTCGATCCGAAAGCCGTCGATCGTCGCGCCAAGATCGAGAAACGGTTTGACCATGCTTACGCGCCCACCAACAACCGGTCGGCGAACCAGGTCGGTAGGCCGTTTTTCCGAATTCTCGTAGCCGCTTCTTCCACATCGTACGGCGCGCGGCAGTAGGTCAGTTCGCGCTTTTCTGTATCCAGCATGGCATAGGAAGCGGCCGGATTTCCGTCGCGGGGCTGCCCCACCGAGCCGAGCACCGCCAGCCACCGCCGTCCGGGGCCGGCGAGCAATTGGATGGTCGCGCCCGTGTTGGGCGTGAACGCCGTAATTTTCCCGGTTGCCGACATGCTGTAGAGCGCCGGCCGGTGAACGTGACCGCAAATGGTGATTTGTGCCGTAGTGGCAATGATGCTTTGGGCGGCAGCGTCAACGCTTGTCACATATCGCCAGCTTTTCGGACTGCTTGCTTCGGCATGGACGTAAAGGCGGTCATCGTCGTTGAGCGTGAGCGGCAACTTTTCCAGAAATCGTCGCTCCGTGGCCCCCAGTTCGCCGCGCGTCCACTCCATGACAATCTTAGCCTCGACATTAAGCTGGTCGCGCGGGTTGTTGACCGCACTGTCGTGATTGCCGAGCACGGCCCTTGCACCTTTTTCGACAAGGTCCATGACGGTAGTGACCGTCCACTCCGGGTCGGCGCCATAGCCAACATAGTCGCCGAGCAACACAATTTGCTCTGCGCCAAGATCGGACGCCTGCGCAAGACATGCGCTGAACGCCTGTCGATTGGCGTGGATGTCTGCGAACATCGCAATGAGCACAGCTGAACTCCAATGAATAGAATTTGATCCAATGGGGTCGCTGGGCGTTGATCTTGGTCAAAAGGCAGGGTGGCGCAAGCTAGAGGAGCAGGCCGCATCAAGCCGGCGCTGTCCTGCGCTTTAGTTGCGTGCCGCCGCGAAGGCGTCTGAGGAAGCTGGCGCTCCAGCGGTCCCGATTCTCGGACCGATGTCGTTCATTCTCGCCAAAATATCCTTGATCGGATTATCGGCCCAGGCATGGGTCACAAAATCGCGATGCGAGACGTCGCCGGCGGGCAGGAACGAGACCATGCCCTGAAGATGATTGTGCCTGAGCTCCGAACCATACGGCACCGATCGTTCGCGCAGCAGGCGCTCGAGATCGGCATTGTGGTGCGCCGTGTGCGGCGTGTAAGAGCTCACAAAGAAGGTCGATCTGTTGTCGGCGATCCAGTCTGCGAACCTGTCGATCCCGGCGTAGAGCGCGTCGAGCAGGACTAGGCCGCGGATGCGCGACCTGACGCCGCCCCGATCCAATACGGACAAGGTCGGCCCAAAGCCGCCGCTGTAGGCGACGATCACGATCGGCATGTTGGCAAATGCCGCCGCGCTGCGCGGGTCGCCATAGAGGCGCGCGAGCTTGACGGCTGCTTCGTCGAGGAAGTGTTTAAATCCGTTGGGCTCCCAGAACTTGCCGGCGCTCGAATCGGCGGCATTGACGGCAAATTGCGGCGCCACCAGCACCGCATTAATTCCCGCCGCCGTGATCTGCGCCGGCACCTGCTGGCGGTCACGCACGTCGCGGGCCAGATTGGCGCCGTGACCGTGAAAGTACACGACGATGACGGCCGGGCGTTTGGGGTCGAAGTCCGGAGGAACGTGAAGCAATACGCGGTTGTCGCTGAACGTCTCCGATTCCCAGAAGATGCGACCGCGGAAATTGACGTGACCGCGATGGCCCGGTTCGCCCGCACTCAGGAACGGTCGGTTCGATCCGGGTACGCGACCGTGATAGGGAAACGGCGCCGTTTGGAAGTCGACCAGGCTCGTCTTAGCCCCGATGTTGGATGGGACGCGCGACGGCATGGTCTCGGTGGCCGAATGGAAGGTCGCAATTTCCGGCGCATCGCTTTCGAGCGCGGCCAAACGAACCGGCGGCTTCAAATTCGTTTCGGCGGCCGAGGGTTTCGTGGGCATCTGGCCCCGGTCGGCCACCCGCGTCGCTTCGAAGAATTTCCATTCGCGGGCGACGACACTGGCGGCGGTCTCGGCGACTTCGGCTTTGGGCGTTTTTTTGGCGGAGCCGGGCGCACTCGGCCGGTCGACGGCGCGAGCAAGATTTCTGCCCGTCGTGTCCGAACCTTGCTGAGGGTCGAGGCGCACGTAGTTTGAGGCGCCGATCGGGTCCGATTTTGCGATGCCGCGACCGGAATCGACCGCAGTCGTCACCGTGGATGCGGCGGCCGCAGCGGGAGCGGCTAAAACGGAGGAGCGGAATTTACTGTAGATGAGCCAGCACCAGCCTGCCGAGCCGACAAGAAACAGCGCAGCGGAAATTGAGAACAGACGGTGCTCCAGTATGCTTGCGAGCACACCGGTTTGCTGTGCCGCCCGCCGGCCGGGTTCAACGCGACCGCGGCCGCCTTCGATGTGGCCGCGCGCCGGAGCCATGCGCGTAACCGGTTCGGATCGACGGCGGAGCTTCGGATCTAGATAGGAATAACGCGCGCGCTGACCGGCCGCCGCAACTGGTGCCGGTCTGCGAAACGCCTGCGGTGCTGGTCCTCGGCCCGTATTTGCCACTGTTCCCCCACCCCACGAGTGGACAGCTTCGGCGACGACTATGTCCCCATTTTGACGTCTAGCGGCTCGCCTTGGTCTCCGGAGTCGAACAAAACGAGAAAATTCCCCTTATTCGGCAGCCCAACCACCCCGTTGTCTCTCTCTCCACCCGCTTTCGATATGATTTCGGCGATCCAGCTCCTCGCACCTTGTTCGCGGCTCGGGTATCTGTGCTGGGAAGATAGCGATCCGTTGGTAAATGCGGTGCTAATTCGGTTTCGCTGGTTTTGGCCGCGATCCTCTGCGCCAGCAGCAGGTTGGATTCGTTTTTCCGCCACCGATATCCAACTCCGAAGTCGATCGGGATCGCATTGCTCTGGTGGTACAGTTGCCCCAAGCGGGATTGATAGGCGTATTCGAAGAGGGCGATCGGACCGATGTACCGGCCGAACGGCTGCAGTCGCCATTTTTTCGGATCGAAATAGACAAGCGGAATACCGCTGTCGTCCTGCAGGATCGTGGCGCTGTGGTCGAGCAGGAAATCGCGCACCTTGGTGAAGCCGCCGCGGTGCATCAGGTAGGACGCGCTTTTGAGTAAACTGTCGGCGTCGCCGAGCTTGGCGCAGAACGCCAGAAAACCGCTTCTCCGCACGCTATCGTCGGCGAGATTGGTGCTGAAATAGTAGAGCGTCTGGTTGGGGCCCGCGCCTTCTGAAAATACGATTTTTACGCCTTTGGCGGCGCTTCGCACGGCGCGCTCGGCAGCTTTGGCCCGAGCGCCCTTAGCGGAGTTCTTCCCGTCGTCCGGCGCGGCCGCTTCGGCCGGGGCGTGGAAATTTCCGTCCTCGTCGAGGCTCACGAAACTCACGTCGTGAATGGTCTTGCCGGTCCGCGCCAGAAACACATAGAGGATCGGCAGCGTCCCGTAGACCGGCCCCTCGTGCAATTGCGTCTTCATGTTCTTGGTGATGAAGAAGCTGAAGCTGAGCAGCGATCCCAGCGAACTCTCGAGATTTCGCAGCGTCCACTCGACGGTCGGGTGCGACAGTGTGGTCAATGGCGGAATCTCGCCCACCGGCTCGAGACCGGCCAAGACGTAGGTCGAGGCGGTCGGGAAAAACGAAGTGGCGTAGAGAAAATCCGGACCGCTGAACATGTACAGCATTGTCTCGTGCTTATCGGTCAGCCGCTCCCGGGAAAATGCGTGGATCTTGGAAAGATTGGCGCTGTCCTCGCGTTCAAAAATGGTATCGAAATAGCGCGCGTGCCGCTGCCAGAGCGGACCCTTGGCCAGCTCCGCGAGAGGAGAATCCGGCGCCGGCGGTAGCCCGGCGAGAAATCGCGCGGTATCGTCGGCTGTCGCTGTCTCCGCGCTCTGCGCGGGCGCCGCCGCCAGGGCCAGCAGGGCGGCCACAAGGGCAGCCGCCATCATCTTAGGCAGGGTCATCGCTGTCAGGCCACGGTTTGCGAGGCATCCGAGGAGGGAACATCCGATAGCAGACGGGACGTAAAATAGATGATAAGCCCGGCCGACGTCATGGCGAAGCCGGCGAGGGACTGCAGCGGCCGGTTGACCACAAGATAATACATCATGAAAAGCGTGACGCTGAGAAAAATGAGCGGCGTCACCGGGTAGCCCCAGGCGCGATAGGGCCGCGCCAGCTTGGGGTGAGTGATTCGCATCTTGATGACGCCCAGCACAGCGAAAAACGAACAGAAAGTGAGGCTGAACTGGATGAAATCCAGCACCGCTTCGAAGCTCTGGGTCAACAGCAGCAGGTTGGAGACCAGGAGCTGGAAAATGATGGCGACAGCGGGCACGTCTTGCTTCGACTTGCGCGCGAAGATGCGCAGCAGCGACATGTCTTCGCCCATTGTCATGGTCACCCGCGGGCCGATCCAAGTCATGGCGCTGATGGAGGATACGAGCCCAAGACAGATCAGCGCGCCGACGATGCGCCCGCCGATCTCGCCGAAAAGGTGCTTGCCGGCGACGATGGCAACGTCGAGCTGGCCGGCCAATTCGTGCATCGGCGTGGTGACCAGAAACACGGCATTGAGGCTGACATAGAGCGCGATGACGATCGCGGTTCCCACGAACAGCGCGCGCGGCAGGTTGCGGGTGGGATCGCGCAATTCGCCGACGATATAGGTCGCCGCGTTCCAGCCGGAATAGGAGTACATCACGAACACAAAGCTGATGGCGAACGGCGCACCGGCGATGTAGCCGAGGTCGGCGGCGCTCGGCGCGAACGAAATCGCTTGCCAATCGCCGTAGCCAAAGCCGGCGACGATGAACACGACGATCAGAACGAGCTTCAGAGCGGTCCAGGCATTATGGTAGGCGCCGCGAAACCACAAACCGCACAGATGCACGAGCGCGGCAAGCCAGATCACGCCCAGTCCGAGCGCCAGTGGCGGCGCTGCCGGAATGATTGATTTGAAATAAACGCCGAACGCCATGGCGGCAAGGGCGACCGGCGCCGCGAAACCGACAGTCGCCGAAAGCCAGCCGGCCACGAAGCCGAACGCCGGATGATAGATCCGCCGCAGAAAGTTGTATTCCCCGCTCGAGCGCGGAAACATCGTGGCCAGTTCCGCATAGCAGAACGCTCCGCATATCGCCACGATCCCGCCGACGACCCACAGCAAAAGCAGCGAAAATCCGGACCTTATGTCATTGACCTGAAATCCGAGGCTGGTGAAGACGCCGACGCCCACCATGTCGGCAACGACGATTGCCGTCGCGGTGATCCATGATACCGTGTCGGCGGACTGCCCGCCTGAAGTCGAATTGGTCATGAAATGATCTGTTTCGCCCTGCACGGCGGCATTACAGGGCGCAACCGTTTAAAATTCAAGAAGCGTTTTGCTTTTCTGCGCTCAAACGCCCCATGCCGTCACAAAGCGTAAAATACGCAGGCCTTCCTCATAACGTCGGCAGCGGTACCGCCCTGGATTTCGGGGCGCTGCGCGAGACCGAGCGGATGAGTTGCTGAACAAAATCCAGCTTGGCGACCGCCAAGGGGCCCAGCACGAACGGATACAAATTGTGCAGGCCCATGCTCCGATTGATTGAATTCACGGCAAATGTCAGCGTCAGCCAAGCCGCGACCAGCTGCGTCGTATCGGTGTCGCGTGGATGGGAGGCGCGAATCTCCTCTGCGCGTTTGGGTCGCGGGAATCGCGCGGACCGTCTACAACAGTCGCTGTGCCGACGCGGAACCGGAGGATTTAGTGGTCACGCCCACCAATGTCGCCGCGTACAGTAACGCTCTGGTCGTCCTCGGTACCGCCGGAGTCGTGGTTCCGATGGTACGGCGATGGGGATTGAGCTCGGTCCTGGGCTACCTCGGGGCCGGCGCCGTTTTGGGCCCGTTTGGACTCGGCTCGATCAGCAATGCATTCCCGGGGCTGTCGTGGTTCACGATCAGCGACGCCCAGAACGTGGCGGGCATCGCCCAGTTGGGGATTGTGTTTCTGCTTTTTCTAGTCGGTCTCGAGCTGTCGTTTCCCAGGCTGTCGGCGATGCGCCGTCTGGTCGTTGGCCTCGGCGGTTCGCAGGTTCTCCTCACCAGTGCGGTGATCGCCGGCGCCGCCGTGATGGCGGGAAAGAATCCGCCGGAGGCGATCGTGCTCGGGGCGAGCTTGTCGCTATCCTCGACTGCGATCGTACTCGGGCTCCTCTCCAATCAAGAGCGCCTGACAACCAGCGTCGGGCGCGCGAGCTTTTCCATCCTGCTCGCTCAGGATCTCGCGGTCATCCCCATTTTGTTGTTCGTCTCCATCCTGGCTGCAAGGTCCAGCGGGTCGGTTCTCGCCAGTCTCGCCAGTGCGCTGTTGCAAGCCGCGGCCGCCGTCATCGTCATCGTTATCTTCGGTCGCGTGCTGCTGCGACCGCTGTTCCGGCTGGTTGCGACCGCGGGCTCCAGCGAACTGTTCATCGCGGCCGTGCTGTTCGTGATCGTGGCGGCGGGCGTGATCGCCGGTCAGGCCGGCCTGTCGATGGCGCTCGGCGCCTTCCTTGCCGGCTTGCTGCTCGCCGAGACGGAATACCGCAAGGCGATCGAAACGACAGTCGCGCCGTTCAAGGGCTTATTGCTCGGCATTTTCTTCTTTACCGTTGGAATGAATGTGGACTTCCGCGAGCTGTTGCGCGAGCCGCTTTGGCTTATTGGCGGCGTTGTCAGCCTGATCGCCGTCAAGTCGTTGCTCACGATCGGTCTTGGCCGGCTGTTTCGTCTGTCGTGGCCGGTTGCGACCGAGACCGGCCTGCTGCTCGGTCCGGGCGGAGAATTTGCCTTCGTCGGCATCGGTATGGCGTCGGCTACGGGTCTGGTCGAAGCGCCGCTCGCGAGCTTTACGCTCGCTGTGACCTCGGTCACCATGGCGCTGACGCCGTTGCTGTCGTTCGCCGCGCGATCCCTCACGGCGCGGTTCACGTCGGGGAAAGCCGTCGATCCGGGTCTGGTCGCCCGGCCTGCGGGCGGGCAGCAGCACGCGATCGTGGTCGGCTATGGCCGCGTCGGCAAGGTCGTGTGCGCGCTGCTGCGGGAGCATGGCGTCCCGTATATCGCCGCCGATTCCGATGCCGCGACCGTGACTCGCGACCGCCGCAACGGTCACGATGTTTATTATGGCGACGCCGCCGATCCGCGTTTCCTCGAAACTTGCGGCCTCGCCGAGGCGGCCGGCGTGATCCTCACCATCCACTCCGCGAGCGTCATCGACGAGGTCGTCGAACACGTCCGTGCCATGCGGCCGGACATTCTCATTGTCTCGCGCGCGCGCGATGCCGACCACGCCCGTCATCTCTATGGCCTCGGCGCTACCGACGCCGTGCCGGAGACAATCGAGGCGAGCCTCCAGCTCTCGGAGGCGGCTCTGGTTGGGTTAGGGATTGCCACCGGGCGAGCGATCGCTTCGATCCACGAGAAGCGCGACGAGATTCGGCGGGCCCTGCAGGAGGCGGCGCGGGAAGCCGGGCGCGAGGAAATTCATTCGGTGAAGGCCAAGACCCAAAAGAGCCAGGGTGCGGCCTAGCGGTCGTGCATCACACCGCGCCGTGGGCGGCGATGCGTCAGTGGCGCTGCGCCCTGCCGGCAAGGTCAAACATGACCGGCAACGCAGCAGGCCGCGGCATCTCGAGCCGCGACGTCGCACGACGCAAGTCCGCGAGTGTGTGCAGGAAATCGGCGAACCAATTCTGCACCGTGGAGGCGCGCAGCGTAGCCATCATCGAATGCCAGCGTGCGCGCCGCTCCTCGACGCTCATGGCGAGGGCGGTCGCGATTTGCCGCGCGGTGCCATCGATATCCTGCGGGTTGACCAGGAGCGCAGCGTCAAGCTGTTTGGCCGCGCCGGCGAACGAGGACAGCACCAGTACGCCGGGATCGAAGGGGTTCTGCGCCGCGACGTATTCCTTGGCAACCAGATTCATGCCGTCATGCAACGGCGTCACCAAGCCGACCCGGGCGGCGCGGTAGAAGCCGGCAAGCGTCAGCTGCGAGAAGCTCTTGTTGAGATAGCGGATGGGGCTCCAATCGACCTCGCCGTGGCGGCCGTTGACCTCACTGATCAAAGCGGCGAGCTCGGCCTTGAGCTCGCGGTAAGCGCGGATGTTGCCGCGGGTGGGAACCGCCACCTGCAACAGCGAGACGGCGCACTTCCATTGCGGCTCGAGCTCGAGCATGCGGTCGAATGCCCGCATCCTGTTGTTCAGGCCCTTCGAATAATCGAGGCGATCAACGCCGAGAACCAGCTTGGCGCCTTGCAGGCTCGCTCGCAGACGCGAAACTTCGGGGCGAGTGGAGGCCTTGACCGCCCGAGCGGTGAAATCCTCGACATCGATACCGATCGGGAAAGTCGCCAGATGAGTCATTCCCGATGATGAGGCGACTGTTCCGTCAAAAACCGTCAGTCCCAGCTCGAACTGGAGATAGTCTTCGCAATTCTGCCGATCGTCATCGGTTTGGAAGCCGATGAGATCGTAGGAGAGCATCGCCTGCACGAGTTCGGCGTGGTGAGGAACTGCGGCCATGGTGCGGCGGTCGGCCCACGGCGTGTGCAAAAAGAAACCGATCGGTCGGTCGATCTGCAGCCGGCGCATCTCGGCGCCCAGGGCGAGGAAGTGGTAATCGTGGATCCAAAAGATCGCTTCCGGTCCGCTGAAGCGCAACAGTGCCCGTGCCATGAAGGCGTTGACCTCACGATATGAGGCGTATTCCTCAGCCGTCACGCGGATGAGATCGGGACGCGAATGCAGCGCCGGCCACAAAGCCGAATTGGCGAAACCCTCATAATAGCCGTGATAATGCTTCGCCGGCATATCGACCGTTGCCAGGGCGCCGGTGCCGAGCGCCTCGATTCGGGCAAAGGAGTCCTTTGTGTGCGCCGCATCGGCGGTCTGACCGCTCGAACCAACCCAGATCGCGCCAGAGTCCTTGACCATGGGGATCAGCGCTGTCGCCAATCCTCCGGCTTCCGGCTCATCGGATTTTGCCCGCGCGACGCGGTTGGAAGCGACGATGACAGTCACGGATAGTCCTCCAGTACCGTGCCGCAACAACCGTTGCGGTTATGGTTTAGTTCCATGATTTCGTTTCATTCATAATGCGATGTAACGCAGCCGAACGACGATTCACCGCTTGAAAATCGTGGAATCGGTATTTGCTTCGGGAGACCGGGGTAGCGCCAAGATTGCTCAGGCTTGCGCGTAAGCCGTGGTCGAAAGCAGGCTGACTTCCGCGTGCCGAGAATCAAGTCGGGTATGCTGGACGATGATCGGCACGTTGGACTCGAAAACCGATGAATAGTCGGTGTCGCGGGGCACGGCCGCGGGATCTTTGAGATCGTTGAAGCGCAAATGCAGCGTCCGCCGCGGCGCGACCGTAACGCGGTAGGGCCCGATCGGCTCACGATCGGCGAAGAAGATGGTGATATCGACGTGCGCTGCCTGGTCGCCGGCGTTGAGGATGCAGGCGGTCTCGTGAGAGATCAGGGTGCGATCGGAAAACGAACTTTGCGAAGGGATGTATCCTTCGGCAATAGCCCAACGCCTGCAGCCGATCGGCTCCATGATCACCTCTTCGCATCTTCGCAGCGCGATTATCGGCGCCGTTTTTCAGCGCATGCGGCAAAGAAAACGCCCAAGGATGCGCCCTGGTTCCATCGCGGGAACTTTCCCGCCGCTCGAGGCTTGTCCTGACTGGGGGGTGCTTGCGCAGGCCGCGAGCGATGGCGAAACCGATTGATCGCGGATAAGCGCAATGCGCGCCCTTACCGTCGCGCCGGGTACGGCCAATTCAGCTCAAGTCGAAGACGTTGCCGATCCACCTCTGTCGGACGGCGCGGTTCTGGTGCGCACCGTGGCAGTCGGGGTCTGCGGCACCGACCGCGAAATCGTATCCGGGCGTTACGGTTCGGCTCCGCCCGGCCAGCGGCGGCTGGGGATCGGGCATGAATCGCTCGGCATCGTGCAGGCGGCGCCCGCCGGTTGCGGCGTCAACGCCGGCGATCTCGTCGTCGGCATCGTGCGCCGGCCCGATCCCGTTCCCTGTGCCGCCTGCGCCGTCGGCGAGTGGGACATGTGCCGCAATGGCCTTTACACCGAACGCGGCATCAAGGAGCGGAACGGCTTTGGTGCCGAGTTTTTCCGGGTCGAGCCTGATTTCCTCGTCAAGGTCGATCCGTCGCTCGGCATTGCCGGCGTGCTGCTTGAGCCGACGAGCGTGGTCGCCAAGGCGTGGGACCACACCGAGCGCATCGGTCAGCGTTCGCGATCATGGCAACCAAAGACACTTCTGATCACGGGTGCGGGTCCGGTCGGCCTGCTGGCGGCCCTTATCGGGGCCCAGCGCGGCCTCGAGGTCCACGTGCTCGACCACAACGACAATCTCAAGAAGCGAGAACTGGTGCGCCAGCTCGACGGCACATATCATACCGAGGACCTCGCACACCTGCGCTTGAAGCCCGATATTCTGATGGAATGCACCGGCGCGCCGATCGTGGTGCGCGACGTTCTCGGTCGCACGGCATCCGCCGGTATCGTCTGCCTGGTCGGTGTCACCGCGTCCGGTCACGACTTTGACATTGACGTCGGCGCACTCAACCGCAACATGGTGCTTGACAACGACACCGTGTTCGGCACGGTGAACGCGAACCGCAGACATTATGAAATGGCGAGCGAGGCGCTGCAGCGGGCGGACAAGGCCTGGCTCCACCGGCTGATCACACGGCGCGAGCCGGTCGAACAGTGGACGCAAGCCCTCGAACGGCTTCCCGACGACATCAAAGTCATCGTCGATTTTTCCTGACCTCATGGCCGCACGCATCGAAGATTACGCGATAATCGGCGATTGCAGAACCGCCGCGCTGGTGTCCCGCGACGGCTCAATCGATTGGTTCTGCTGTCCGCGTTTCGATTCGGACGCATGCTTCGCCGCGCTGCTCGGCACCCGCGAGCACGGCCGCTGGTCGATCGCGTCGCGCGCGGAAGCCCGGGTCACACGTCGCTATCGGCCGAATACTTTGGTGCTCGAGACCCATTTCGAGACCGAAGACGGCGCGGCGACGCTGATCGACTTTATGCCGCCGGGCGGCCGGCATTCGACCATCATACGCCTTGTGGTCGGGACGCGCGGCACGGTGGCGATGCGCACCGAGCTGATCCTGCGGTTCGGCTACGGTGCGATCGTCCCCTGGGTGACGCGGCTCGAAGGCGGGGCGCTGCGCGCTATCGCCGGGCCGGACATGGTGCTGCTACGCACGCCCGTGCATCTGCGCGGCGCCGATATGACGACGGTCGGTGAGTTCACCATCAATGTTGACGATACGATTCCCTTTGTCTTGAGCTATTTGCCTTCCCACTTGCCGTTGGAGCAACCGCTCGACCCGACAACAGCGCTGGCGCAGACCGAGACGTTTTGGCGGGATTGGTCGGCAAATTGTCGGCCCGCCGGATCGTGGTCAGATGCCGTGTTGCGCTCGATGATCACGCTCAAGGCGCTCACTTATGCGCCGACAGGCGGCATGGTGGCGGCTCCGACCACCTCGCTTCCGGAGCAACTCGGCGGCGAGCGCAATTGGGACTACCGCTTCTGTTGGCTGCGCGACGCCACGCTGGTTCTGCTCGGCGCCATGACTGCCGGCTATTACGAGGAGGCGCAGGCTTGGCGTGATTGGCTGTTGCGCGCGGTGGCAGGCAGTCCCGATCAGTTGCAGATCATGTACGGTATCGCCGGCGAGCGGCGGCTGACCGAATGGGCCGCGCCGTGGCTGCCCGGCTATGAAAATTCCGCGCCGGTGCGCATCGGCAATGCGGCGCATAACCAGCTGCAGCTCGACGTCTTCGGCGAAATCATGGACGTCTATTATCAGGCGCGCCGCGGCGGTCTGTCGACCACCGACTCGGGATGGGCCGTGCAGCTTGCGTTCCTCGAACACCTCAAGAAGATCTGGAACGAGCCGGACCAGGGCATCTGGGAAGTGCGCGGCGCGCCGCGGCATTTCACCCATTCCAAGATCATGGCGTGGGTCGCGTTCGATCGTTCGATCAAGAGCGCGGAAACGTTCGGGCTCGAAGGGCCGCTCGACGAATGGCGAAAGCTGCGGGAGCAGATTTTCGACGAGGTTTGCGCGAATGGTTTTGACGAAAACCTTGGCAGCTTCGTGCAGTCCTATGGGTCGAAACAGCTCGACGCCAGCCTGTTGCTCATCCCTGGCGTCGGGTTCCTGCCGGTGTCCGATCCGCGCGTCACGGGCACCGTTGCGGCCATCGAACGCCGCTTGCTGCGCGATGGTTTTGTGATGCGCTACGACACGGCAGCCAGCGATGATGGTCTGCCGGCCGGCGAGGGCGCGTTCCTGGCCTGCAGCTTCTGGCTCGCCGATGTCTACGTTCTGCAGGACCGCGCCGCCGATGCCGAGCGGCTGTTTCGCAAGCTCATTGGACTGTGCAACGATGTCGGCCTGCTCAGCGAGGAATACGATCCGCGCATCAAGCGCCTGGTCGGCAATTTCCCGCAGGCCTTCTCGCATATGGCGCTGGTCAACTGCGCTTATAACCTGACGCGCGCGACCAAGCCGGTCGAGCAGCGCGCGCAGGCCGAGTATACGTCGCCGCAAGAGGTCGCGGCGGATCGATGAATTCGGCTCCTCGCGCTTGGTCCCGGCTTTGCTCACCGCTCGCGGTTCGGAAGGTTCCCACGGCGAAGCGGACTGCCTGGCCACGGCAAATAGCCGAACAACAACGTGATCAGACAGCCGGCGATCGTAGCCATCAACCGATCGGCCAGAATGGCAACCGATATGGCTTGGCCGAAATCCAGCAGCAGGACGATCAACGGCGTCGTGACAACGGCGTAGGCGGCTTAGTTGCCGGCCCGAAGAACGGGACGTGCAGCGGCAAGCGCTGCGATCCCGCATGTCACGATGAGAGGGGGTGGGGTCCAGATCAGGAGCAAGCCGGCAATAACGACGCCGAGCATGGTCCCGAGCGCACGCTGAAGGAGCCGCGTCGGCGGCGCCGGAAGCCGGCGGCCAAGCACGATGGCCACCGTCACGGCGATCCACTGACCATGTTGCCCGGGCCAGATTTGAGCAATGGCCTCGGCGACCGTCAGACACGACCAGATTCGCATCGGATATTGCCAGCCTGACAAGCGGAAGTGTGATTCCCGCCATCGTCTGAGCAGCAGCGCGACAGGGCGCGCCGGCGTCCGCGTGGCAGCGGCGGAGGGTTCCGTGGCACACTTGGCTCGCCCGAATACCGCGTGCAGAAGCAAGGACAGGCCGAGCGTCCATGTGCCGCCGAGGAAAAAAAGCAGCGTCATGCCGAGCGGCCGCACTTCCGGCGTGCTGAGGCCGGCGGCGATGGTGGTGAACAGAATGAATCGGGTGGTTTCCCGAGCCATCGCCAAGCTGATGCCGCCAAAAAACCCTGCGATCGCTGCAACCGCCGGCAAGGCGAGAATAACGAGACTGCCGTGACTTGCGATCGTTGTGCCGGTCGATATCGCAGCGCAGCCGGCGAGCAGCGCGGCCCCCAGCGCGAAGGCCCGTTGCCGCAACGTTTCGCCGTGGGCAGGGCCGCCAAGCGCAAGACCGCCGATGGCAGCGACCATACCAAGGCGCAAATGGTCAGTTGCCACGCCCGCGATGATCGGGCCGGCAAGGCCGAGCATTGCGGTAACGATTTGCGCAACATCAGGGCGCGTCGCAGGCGCCCATCGGAGGACGTCGGAGAGCCAATGCTGTTTGGTATCTGCCATTGGCCTCGCTCTTATTACGCCAACATCAAGCATCGCATAACACGATACAATCCAGAACTGGGCCGCTCAGGGTTGACTCAAGTCAATGCTTGACTTGTTCAGATTTGCTTAGGCGAATGTGGCTGCCGGCCAATACGTGAAGAACAGGCAGGGTCGAGATGTCGGGGAGAGGGTACGATTACATCATCGTCGGGGCCGGCTCGGCGGGCTCGGTATTGGCCAACAGGCTTTCGGCAAAGCCGGAAGCAAGCGTGCTGCTGCTTGAAGCTGGCGGCTCCGACAAGTCGTTGTTCGTGCGCATGCCGGCCGGCATCGCGAGGCTCGATACACCCCGGTTCAACTGGCAGTACGACACGGCGCCGCAGGCAGCGATGAACGGCAGGCGCATGTACCAGCCGCGCGGGCGGACTTTGGGCGGGTCAAGCTCGATCAACGCGATGGTCTATATGCGCGGCAATGCGACGGATTACGATCGCTGGCGTCAGCTCGGCAATGCTGGCTGGGGTTATGAGGACGTGCTGCCGCTCTTCAAGAAGGCGGAGCACAACGAGCGCCTTGGCGACGATTTCCATGGGCGCGACGGGCCGCTCAACGTTGCCGAGCGGCCCTACACCAATCCCTTGAGCAACGTCTTTGTCGAGGCGGCGCAGCAGGCGGGAATTCCATTCAATCCGGATTTCAACGGCGCCGTGCAACACGGATGCGGCCTTTTCCAGGTCACGCAGAAAAAAGGCGAGCGCTGCAGCGCGGCCTCGGCCTATCTGCATCCCGCAGCGACGCGGCCGAACCTCACCATCTTCACCAAGGCGCAAGCGACCCGCGTGCTGATCGAGAACGGTCGCGCAGTCGGCGTCGAGTACATAAGGCGCAGGCGACGATACACGACGCGCGCCGAGCGAGAGGTATTGCTGGCCGGCGGCGCCATCAACTCGCCGCAGCTTCTCCTTCTCTCCGGCATCGGCCCGGCGGCGGAGCTGCGCGCGATCGGCGTGCCGGTGATGCTCGACCTTCCCGGAGTCGGCAAGAACTTGCAGGATCATCTCAACGTCAACATCGTCCAGCGGGTGATGCGCCCGATCACGCTCGACGGCAAGAGCGGCGGCCTCGCCGCGCTCGCGGTGGCGCTGCAGTGGATGCTGTTTCGCACGGGGCCGGGCACCAGCAACGTGGCCGAGGCCGGTGCCTTCATCTCGAGCGCACCCGGCGCCGCGACGCCCGACATCCAATTCCATTTCATCCCGGCGCAGGTGGTCAATCACGCCCGGACTCAGCTCGACGGCCATGGCGTGACCTTGCATGCGTGCTGCCTGCGGCCGGAGAGTCGCGGCGAAATTCGCCTGGCCTCCGCCGATCCGCTAAAGCCACCGGTGATGGATCCGAACTATCTCGCCTCGGACTACGATCTGAAAATCCTCATCGAAGGGATCCGGCGCGGCCGCGACATCCTGGGGGCACCGGCGTTCAAGCCCTGGCTCGGCGAGGAGCGGCTGCCCGGCGTCGCGCAGCGATCGGACGCCGAGCTCGAAGCATTCGTCCGCGCCACCGCGGAGACGGAGTATCACCCGGTCAGCACCTGCAAGATGGGAAACGACCCCATGGCCGTGGTCGACGATCAGCTCCGTGTCCGTGGCATCGAAGGCTTGCGCGTCATCGACGCCTCGATCATGCCGGACGTGGTCAGCGGCAACACCAACGCGCCGACGATCATGATCGCGGAGAAGGGCGCGGAGATGGTCTTGAACGCCGGCTCGGGTGTCAGCCGCGCCTGAGGAATTTCAGCATCATATCGGTGATGCGACCGAACGGCGGTCGCAAAAACCGCGCGCCGTTGAAACGGCTCTGCAGGAACACGCCTTTGCGGTGCGAGAAGGTCTGGAAACCGAACTCGCCGTGATAGGCGCCGATTCCGGATGCGCCGACACCGCCGAACGGAAGATTCTCCGCCGCGAAATGAAATAACGTCGCATTGACCGAGGCGCCGCCCGAGATGGTCTTGCGTAAAACCTCATCGCGCTTGCCTGGGTCGGCGCCGAAATAATAGAGCGCGAGCGGACGCGGGTGCCGGTTAACGTAATCGATCGCCTGGTCGAGCCCCCGATAGGTCTTGACCGGAAGCACCGGTCCGAAAATTTCGTCGCGCATCACCGACAGGTTCTCGCCCGGTTCGATCACCAGCGTCGGCGGCAGCTTGCGCGTCTCCGGCAGCAGCGCCTCGCGCCCCGGATTGATCTCGATGACGCGGGTGCCGCTCGCCTTGGCTTCCGCCACATATTGCGCGATGCGCCGATAGTGCCGTTCGTTGACGATCGACGTGTAATCGGGATTGGAGCCGAGCGTCGGATAGAATTTCTGCACGGTCCCGGTGGTCAAGCTGATGAACTCATCGAGCTGCCGCTCGGGCACGAATACGTAATCCGGCGCGATACAAGTCTGGCCGGCATTCAAAAGCTTGCCGTAGACGATGCTCTCGACCGCGCTCGGCAACGCCACATCCTCGCCGACGATGCACGGCGACTTGCCGCCGAGCTCGAGCGTCACCGGCGTCAAGTTCTCGGCCGCGGCCTGCATCACCAATCGCCCCACCGCGGTGGAGCCCGTATAGAACAGATGATCGAACGGCAGCCGTGAAAAGGCGTGTCCTACATCCGGCCCACCAACAATGGTCGCGACCTTGTCGGGTGCAAACAACCCGCCAAGAAATTCGGCGATAAAGTCCGCTGTGCGCGGCGTCAGCTCCGAGGGCTTCAACATCGCGCGGTTGCCGGCCGCGAGTGCCGCGACCAGCGGCACGATCGCAAGATTGAACGGATAGTTCCACGGACTGATGATGCCGACCACGCCGACCGGCTGATAGATGATACGGGCGCCTGCCGGCATCAGCTCGAGGCCGACCGACACCCGCTTCGGCTGCATCCAATGGGCAAGATGGCGTAGCGTGTGGCGGATGGTCGACCGCGCCGGGAACACCTCGCCGAGTTCGGTCTCATAGGGCGATCGATTGCCGAAATCCGCTGAAATCGCCGCGGCGAGGCGACTGGCGCTCCGGCCGATCGCCTCACCAAGCTTTGTCAGGTCCGCGCGGCGCTCTTCAAGGAACGGCGCTCCTGCGCGCACAAATGCCGCGCGTTGGGTGTCGAAGATCGCGCGCATTTTTGCGGCAGCGTCCGGCATTGCGGCAAGCGGGTCGCTCACAGCGGTGGCCGCGCGGGATAGTCCGGCTGCAACCGCGCCGCGGCCTCGATCTTGGCCATGGCGGCGAGCGCGACGTGGTCGCGCCAAGGCCGCGCGATCACTTGCACGGCGATCGGCAAACCGGCGCTGCCGCGCTCGGCTTCGCGGGCAACGCCATCGACCTGATCGCGGCTCGCCGGGCGGTCGCTTTCTTCGCCAGGCCGCACCCGGGTAACCGGTACAATTCCGGCAGGAAAGCCGCTGACATTGGCGAGCGGAGCATAAGCGCCCGGCATCGGCATCCGCTCGGTTGCGCCGTGCCGGACCGCAGGCACCGGATAGGCGGGACAAAGAATAACGTCGATCGGCCCGTCGTTGGCCTGTTCGAACGACCGCAACAGTTCGTGGCGCAAATTCTCGATCGCTTCGACCGTCTGCCAATATTGGTCGGCGCTTCCGCAACCGAAGCGGCGAACGGTGAGGGCGGAACGGGGTTGGCAGAGAGCATCCAGCGCGAAGCCGACAATGCCGCGTAGCCACATCGGCATCGCCGCCGTCAGCAGGAGAGGTCGGACGTGCCTGTCGACTTTGTTGCCGCGTAACAGCCGCCGAAAGGCCTGTGCGCGGTCGGCGGAGAGGCAAGCGAAGAACAGATCGCTGACGTGCCGCAAATCAGGTGGCCGCCAGGCGACCGGCTTTGCCCCGGCCGCGGTAAGGAACCCGGCCGCCTCGGCGACAGCGCACCGGCCCGCCGGCGCCACCGGGAACTCGCCGTCGTCGGCGAATGTCGCAAAGCGCAAGCGGCTTACATCGACGGCCGCCGGATTGCCGAACTCCGGCCCCGGGTCGGCGAATGGATCGCGGGCGCGGTCGAGCACGCCCAACGCCATCGTCAGGTCTTCCACATACCTCGCCATCGGCCCGACCTGCGCTGGGATTCCTCGCTGCCCGATCGGCAGCCCATGGCCACAATGGTCGGGTATGCGTCCCGCGGTCGGCTTGATCGAGCCGATCCCGCAAAAAGCCGCGGGAATGCGCAGCGAGCCGCCGATATCGTTGCCGAGCCCGGGCGGCGAGCCGCCGGCGGCGATAACGGCGGCTTCGCCGCCGCTGCTGCCGCCGCAGGACCTCTCCGGATCCCACGGATTGTTGGTGCGTCCGTACAGCGGATTGTCGGTCTCCGTGAAGATCATGAGCTGCGGCAGGTTGGTCTTGGCGATCGGGATCGCGCCGGCCGCGCGCAGCGCCGCGACATAGGGATCGTCTCGGCGTTCGATGATATCGCGGCGAGACGGCAGGCCGAATGTGCCGGCAAGATCGAAACATTCCTTGATGGTGACCGGCAGGCCGGCGAGCGGCCCCAATTTCTCGCCACGCGCCAGGGCCTTGTCGATGTTCGCCGCGGCTTCGCGCTCGCTCTCAAAGAGGTCGACGGCGACGGCGTTGAGCTTACCGTTGACGGTCTTGAGCCGAGCAATGAAGTGTTCGACGGTTTCGCTGGACGACAGATCGCCGGCGGCGATGCGACGGGCGATCTCGCGCGCCGAGAGGTCCTGCAGCTGAGCCGCGCGCGGCACCGGTGCGGCGATCGAAATGTCAGTGAGCGTCATGATTTGAGCCCCGAGACTGCGCATCGGGCGCATAGCGCCGCGCAGCGTCGATTTATTCACCCCACTTGTCAATTTGTTAACCGACCTGCCGTTGCCACAACGACCGACAATGCCCCCCGGTCACCACACCTTCGCAGCGCGGGATCAGGGTCGGCTGTTGGCGCTCGTAGGATGATTATTTTTTGATCGAAGTCAGTTGTGCTGATTTTGTAATCAATTGCTGATTAATTCTTGCGCAACTCAAGAATGAGGATCATGTTTGGCTTGGGGCTGACCCAGACCCCGAAGGAAACGTCGAGATTTGCACGAACCCAATGGAGGGCCTGATGTGCAAGAGCCTTGTTACGATCGCGGCTGCGGTCGCGATCTTGTCACTGGGATCACTCGTATCCGATCGCGCGCAAGCCGGAGGAGCGGCGAGCGCGCCATCGAAGTACTACAATGCGAGCCATACCGCGAACCTGGTACAAGTTCGCCATCATCAGCGCGTGCAGACAGCCGAATTCGGAATTACGGAATTCTCCTCCTCTTCGGCCAAAACCTCCGTGCCAAAGCGTTGAGGTAGGTGCGGCTGCGAAACAGCGCGCTGTCTGACGTGAGCGTCGGACACGTGGCGGGATCGTATGCTTGCCGCTATTCAATTGTTCCGGCTGCGATCGCCCAGCGCCGGACTATGGGGCCCGCTTCTATCGGTCGGCGGGTTGGTCGCAGCCATCCCTCTCGAATTGCCGTCCGCCACCCACGCCCGCACTGTCGGCAGAACGTCCGGCAGCAGCTTGGCGACGTCGCCTTTGGTCATGCCGGGCCGAACACGCGGGTCATAAAGGATATTGAGAAGGTACTGATCGTACACATCGAAAAATCCCATTTGGACGTTGTCATTGAACATGGTCCAGGGCACTGAATCGTCATCATTAATGACGCCGAGCCCTTGCAGCAATTCTTCATAGGCGCAGTCATAGAAGGCAAATTCTCCGGCATCGACCGGCAGGATCGCCTCCGCGCGCCGGATGCGAAAGCTCTGATCCTTGCCGATGCCCGACAGGCACTGGGGATGCAGCGATTGTTGAATTTGCTTCGCTTTGTCTGCTCCGTAGTGGGCGCGGATCGTCCGCGCCAAGTCGCGGCTCTGCACCAGGGTTACGACGAAATTGGCGGCTTGGCGGTCATCCGTCATCGCCAAATCGAGATGGTCCACATGGGCATGGATGTCGGCGATGATCGTCGCGATCTCGGCACGGCGATCCGGCGCCCCGCGACTGATTACGAAGACCCGAACCGGCTCGTCGAATTTACGGATGCGCTCGCTGCGGCGGTCGAATTGTAGCTCGGCATGGAACCCGGTCTTGAAGAAGCCATCTTTGATTTCGGCGTCGCTGAAGCTCGTTCGTTCGGATGCGCGGCGCATGCTGATGTCGGCATTGTCGGCCTGTGCCGCGCAGCACAGCGTTCCGCCGACCATAATGGCGACCGCCGCAAGGACGACGCCGGCAGGGGAAATGATGGAATTTTGCAGTCCGCGATACAGCACAACCGCCTCCCGGCATTCCGCCTCCGCGAAGGGTCTGTGCAAGGCATGTGCCAGCAGGGAATATGCCGGTGGCGGCATAAGAATTCGAGATTGAAACAAGCCCGTGGTTATATGAATTGAATAGTCGAAAAGCGGAATAACGGGGTCCTGCCGTCATTTACGACGGCCGTGGTACATGTTTGTCGGCTCGGATACATTTGAAAAATCCATCTGCAGGAGCTCGGAGGAAGCCCATGAGACGCTCGGCCCTGATCATTATGGCCATGCTCACGTTGGCCGCCGGCTCGGTTGCAATCATAGCGACAGGATCCCGGGCCATGAGCAAAGAGCCTCGCTTTTCGCAACTGACGATGGATCAACTCAGCGACCAGCAAAAACCGCTCGCCGAGCAGATCATGAAGGTTTCGAGCGTCGGTATCGGCGGCCCCTACAATCCGCTGCTGCGCAGCCCTGTGCTCGGGCAAAGAATGTTCGATCTGCTGTATTACCTGCGCTGGGAAACGTCGGTGCCCTTGAAGCTCAATGAATTTGCGATTCTCATCATCGGGCGACAGTGGCGCTCGCAGGTGGAGTGGCTTGCACATGCGCCGCTCGCCATCAAAGCGGGGCTGTCGCCGGACATCGTCACCGAGCTCAAGGCCAATAAGCGGCCGTCGAACATGCCGCCGCAAGAGTCGGCGGTCTATGACTTCGTCACCGAGCTGACAACCAAGCATGAGGTCTCGGACGAGACCTTCAATCGCGCGAAAGAGCTGCTTGGCGAGCAGCAGGTCGTCGATCTCGCGGCGGTGGCGGGTAGCTATGTGGCGGTGGCGATGCTGTTGGCGATGAGCGAGCAGGGCGTCCCGCCCGGCAGGGAACCGCCATTCAAGCCCGGCGAACCGTAGTATCGCCGAGTCGAAAATGTCGTTTTGGCAACGGCCGGAACATTTGTTCTCGGCACTTGGGCGACATTGACTCGCCCGTTCGCCCTATGGCTGGAGTCGGATGGACTAATCAGGACAGGGGCTATGGGCAAAGATCGCTTGGCCGCATTCAGCGACGGCGTTATCGCTATCCTTATCACCATTATGGTGCTGGAACTGAGGATCCCGCATGGCGCCGATTGGGCGGCACTCGTTGGACTGGTTCCGAGCTTACTCACCTACGTCATGAGCTTCGTGTACCTGGCAATCTACTGGAACAATCATCATCATCTTCTGTACACCGTCGCCCGGGTCGATGGGCTCATCCTTTGGGCCAATTCGCATCTGTTGTTTTGGCTTTCGTTGATCCCGGCTGCGACTGCCTGGATGGGCGAAAATCTCTCGGCGCCGGTACCGACCGCGGTCTATGGCGGCGTATTGTTGATGCCGGCCATCGCCTACTATCTGCTGCAGAAGGCGATTGTGCACAGGCAAGGTGCGCATTCCGTGCTCGCCAAGGCGCTCGGCAGCGACATCAAGGGCAAGATATCGCCGATACTCTACGTCGCCGCAATCGTGCTGGCCTTTGTCAGTCCATGGATTTCGATCGCGATCTATGCGCTGGTCGCAGTGATGTGGCTGGTTCCCGACCGACGGATCGAGAGTACCCTCGGTCGCGAGTAGTAGCCGCGCAGGAATTGACTGATGCGCCGCTCGTCATTGCCCTGCGGTCACCCGCGCCAGTAGCGATCTTCCCAGCTGCGCGACAGCCGCATGGCGGAGAGAATGAGGCCGGCCATCGAATAGGTCTGCGGGAAATTGCCCCACAGCTCGCCGGTTCGCGGATCGACGTCTTCGGAGAGCAGCCCATAGCGGTTGCGGTAGTCGAGCGCGTCGGTGAAGAGGTCGCGCGCCGCCTCGCGCCGTCCGAGCGACCACAAAGCGTCGATTAGCCAGAACCGGCAGATCAGGAATGCGGTCACCGGCAGCCCGAAGTCGTCGGCGCTGGCGTAGCGCATGACGTGTTTTTCGCGCACCAGTTCGCGCTCCATGGCGGCCACGGTCGACGCGAATCGCGGATCGTCAACTTCGACGACGCCGAGATCGGCGAGCAGGAGCACGCTGGCGTCAAGATCGTCCGAGCCAAACGCGGCGGTGAAGGCGCCGCGCCTTTCATTCCAGGCGCCAGCGAGCAGCGCGGCGTGGATCGGCTCGGCGATCGAATTCCAATATTGCGCGCGATCGTCGAGGCCAATGCGCTTGGCGATTGCCGAAAGCCGCTGACAGCCCGCCCAGCACATCGCCACCGAGTGGGTATGGACGCGTCGGCGCCCGCGGTATTCCCAGATGCCGGCATCCGGCTCGAATGCCTTCTTCGCCGCCCGCTCGCCGAGCTTTTCCAGCAGACGAAACAGTCCCTCGTCACCGGGGCGAGGCAGACGGCGGTCGAAGAACATCGGCATGGCGGCGAGGATGACGCTGCCATAGGCGTCATGCTGGATTTGATCGACGGCAGCGTTGCCGATGCGCACCGGTCCGTCGCCGCGATAGCCGGCAAGGTCGGGCGCGATTCGTTCTTCGATCGCCGTCGTCGGGACCACACTGTAGACAGGACGAAGCTCGTGGTCCGATTTCGATGCGATCGAGATCGTAAACGAGATGAATCCCTCCATCGTGCGGGTCGCGCCGATGCGATTGAGCGCCTGGACGACGAAATAGGCGTCGCGCAGCCAACAATAGCGATAGTCCCAGGTGCGGCCGGAGCCGGGTGCCTCCGGGATCGAGGTGGTGTGTGCTGCGATGACGCCACCGGTCTCGTCGAAATTGCTGAGCTTCAGCGTAATGGCTGCGCGGATGATGGCCTCCTGCCAATCGTACGAGATCGACAGCCGTCGCACCCATTCCATCCAGTACTCGTGCGTACGGTCGGCGAATTCGCGGCAGGTCGTCTGCAGATCGCCCGGGAACGGCTCGTCCGGGCCGAACACCAGATGCAATCGGCGCGTGAGAACGAACGGCGCCTCGTCGTCAATCAGCGACAGTGGCGCGTCCGTCGTCAGACGGATCACGGTGCCTTCGCTGGAATAGCGGATATGGTTGCTGCCGAGCGAGCGCTGCCGCAGCGGTTTGCCGTATTGATTGGTCGGCCGCATCCTGATGGTGATGCGCGGCAAGCCGGCGAGAATTGATGAAAGCGCGGGGCGAAATCGGTGATCCGCAGCTTGTTACCGTGCCGATCGGTGAGTACGGTCGACACGATCGCCGTGTTGCGCAGATATTCGGATTGAAACTCCGCCATGTCGTGGAGCACGACGTCGGAGAATCCCTTCTCCTCATTGCCCGCTAACAATCGGCAGAAGATGGGATCGCCGTCGAAGCGCGGGTAGCACCACCAGACGATGCGCGAACAAGGATCGACCAATGCGGCGGTTCGTCCGTTGCCGATGACGGCAAGATCAAGCCCATGGTCCTTCATCCCGCACGGTCCCCGCGGTCGGCTACGATCCGCGCCAGCCACGAGCGCACGTCCTCAGGCTTGTCGAAGTGGCCGTCCACCCCGGGAACGATCCGGCCGACGGAAAAGCCCAGGCCGCCGAAGTTCGGAATGACGCCGAATACCGGCTCGTCGGTGGTATCGTCGCCGATGAAGATCGGATGGCGGTCGGCGAACGGTGGGTAGTTCATCAGTTCGCGCACCGCAAGGGCTTTGCTGATTCCCGCAGGCTTGATCTCGACCACGGCCTTGCCCTGCAGAATATCGACGGTGCCCGGTGGCATTTGCGCGCAAATGTCAGCCACCGCCGCGCGCAGCGCCGGCCCCAGATCGGGCGCCAGCCGGTAGTGCAGGGCGAGCGAATATCCTTTGTCTTCGGCCAGGATGCCCGGACCAAGTTCGCTGAGCGCGGCGAGCATGCGCTTTAATTCGCCGCTGAGCGAGCTCGCTCGGATCTGCGGCTCGGTCCCCGGAACCGGCCGCAGTTCGGCGCCGTGGCCGCCGATTGCGGCGAGCTGCAGCGGCGCAAACATCAGGTCGATGTCATCGAGCTTGCGGCCGCTCACCAGCGCCAAGGCGCCGCCGGTCAGCTCCTGCAGACGGCCCAACGTATGCCGCAGCGCCGGCGGCACCCAGACTTGCTGCGGGGCCGGTGCGATATCGAGAATGGTGCCGTCGATATCGAGCAGGATCGCGCACTCGCGCAAGTTGGACGTTAGCGATGTGGCGGCAATGTCCATGTCGAGGGTGGCAAGGTCTATCTGGTTCCGCACGTTCATATCCCATCATGATTCGATATACGACAAGGGCCTGGCTACCGTCTCGAGCGGTTGGCGCTCGGCGGCGACGCCCCAGAGCGTTTCAACGACCGCCGCCGCAATCATCAGGAGCGCACCGATGAAGTAGCCGACGGCGACGCTGCCACGCGAACCGGTGCTGATCAGCACGCCCAACAGCAGCGGGCCCACCACGCCGCCGACGCCGGTGCCGATCGCGTAGAAGAACGCAATGGCAAGCGCGCGGATCTCGAGCGGGAAAATCTCGCTCACCGTGAGATAAGCGGAGCTGGCAGCGGCGGACGCGAAGAAGAACACGGTCATCCAGGCGACGGTGAGCGTTTGCGCGGACAGGAGATTTTGGCTGAACAGATAACCAATGCCGGCAAGCAAAAGCCCGGCCGCTCCATACGTGGTTGCGATCATCACCTTGCGGCCAATGGTGTCGAACAGGCGGCCAAGCATGATCGGTCCCAGCACGTTGCCGGCGGCGAAGGGCAGAATGAACCAGCCGATCCGATCGGCCGGGATGCCGTAGAAGTTCGCCAGGATCAGCGCATAGGTGAAGAAGATCGCGTTGTAGAAGAAAGCTTGCGCAGCCATCAGCGTCAGGCCGACCAGCGTGCGCTGCCGGTAAGTCCGAAACAACACGCGGGCAATCTCCGCGAGCGGCGTGTGATCGCGCATGCGCAGCCGTGCATATTGTCGCGGCGGCGCGGCTGCGCGAGGTCCGCGCGCGGAACGTGCTTCGATCTCGCGTACAACTGCCTCGGCCTCTTTGACGAAACCGTGGATGATCAGCCAGCGCGGGCTTTCCGGAATCCAACGTCGCATGATGAGAATGACAAGTCCTATCGTGGTGCCGATCAGGAACGCCAGCCGCCATCCCAGCGCCGGATCGATAAAAGCGGGATCGAGCAGGATGATCGAGCCGCCTGCGCCCATGGCCGCTCCCACCCAGAAGCTGCCGTTGATCAAGAGGTCAGTCCAGCCGCGCAGGGGGGCGGGAATAAGCTCCTGGATTGTCGAATTGATGGCAGTGTATTCGCCGCCGATGCCGGTGCCGGTGAGGAAGCGGAATAGCACGAAACTCCAGGCGTTCCACGCCAAACCCGTGGCGGCAGTGGCCAGGAGATAGACTGCAAGCGTCATGAAAAACAACTTCTTGCGCCCCAGCCGATCGGTCAGCCAACCGAAGAAAAAGGCGCCCAGCACCGCGCCGGCGAGATAGCAGCTCCCGGCAAGGCCGATCTGCGAATTGCTCAGGTCTAGCGCCGAGGGCTGCATCAGTTCGCCCGACAACGCGCCGGCGAGCGTTACTTCGAGGCCGTCGAGAATCCAGGTGATGCCCAGCGCAACGATGACCAACACGTGAAAGCGCCCGAATGGAAGCGCGTCGAGACGGGCGGGGATATCGGTTTCGATGACGGCGCCGGGTCGGGAACGGGTCGCTTCCACGGCCTTTGGCGCGCGCAGCCGGTCTGATCGAGTCGCACGTTGGCGCCGCGTCGAATCCCGATCGACCACTGTGTGGGGTGCATACCGAGCCATTGTCAGATCGCCCCCAAGCGCAGTCTCTCTCCAAGGAAACGCCGAGTGTGATCAAGGGTTCCAGGTCGCGTCCGGCGGGCGCTATATGGTGAGTTCGGCCGCCGACGCACGCACGCTGGCTTCTCGCCTGGTTGCGCGCTTCAATCCGGGCCCCGGGCCTGTGGTGATCCGCGTTGATCGACAAAATGACCAGCCAGTTGGAGATACCGCGGCGGCTACGCGCCGTCGTGCGCGCGCGAGAGTCGAGCCTGATCGCGCTGGCGGCGCTGGTCGGCGCCATCGCCGGCGTGGTCGTGGCTCTGATGAGTACCGGGGTCGATGTCTTGCACCGCCTGTTCTTTCAGCTCGAGCCCGGCGTGCGTCTGTCGGGACTGTTGCGGCTAGATCCGATCGTGGCGATCTCCGTGCCGCTCGCCGGCGGTCTCGTGTTCGGCGTCGCGCGCGAGTTGATAGCGCGCTGGCGGCCGGAGCGGGAAATCGATCCGATCGAAGCCAATGCGCTGCATGGCGGGCGCATGTCGCTGCTCGGCAGCATCATCGTCGCCGCGGAGACGGTTTGGTCGAGCGGCGTCGGCGCCTCGGTCGGCCTGGAGGCCGGCTATACGCAGTTTGCCAGCGGTATCGCCTCGCGTATCGGCATGGCGTTTCGGCTGCGGCGCGCCGACCTGCGCATCCTGGTGGGTTGCGGCGCCGCCGGCGGTATCGCCGGAGCGTTCGGCGCGCCGCTCGCCGGCGCCTTCTACGGCTTCGAGCTCATCATCGGCGGCTATTCGCCGAACAGCTTGGCGCCGGTCGGCGTCGCGGCGCTCATCGGTCATCTCGTCGCGCATGCGCTGGCGCCGGCCGACATCGGCCTGATCGCGCCCGAGAAGATGACGATCGCGGCCCATGATCTGGTGATCGCGGCCACGATTGGCCTCCTTTGTGCCGCAGCCGGGATCTTTCTCATGCGTGGGGTGGCGTTGTGCGAGTCCTTGTTCGTACGCTTGCAGCTGCGGCCGGCGCTGCGCACGACCGTGGGCGGCCTTGCCGTCGGGCTTTTGGCTATTGTATCGCCGCAGGTGATGTCGTCCGGTCATGGCGCATTGCGCCTTTCCGGAATGTTCGACCTTTCGCTGCGGACCGTCGCGCTGTTTTTTGTGCTGAAGATCGCCGCCTCGATCGTTTCCATCGGGTCCGGATTTCGCGGCGGCATGTTCTTTTCCTCGCTGCTGATCGGCGCCTTGGGCGGTGATCTCCTGGCGGTCGCGCTGACCGCGAGCTGGCCGAGCGGCTCGTTCGATTCCAACTCCTACGCTGTGATCAGCATGGGCGCGCTCGCGGCCTCGGTGATCGGCGGCCCGCTGACGATGACCTTCATTGCGTTGGAGACGACGGGCGATCTGTGGCTCACCACGGCGGTGCTCATCGCCGTGATCATCTCCTCGCAGGTGACGCGCGAGGCGTTCGGTTATTCATTCGCCACCTGGCGCTTCCACCTGCGCGGCGAGACGATCCGCAGCGCGGCCGACATCGGCTGGATGCGCGACCTGACGGTCGCCAGGATGATGCGCCAGGATGTCCGGACCGTGCGCGCTGCGGCGAGTATCGGCGCCTTCCGCGAAGCCTTCCCGCTCGGCTCCCCCGCCGAGGTCATCGCCGTCGACGAACAGGAGCGTTATGCCGGCATGGTGCGGGTCGCGGATGCTCACGCTTCCGACGTCGCGCCGGATAAGCCGGTCAAGGATATTCTCCACAATACCGAAGATATGCTGTTGCCGGGGATGGCGATTAAAGAAGCGGTGCTCGCGTTCGATCGCGCCGAGGCCGAGGCTCTCGCGGTCGTCGATTCCTACGTCGATCGCCGCCTCCTCGGACTCCTGACAGAGGCTTATGCGCTACGCCGCTATGCGGCGGAGTTGGAGCGGCGGCGGCAGGAGCTTATCGGCGATGGATAGCGCGTCGCCGCGAACGGCCTGCCGATCACTCACCCTTGCCGCTCAGCTGCTTGAGCTTGGCGAACACGGCTTCGACGTTGAGCTCTTCGGATTTCTTCGCGGCAGCCGGTTCCTCCGGCTCCGCCTTCGGCGCCGTGGTGACGGAGGCGGGAAGCAGCGTCGCTCCCTGCGCCTCGACCGGAACCGGCTTCTCCTTGGCCGCGCGTTGCACCTCGAGGTCGAGGTCGATCTGCGAGCAAAGCCCGAGCGTCACCGGGTCGAGCGGCGTCAGGCTGGCTGAGTTCCAGTGGGTGCGCTCGCGGATCGCCTGGATGGTCGATTTTGTGGTGCCGACCAGACGCATGATCTGGCTGTCCTTGAGCTCGGGATGGTTGCGCACCAGCCAGAGGATGGCGTTCGGCCGGTCCTGGCGGCGCGAGACCGGCGTATAACGCGGGCCCTTCTTTGGCTTGGTCTCCGGCAGGCGGACTTTCGGGTCGGCGATATGCAGCCGGTGGTTCGGATCCGCCTCGGCTTCGGAGATTTCCTCGCGCGTCAGCTGCCCGGTCTGGATCGGGTCAAGCCCTTTGATGCCCTGCGCGGCGTCGCCATCCGCGATCGCCTTTACTTCAAGCGGATGCAGGTTGCAGAACTGTGCGATTTGGTCGAACGACAGAGCCGTGTTCTCCACCAGCCACACCGCCGTCGCCTTCGGCATTAGGGGCGAGATAGCCATGTGCAAATCTCCTCTGTGCTCCGCCCGCCCGGCGGGGCGGAGCCACTCACGTCATCAGCGATGACTGAAAAGCTGACAGAATATAGGCGGCCCGCAGGCCCCGTGCAACCGCTGCGTCGCTTCTTGATCCGGATCGCCCGCACAGCGCGCCCCTCTAAAGCGCGCATGGCCATTGCGAAATGGCCCGGATTTGGCAAAAAGGAAGCGGCGAACGGTAACCGGGCCCACCTGTCGCACCAAAACGGAGCCTCACGTGACCGAAACGGTCGCCGAAATCCTCGACGCTTATCGCTGCGGAGCAGTTCAGCCCGAGGATATTGTCGCGCGCAGCTTCGAGCGTATCCGCGCCCATGATGACCCGGCGATCTTCATCGCGCTGCGCGAAGAAGCAGACGTCGTCGCCGAGGCGCACGCGTTGGCACGCGGCGGCGATAAAACGCTGCCGCTGTACGGCATTCCGGTCGCGGTCAAGGATAATATCGACGTCAACGGGTTGCCGACCACCGCCGCGTGCCCGGCTTACAGCTATCGCCCCAACAAGGATGCCACGTGCGTCGCCCAGTTGCGGCAGGCCGGAGCGCTCGTGCTCGGCAAGACCAATCTCGATCAGTTCGCGACCGGCCTGGTCGGCGTGCGCACGCCCTATGGTATCGGGCGCAATTTGTTCGACCAAAAACTCATTCCCGGCGGATCGAGCGCCGGCTCGGCGCTCGCGGTCGGGGCCGGCTTGGCGCCGCTCGCGCTCGGCACCGACACCGCCGGATCCGGCCGCGTGCCCGCCGCCTTCAGCAACATCGTCGGGCTCAAGCCGAGCTGCGGTCTTGTTTCCACGGCAGGCGTCGTACCGGCGTGCCGCACGCTCGATTGTGTCTCGGTCCTTGCACTTACCGTCGATGACGCGATGGCGATGCTGCGCGTAATCGCCGGTCCAGACCCGGCCGATCCGTTTTCACGGCCGCGGCCGGCGCATGCCGTCGGGCCGATGCCTGCCGGGCTCAAACTCGGCGTGCCGCTGCCGGGGCAGCGTCTGTTCTTCGGCGATCGCGCGTCGGAAGCGGCCTACGACGCAGCGCTGGCGCGACTCTCCGGGCTCGGCACAAAAATCGTGGAGATCGACGTCGAGCCGTTCTATGCGACGGCGCGTTTGCTCTACGAGGGGCCATGGGTCGCCGAGCGCTACCTCACGGCGCGCGCACTGATCGCCTCCGCCCCGGAATCGCTGCATCCGGTCACGCGGCAGGTGATCCTCTCCGGCGCGCACGGCACGGCCGCCGCCGCCTTCGCCGCCTTCTATCAGCTCGAGGAACTGCGGCGGGTGCGCGATCAAACGTTCCACTCGATCGATGCCTTGGTGTTGCCGACGGCGCCGACGATCTATGCGATCGATGAGGTTCTCGCCGATCCGATCGGGCTCAACAGCCGGCTCGGCACCTACACCAACTTCGTCAATCTGCTCGACATGTGCGGACTCGCGGTGCCCGCCTCCATACGCCCCGACGGCATTCCGTTCAGCGTTAGCTTGCTGGCGCCAGCGGGCGACGACGCGGCGCTCGCCGCGATCGGCCGCGAATTCCATGCCGCGACCGGCCTGCCGCTCGGGGCGCTCCAACATCCGCAGCCGCCGCTGGCCAGGCTTCCGGCTGCGCCGGCCGAGGGCGAAATTCCGATCGCCGTCGTCGGCGCACATCTCTCCGGCATGCCGCTCAACGGCGAATTGCGCGCCGCCGGCGGCCGCCTGATCGAGCGTACCGCCACCGCGCCGCATTATCGGCTCTATGCGCTTGCCGGTACACGACCGCCGAAGCCGGGGCTTTTACGCGTGCAGAAGGGGACCGGCGCCGCCATCGAGGTCGAGGTCTGGGCGCTGTCGGACGCAGCATTCGGCCGCTTCGTCGCCGCGGTGCCGTCTCCTCTCTCGATCGGCACGCTCGAACTGGACAGCGGCCGCTCCGTCAAGGGCTTCTTGGTCGAGGCCGAGGCGGTTGCAGGTGCGCGCGACATTTCAAGCTTCGGCGGTTGGCGCGCCTTCATGGCGCAGGCGAAGGCGACGGCGTGACGATCACTTTGGCTCGTCGATGAAGCTCACGTGCGCCGCGACGACGCGCCAGCCTTCCGGGAAGCGCACCCAGGTCTGCATCTGCTGTCCGATCTTGCAGGGCACGCTGGCGCGGCGAAACAGCGTCGACGCGACGGCATGATCGCGGCCATAGGTGCTGATCTTAATGAACCGCGTAGAAGCCTAGAGCACGAGTCGTATCAACGGGCTACGTTTACGACTCCAGACGCTAGCTAAGGCGCGTACTCATAAACCCGGCCTCTTGAGTGACCAATCTCGCCCCGCCGTCACAGTCAAGGATTGCGCCGGTCGTGAATTCATTGCTGGCAAGGAACAGGACGGCTTGGCCGATATCACTCGGTGCACCGACGCGGCCAACCGGAACGCTCGCGGCTGAACGCTCGTACATCGCTCGTCGAGCATCCTCCGGCATGCGATCCCAATAGGGAGTGGCAATCAAGCCCGGCGACACCGCATTGACGCGGATCGGCGCGAATTCGAGTGCCAAAGGGCCGATGATCGCTTGCAGCGCTCCGTTCACCGCGGCAAGTCCGGAGGTGCCCTTAAGAGCACGTCGCCCGGCCGCTCCTGTGATCAAGGTTACCGATCCGGAACCACGAATATGATCTATTCCATTGCGGATCGCGTTGAGATACGGCCAAAATTTGTTATCGAAGCCGGCTCGCATCTTCATCTCATCGAGATCCTTGAACGCGCCAATCGCGCTGCCGCCACCGAGAGCGACGATCAGATGGTCGAACTCCCCGACCCTCGAGAAAAAAGCTTCCAGTTTTGCGCCATCGCGTGCATCTACCGCATGCCCGGTAGCTCGATCGCCGATCATAGCCGCAGCGGCCGTGGCCTTGTCTGGCGTGCGTCCGGTCACCCAAACCTGCGCGCCCGCGCGACATAATTCGATCGCCGCGGCTAGACCGATGCCGGAAGTTCCTCCGACGATAACTGCCTTTTGTTCATCAAGCATATTGTTCTCCATGCTTATGGAATCCGCACCTCGCAGGCTACAAAGTGCCGAGTCGCATCGAAATCGGCAGCGGCCTGCCGCGCGAAAATTCCGGAAAAATCTTCAAACGCCGCCTGCGCGATCCTGATTGGAAGGGCGCGGGCCGCCGTTTCTGACGCCGGGTCCCCCGCACTCAAGGTAAGCCGTCAACTGTCGCGCTAAACCCGCCGCAGTCGAGCCCGATCACGCGTCGTAGCGACCCACGATGGAGATCGAGCAAACGTTCTGATGTGGAAAGCCACCGAGATTGTGCGTAAGCCCGATCGCGGGAGGCTCTCTGCGCTGACGCTCGCCGGCGCGGCCCTGCATCTGCAGATAAAGCTCATAGATCATGCGTAGACCGGAAGCCCCGATCGGATGGCCGAAGCATTTGAGGCCGCCGTCGATCTGGCAGGGGAGAGGCCCGTCGGCATCGTAGAAGCCGTCAAGCACGTCATTTATCGCCGAGCCCTCCTCGGAGATGTGCAAATCCTCCATGGTGACAAGTTCGGTCACCGAAAAACAATCGTGGACTTCGATAAGGTTGAGCGTTTCCCGAGGCTTTTCGATGCCGGCTTCCTGATAAGCGCGCTTGGAGGCGATGCGCGTGGTGGCGAAATAGCTGCCGTCCCAGGAATTGTGCTGCGCTTCGGTGCCGTTCGACACCGCAAGCTGCAGAGCCTTGACGGTGATCACGTCGCGCTCGCCCAAGCCCTTGGCGATGTCGGGCGTGGTCACGATGGCGCAAGCGGAGCCGTCGCTGACGCCGCAACAATCGTAAAGTCCCAGCGGCTCGGCCACCATCGGCGCATTGAGCACCGTATCGAGGGTGATGCGGTTGCGCAGATGCGCTTTGGGGTTCTTCGCCCCGTTGTCGTGACTCTTCACCGAGATATGTCCCATTGCCCGCTTCAGGTCCGCCGGCGCACTGCTATGTTTGGCGCGATAAGCGGCGGCGAGTTGGGCGAAACTGCCGGGTGCCGACGCGTTCGGCCACGTCATATTGTTGAGCGTGCCGCGGCCGCGCTGCGGCAGGCCGCCGTAGCCCGTATCTTTAAGTTTCTCGACGCCGAGGGCGAGCGCAATGTCGGCGGCGCCGGAAGCAACCGCGTAGACGGCGCCGCGAAACGCTTCAGTGCCCGACGCGCAATAGTTCTCGACCCGGGTCACCGGGATGTAGGGCAGGCGCAGCGCCACAGCGAGCGGGATGGCGGATTTGCCGACATGCTGCTCTTCGAGCGCCGTGGCCAGCCAAGCGGCGTCGATCTGTTTCGTCTCGATGCTGGCATCGGCCAAAGCCTCAACATAGGCTTCGACCATCAGGTCCTCGGCGTTCATGTCCCAACGCTCGCCGAATTTCGAGCAGCCCATTCCCAGAATGGCGACCTTGTCGCGAATGCCTTTTGCCATGTCAGTCTCTCCCGCCAGCGGCCGGTGCCGCCTTCCAGAAGTAACGCCTGAAGCCGCGTTGCGTGTCGATATCCTTGATGCGGAACATCATTTTCATTGCACGCCCGACGCTCAGGTCCGCTTCATCGATATCAGTAAAATCCATCATCCAGCGGCCGCCGTCCTCGAACTGTATCATGCCATAGCAGGCCGGGGGATCGGGCGAATAGGTTAGGCGGTCGGCGGTATAGGAGTTGATGCGCCCGATCTTGTCGGCGAATGGTTCCGGCTCCTGCGTGTCGATGCCGTTGCAATTGGGATTGACGCAGATGCGGCTTTTCGGAAATTGCAAAGTGCCGCATTTGGCGCATTTGCCGCCCATGAAGCTCGTGACCGTATCGGCATTGCGCCAGAGCGCCGACAGCGGCGTGAGCTTGTCGGCTTCCGCGCGCATGCCGCGCTCGATCTCAACCATATTGTTGAAGGCGAGAAACTTCGAATAATTCTCCTCCGGGCGCCGCCGGGCTAGGTGACCCTTCACTCCAAGCCGCGCCGGCTGCCGACTGATCGCCGGCAATACTTCAAACAACAGCGCGTCGGCGCCTTGGCCGAAGCCGACAACCAGAATGCGATCGCCTGGCTTGGCGTCTTCGAGCGCCGCGACCAGCATCAGCAGTGGATGTGCGGCGCCGGTCTCGCCGCAGCTAGCGTGCAGATTGTCACGCACCGCGGCGTCGGGAATTCGCGCAGCCTTGGCGATCGTGTTCGCGAGCCGGGGCAAAACCGCCGGCATGCAAAACGAGGTGACGTCGGCGGGCGTCATCTTCGCCGCCGCGAGGCAGCGTGCGATCACCGGCGGCACGATCGGCAGATAGCCGGCGTCGCGGATCCAGCGCTCTTCCCATTGGTAGTCGTATTCGGATTCGATCGTGCGATAGTGGTCGACGAAATCGGCGGCGCTGGTCACGCTCGCGAGAAGCCGCGCCACGGGCTCGCCCTCACCGACGCGGAACGACGCCGCGCCATCCCCTGTCGACATTTCGATCGGGCTTGCCGCTTTTGCCGGCCGCTTTTCCGCCGCGATAACGAGCGTCTCACCGCTCCTGGATAGCGCGTCTGCTAGCGCGGAGGTGCCGGCGCGTTGCGTGGCGGCGACATCGACCGCCGCGATCTCGTCGGAGAGGCGCAACGCTTTGACGACAAGCCCTGCGTTGAGCCGGTCAAGAAACGGAAAAGTCGTGCAGGCAAAGCGCAGAGAGGCGATCGAAGCACGGTCGCAGCCGATAAGCGCGTCGCGCGCGGCTTCGACCGCCATGGTGACGGCATCTTCGTCCCAGTTGCAGATCGCCCGCTCGCCCTTGCCCTGCGCCTTCAGCGCCGGATTGAGCCAGGCATTGGCATCGGCGACGGAACGCCGCGAAAGCCGAAGCCGTGGGATATAAGCGCCGTACGCAAGAACTCCGAATGTCATGTCCTTCGCCCTCTTCCCGGCGCATCTGTCTCAAAATGTGGGCGACCCGCGCCTTCTCCTCCTCGGTATTGGTCGGGATGGTACCGATAAGGCGGCTGCGGGCAAAGGGCGATGCGCACTTCGAGCCCCACTCGGGCAAAGCACGCTGCTGCATGGCGCAGAATGCCGGTTCTTGCCATGCTGGCCCTGTTCTTGCACGGCTCCGGCCGTAGCAACGCAAGGGGCCTGCAATGCGAAGCGTAACGTTCGAAGCCGAACCGACATCGCTTTCCGTCGATCTCGACCGGGCGGCGCTGGTGATTATCGACATGCAGCGCGACTTCCTTGAGCCCGGCGGCTTCGGTGAAGCGCTCGGCAACGACGTATCCCGCCTGCAGGCGGCTGTGGGGCCCTGCCGGCAAGTCCTCACGTCCGCGCGCCGCCTCGGCATGCTGGTCATTCACACGCGGGAAGGGCACCGCCCCGATCTTTCCGATGCGCCGCCGCACAAGGTCGAGCGCGGCGATCCGGCGAACCGCATCGGCGCGCGCGGGCCGATGGGCCGTATCCTCGTGCGCGGTGAGCCCGGTCACGACATCATTCCCGAACTCTATCCGCTGAAGGACGAGCCGGTGATCGACAAGCCGGGCAAGGGCGCGTTCTACCAGACCGACCTTGAACTCATGCTGCGCAACCGCGGCATCGACACGCTGTTCGTGTGTGGCGTCACTACCGAAGTTTGCGTGAACACCACGGTGCGCGAGGCCAACGATCGCGGCTTTCGCTGCGTCGTGCTGTCGGACTGCTGCGCCTCCTATTTCCCGCAATTCCACGAAGCCGGCCTTGCCATGATCAAGGCGCAGGGCGGTATTTTCGGCTCGGTCGCGGCGTCGAAACCGCTGCTCACTTCGTTGGCCGCGGTTCCCTGATCGACGCACGCCGTGAATTGATCTGGAGGCCGCCAACGCGGCCGGCGGGTTCATCCCGTATCGCGCCGGCGGCGGCCTGCCAGTTTTTTTGACAAGGCAATGACTGCTATTTGATCGCCTGTGCCTATCGGCGGCTCGTGCCGTAGGCGTAATACGGCGCGGGTGAGGAACCCTGCGCCGGCGATCAATCTGATTCCATTACTGTTTCATCAGTTCCATCCAGGCACTGGCGGGCAGCGGTGCCCGGTGTGCCGGTTGGCACGCCGCTTGCGTCGATTAGGGCGCAATCGCCGGGGATTGCGCATCTTCACCGCCGGGGCGCGGGAGCTTTCCCACTGCAATTCACTGTTCGTCGAAAGGCGGGCGGCTGACAGCCTGTGGGCGCTGCTTCGCGCATCGATCAGCTTCGCCATGAAGAGGAGCCTGCGATGACGGCGACAACGGCGACGACGGCGTATCGCCCACCGGTGTGGACGAGCGGCGACTGGAATGCCTTTTTCGGCTTCGGCACCAACATCCTCACCAACATGTTGACGCTCACGATCCTGTTGCGGTTCGTGATCAAGATGCCGGATGCGATTGTTTTTGGCCGCATCCTGCCGGCGGTCGGCCTGATGCTGTGCCTGTCGACGTTTTATTACGCGTATCTCGCCTACCGGCTCGCCAAGGAGAGCGGTCGCAGGGACGTTTGTGCGCTGCCGTCTGGCATCAGTGTGCCGCACATGTTCATCGTAACTTTCGTCATCATGCTGCCGATCGCGCTGAAGACCAACGATCCGATCAAGGGTTGGGAAGCGGGACTGACGTGGGTGTTCTTTCAGAGCTTCATCCTGATGGCCGGCGGCTTCATCGCTCCCTTCATCCGCCGGATCACGCCACGCGCGGCCCTGCTCGGCACGCTCGCGGGCGTATCAATTACCTTCATCTCCATGCGACCGGCGTTGGAAATGTACATGACTCCGGTGATCGGCCTCTCCTGCTTTGCCGTCATCATGGTGAGTTGGTTCGGCGGGTTCAGATATCCCAAGGGCATTCCTGCCGGTCTTGTAGCGATCGCGGTCGGAATGATCATCGCCTGGGGCTCCCATGCCTTTGGCCTTAACTACGGCGGACTGACTCTTAAAGGCGTGACCGACGCCTTCACGAATTTCGGCTTCTCGGTGCCGCTCCCTGCCGTGGACCATATCTTCTCCGGCTTTGAATATCTCGGCGTGATCCTGGTCACGGCGATACCGTTCGGCATCTACGATCTCGTCGAGGCCATGGACAATGTCGAGAGCGCGGAAGCAGCCGGCGATTCCTATCCGACGACGCGGGTACTGACCGCCGATGGCGTCGTCAGCCTGATCGGCTGTCTGATGGGCAATCCGTTCATCAACGCCGTCTATATCGGCCATCCCGGCTGGAAGGCGATGGGCGGCCGCATCGGCTACTCGGCGGCAACCGGCATCATGGTGATTGTGCTGTCCTGGTTCGGCGTGATCTCGCTGCTCTTGGCCATCATACCGGTCGTGGCGATCTACCCGATCCTGCTCTACATCGGCATGTTGATCGGCGCGCAGGCGTTCCAAAGCACGCCGAAAACCCACGCGCCCGCCATTGTGCTGGCGCTGACGCCGCATTTGGCTGCCTGGGCCGGGGTGCAGCTGGACGGGGCGCTGGGTGCGGCCGGTACCAGCGCGGCGGCCGTCGGCTTGGACAAGCTCGGCAATAACGGCGTTATCTACGCGGGCCTCAAGGTCATGGGCGGCGGCTCTATCTTGACCGGACTGGTCCTTGCCGCAATCGGCGCTTTCGTCATCGACAAGAAGTTCATCGACGCCTCGGCGTTCGCGCTTGCCGGCGCCATCCTCACTTTCTTCGGCTTCATGCACGGCGAGCAGATCGGCATCGCGGTGACCCCGACGGTCGCGATCGCCTATCTAATCGTGGCGGTCTTCCTGTTCGGGCTGAGCCGCTCTCCAGTGTCAGCACTGGATCGCACGGCGCCGCACGAGGCAATAGCGGAGCCCGCTGAATAAGGGCTGCCGCGGCGTTCGCCGCGAGCGCGGTTTTCGCCCTCTCCTGCGCCGGAAGAGGGCCGTGGCGAGGGGTACGGAGTCACACGGTAGGCTCCGACCCCTCGCCCGCTCGCGCTGGCGGGCCACCCGAAACCCATTCCGCATTGCTCCTTCGACATGATGCGACCTGGGCCTTGTGTCGGTGTTCGTGTGAACATGGATCGATTTATACTGACCACCGTCGGCAATGGCGGAGGTCGCTGTCTTGGCTGAAAGCATCGGGTCTGCGCGTCGCTCCGCCCATGACGGCGCAGCCGCTCAGGGGGACCTTTTGGGTCACCCGAAGGGTCTCACCTTCCTGTTTACGACGGAGATGTGGGAGCGCTTCTCCTATTACGGGATGCGCTCGCTGCTCGTCCTCTACATGACGAAATATCTGCTCGCGCCGCAGCACGTCGGCAACGTGCTCGGCCTTGGCGGCGTCAAGAGCGCGCTCGAAGCGATCTTCGGTCCGCTCGATGTGCAGCCGCTGTCGTCGCAGATCTACGGCTTCTACACGGCGCTGGTCTATCTGACGCCGATTTTCGGCGGACTACTGGCCGATCGTGTGCTCGGCCAGCGCCGCACCGTGATCGTCGGCGCCGTCCTCATGGCGATCGGCCATTTCATGATGGCGGTCGAGCAGCTCTTTTTGTTGGCGCTGTTGGCGCTCATTCTCGGCAATGGCGCCTTCAAGCCGAATATCTCGACCCAGGTCGGCGGCCTCTATGCGCCCGGCGACCGTCGCCGCGACCGCGCCTATTCCATCTTCTACGTCGGCATCAATGTCGGCGCGTTCCTGGCGCCGCTCGTCTGCGGGACGCTCGGCGAGGAAGCAGGCTGGCATTACGGTTTTGCCGCCGCGGGCGTCGGCATGTTGATCGGGCTCTCGATTTATCTCTATGCCATGCCGCTGCTGCCGCCGGATGAGCTGCAGAAGGCGAGGGCGGCTCACGCCGAGACAAAACCGCTCGACCGCAACGAATGGTGCGCTGTCATCGCCATTCTCGTCCTGTTCGTTCCCACCACCTTGTTCTGGGCGACCTACGAGCAAAGCGGCAATACGATCGTGTTGTGGGCCGACGCCAGTACCGACCGCATGCTCGACTTGTTCGGCTTGCACACCGAAATCCCGACCACGTGGTTCCTCGCCTTCAATCCGTTCATGATCTTTGCGTTCACGCCGTTCGTCGTGGCGCTGTGGACGTGGCAGGCGGCGCGCGGCGCGGAGCCGTCGACCGTCACCAAGATGGCGCTCGGATGCTTCGGCGTCATGGCCGCCTATCTGATCATGGTGCTTGCCGCGCTTGACGCGGGCGGCGGCAAGGTAAGCTGGCTCTGGCTGTTCGGGTATTTTGTCGTTCTCACCATAGGCGAACTCTATCTATCGCCGGTCGGGCTTTCGCTGGTGACCAAGATCGCTCCGGCGCGCATTCTCTCGATGATGATGGGCGTGTGGCTGGCGACGAGTTTTGTCGGCGGATTTCTTGCCGGTTGGATCGGCAGCTTCTGGAGCCGGACGGAGAAGCCGGAGTTTTTTCTGTTCGTGGCCGCCGTCGCGGCGGTGGCCGGGGCGATTATTTTCGCCTGTCGGTGGCTGCTGCGTGGAATGTTGAAGGAGTAATATCAAGCGTCTCACGCCGTCATGGCCGGGCTTGTCCCGGCCATCTACGTCTTTGGGCTTGCTCTGCCTTTAAGACGTGGATGCCCGGCACGCAGGCGAGCGAAGCGACGCCGTTCTTCGAACGGCTATGGCCGGGCATGACGAGTTCGGAATCAAATAGAAAAGAAATCAGTGCGCTGCGGCGACGGCGGCCGCGCCTGCGGCCGCGGCGGGCGGGTTTTCCATCGCGGTGATGTGGCTCTTCACCGCCTTCTGCACCTTCTCGAACGCTCGCACCTCGATCTGGCGCACGCGTTCGCGGGAGACGCCAAATTCGTCGGCGAGCTCTTCCAGCGTGATCGGCTCGTCGGCGAGACGGCGCGCCTCGAAGATGCGGCGCTCGCGGTCGTTGAGCACGGTGAGCGCTTCACCCAGCGCCTTATGCCGGTTCTCCGACTGCTCGGATTCGGCAAGCCGGCTCTCCTGGCTGACACTGTCATCGACCAGCCAGTCCATCCATTCGCCGGAATCGCCGTCTTCGCGGATCGGCGCATTGAGCGACGCGTCGCCGCCGAGGCGGCGGTTCATGTCGATCACGTCCTGCTCGGTGACGCCGAGACGCTTGGCGATGAGCTTGACCTGATCGGGCCGCATATCGCCTTCGTCGAGCGCGGAAATCCGACTCTTGGCCTTGCGCAGATTGAAGAACAGCTTCTTCTGGTTGGCGGTGGTGCCCATCTTCACCAGCGACCAGGAGCGCAGGATGTATTCCTGGATCGCCGCCTTGATCCACCACATGGCATAGGTCGCCAGCCGAAATCCCTTATCGGGCTCAAAGCGCTTGACCGCCTGCATCAGGCCGACATTGCCCTCCGAGATGACTTCGGAAATGGGCAGGCCATAGCCGCGGTAGCCCATTGCGATCTTGGCCACGAGCCGCAAGTGGCTGGTGACGAGCCTATGCGCAGCGTCACGGTCGCCGTGCTCGCGCCAACGCTTCGCCAGCATAAATTCTTCCTGCGGCTCCAACATCGGGAACCGCCGGATCTCTTCCAGGTACCTGGTCAGGCCGGTTTCACCCGACAGAACCGGCAAGGCTGCAGTTTGGGCCATGACAGCGCCCTCCATAATTCGCGCCCCCGCAAGGCGGCAGGCGGATCAGTGCCGTCGCTCCCCGAGCCGACGGCGTAAGCTCCCACTTCGCACTCGCAACATAGACGGTATACACGGTCGAATCGGGTGGGTGGAAGTGAAGACGGCGTAACATCGGCGCGACCGGAACGTGAAGCCCCCGATCGACGCTGAAAAGCGTCGTTTTGGTAAGGATTTACTTACCGCCGGGCCCAGCCCGCATGGCCGCCAGTCCGTTATGCAAACGTGTCAGATCGGCCGGCAGTTCCGACCGCAATCGAACGATTTTACCGGTGATGGGGTGTTCCAGCGTCAATATATGGGCATGGAGGGCCTGCCTGCCAAGGGCTTTGAGCGCGGCTTGGGCCGCTTCGGGCAATAAGACGGCCTTGGTGCGGAATCCCGGCCCATAGACGTCATCGCCCAGCAGCGGATGGCCGATCGAGGCCAAATGGACCCGAATCTGGTGCGTGCGGCCGGTTTCGAGCCGGCAGGCAAGGAGGCTTGCCACCGGGTCGCCGGGGTGCGCGTTCGCGCCGCCGCGCCGCGCTCCCTTGGACGCGCCATAGCGCTCGAGCACTTGCCAATGGGTGATCGCCTCGCGTCCGCCCTCGCGGATCGCCATGCGGTTGCGGGCGTGGGGGTGACGGCCGATCGGCCGGTCGATGGTGCCGCGTGGCCGGTCGGGCGCGCCCCAGACGAAGGCCAGATAGCCGCGTTCGAACGGTCCGCCGCCGCGGCCATGGCCGGCGAACTGCGCCGCCAGCGCGCGGTGCGCACGATCGTTCTTCGCCACCACCATTAGGCCGGTCGTGTCCTTGTCGAGCCGGTGCACGATGCCGGGGCGTCGCTCGCCGCCGATGCCCGAGAGACTCTCGCCGCAATGGGCGATGAGCGCATTGACCAGCGTTCCGGTCCAGTTTCCGGCGGCGGGATGCACGACCAGGCCCTTGGGCTTGTCGATAACGATGATGTCCGCGTCCTCGTAAATCACTTCGAGCGGGATCGGCTCCGCCGCGGGCTTGGCAGCAACGGCCGGCGGAATGGCGACGAGGATCGCGGCGCCGGAATTGACGCGGTAACCCGGATCACGGATCGTACGGCCGTCGACCGTGACGGCACCGGCCTCGATCAGCGCCTTGAGCCGCGTGCGCGAAAGTTCGGCAACGTGGACGGCGAGCAAACGGTCGAGCCGTCCGCCGGACTCGTCAGCCGCGATGCGGATCGATTTTTGCGTGGGCGTCATCGGCAATTTTAGGCACCTGAATGGGCAAGTTAGCGGCCGGTGAAATGCAAAGCGACGCGGACGAAGCCGATCGTCAACACACGGCTGCGCCTGCGGCCGAGGCCGACGCCATCCCGGCCGGCATGGTGGCCCGCGTACGCTGGCTGATGATCATATCGGGCCTCACCACGCTTCTTGCGATTGCCGCGGTGGTCGGTGTCATCGGTTACCGCGTTTACCGCGCCGGCGGAAGCGGCGCCGCGGCGACCGCCGAGGGGATCATCGTGCTGCCGAAAGGCGCCCGCATCATCACGAGCACGGTCGCCGACGATCGCATTGTGGTGACGCTCGATATCGCCGGCACGACGGAAATCCGCACCTTCGACGTCAAGACACTGAAGGAAACCGGACGCATCAGGTTCGCGACCGAACCGTGAGGATGGCGCGAACACGCTTGCGCGGCCGCCTCATCGCGTCTATTTCGGCACCTAGTGTCCCGATTCCGAAGTTCGCAAGTGCTTGCGGCACACCCTTATGCGAAATTCGGAATCAAAAGGGACACTAGCAAATTTAGTTGCTAGTGCGGTTTTTGGATTTGACGTTCCTATGCTAGTGTGCCGCTGGATTGAAGGAACTTCAAATCCACCGCACTAGGCTCCCTTCGTCTAGCGGTCTAGGACGCGGCCCTCTCAAGGCTGAAACACGGGTTCGATTCCCGTAGGGAGCGCCAGGGATAACAAAAGTCCCCGTCATTCCTGAATAACCAGCAACTTCAAGTGCTTCATCCTGCCCGGGGTGGTATAACACGGTGGGATGATATATGCGTCGGCTGATGAACGTCAGCAAGGACCGACATGGGACCTATTACGCGCGCCAGAAAGTCCCTGTGCGTCTTCAGGAAGCCGTCGCGCATGTGCTGGACAACGGCAAACCACGCCAAGTGTGGCTCAAACGTTCACTGGGCACCAAGCTACTCAGCGAGGCCAACGTTCGCGCCAAGCCGGTCCAGATAAAGTTCGATCAAATCATTGCGCAGGCCGAGGCCCAACTCAAGGCGCGCCCGCTTCGCACCAGCATCACCGACATCGAGATAAAACGCATTGCGGATTACTTCTACGCACACGAGCTTGGGGCTGACGAAGAACTCCGCGAAGACAGCAGGGGATCAGACCCGCTTTACGTGAGTATTCACAAGCAACTGACCGAAGCCGGTGTTGAGTTCCATGCGCACTATGACCCTGGTTCGTTGACGCTTGAACCCGGGCGTGGGCTGTCGCCGCGCATGATGGAGCAGATCGAGGACGACACCACGGCAATGCTGTCGGTCGCAGAAGACGCGCTTGCGAGAGGAGACATCACTCGCATTCGGTACGAAGTAGATGCGCTACTGGAAGTGTTCCAAATCAACCTAGACCCTTCGTGCGCGGACTATCGCAAGCTGGCGCGGGCGGTATTGGCGGCATTTGTAAAGCAACTAAGGGCCATTCTGGCACGGCATAAGGGTGAGCCTGTCGAGACACCGCCGCTGCCAGCTATCGGCGCGACAGTTTTTGCGGCAACCGGTGAAACTTTGACGGCAGCATTGGAGGGATGGAAGCGGCAACGGGAACCAGCACCGGGAACCCTGACCGAATACCAGCGGGCCGTCAGGCTGTTCACCTAACTTCACGGTGACATACCTGTGGTTCAAATCCGGCGCAGTCATGCACGGCAGTTTCGAGAAGCGTTGCAGGATGTGCCTCGCACTCGTGCGGGCAAGTTGCTGAACGCTCCGCTACAGGAACTCGCACAGTGGGGCGGAGAGCACACCGAAGTTGAGAAAATCAGCGCAGAGACTGTGAACAAGATACTTGGTGGTGTCCAGGCTGTGGCTGTCTGGGCGCGCGACAACGGCATGGTGCCCGATGATGTGCAATGGGCAGACCCGTTTGCAAACATGAGGCTTGGGAAAGGGGAAACACGACGCGGCGGCGCACCGTTTGAACCTGCGGAGCTTACGGCGATCTTCGGTACACCCGTGTTCACCGAAGGTGCTCGGCCCACAGGCGGCAAAGGTGATGCGGTGTTTTGGTTGCCGCTGCTCGCGCTGTTCACAGGTGCGCGGCTTGGCGAACTGGCGGGCCTGCGGGCGTCTGATGTTGGCCACGACGAACTCGTTGGTGCCGTCTGCGTCTACATCACGTCGGATACCAAGGCCGGTAAACGGCTCAAGACGAAACAGTCGGCGCGTGCGGTTCCTGTTCACCCGCAACTCATAAAGATCGGTTTTCTCGACTACATCGCAGCGCAGGTGAAAGCCGGGGGTGAGAAGGCTTGGTTGTTTCCCCAGGTAGCCCCTGGCACCACAGGGGCAGCGGCCTTCTCGAAATGGTTTGGGCGCTACATCGGTGAGCACGGGGTCACTGACACTGCGAAGGTGTTCCACTCGTTCCGGCATAACTTCACCGACGCTCTGCGAGTGACTGGCGTCGGCGAGGACGTAAGCCGTGCGCTCGTCGGGCACACCCAAGGCGGGGTGCATGGTCGGTACGGTGCGAAGGATATGGCGGCTCGGTTTCGTCACAGGCTCGCTGAAGCGGTCGCCAGCGTGACATACAACGGACTTGATCTTTCGCATTTGACGAACCACAGAACAGTGCTAGGCGGAGAACGTTTGGGACACAAATGTCAATCGGCGCCCAATCGGGACCCCGGATCGGCATCCAAGAGGGACCCCACCTTTCTACGCTTTGAACGATTAGCGCTCGCGCCGTCGGAGCTGGTCGGGGTTGCGGAGACGGCGCGA